>JBAZUW010000027.1:0-24434 GCA_041661205.1 Phycisphaerales bacterium
CCCCGCTCCTCATCCACGCCCGCGCCAAGCTCCTCCAGCACCAGCGCCCCCTTGGTCAGCCGGGCCAGGTTGAACGCGATCGCCGCCAGTTCCTCAGGCGTCGTCTCTTCCGCGGGCTGATACAGCCACACATCCTCCGACCGCGCCTCCCCCTCTTCGCTGAGCGACCCCATCAGCCCCAGCACCCCCGCAAACGGCATGGACTCGAACATGCCCTCGTCCACCCCCGCGATGATGTCCTTGAGCTGCAAGTGCCCGCTCAGGTTGATCCCGCACCCGCGAATGAGATTGAACTGCGCCATCGCCGGCGACTCCTTAGGAGCCGCCCCGCCCATCCCCTCCGGCTTTTTCTTGAACGAGAACGAGAAGTCCATGGCCGCCTCCATTCCAGGGTGCACACCGATCGCATGAAACGCCGCAGAAAGTGTACCGCCCCGCCGCGGCCTGCAACCTTGGACAACGCGACCCCGCGTGCAGCGACCGAGCCCCAACTTGCCGCGAGGTGCCACGCACTTGCCCACCATGCCGCACACGCCCGTTCCGAAGCGTCCTGCAGGCCGAAGGCCTGGACGTAAGTAGCCGGGGATGAAGCGAGTCTTCGAGCGCCATCCCCGGGAACCGCCCCACCACTGCCTCGACCCTGAAGGGGTCGTCGTCGCCTTCGAGCCGTCCCTCAGAGCACATCAACCACGCGATTCAAATGGTGCCGCTACGCCCCCTTCCCGCACCCAAGCCCGCGGCCTCAAACCTCTCACAATCCTTGATCAGCGACCGCTACCCGTAAAGACTCTTCCCCCGTACCCCGCGAGAACGCGCGACGTTCGACAGCGGTGCCCCCACTCCTGCACGCCCACCACAACCCTCCCCTGTTTTCTCTTTACCCCAGCGGCATCAGTGCGGCACCCACCCCCCCAACTCTCGCCATCCCCAAGTGCCTCAAAACGGGTATGGGTGCGGGAAGCGCCCCTTCCTGCATGCTCGAAGCCGACCGTCCTCAACGACCACCGCCGCACACGCACAACGCCCGCAAGCGCCGCGAAACAACCCCAGCACCCCGTCCTCACGAAGGGCCCCCGGCTGCCCGAACCGCCCCAGATCACGCCATCCCCAACTGCCTCAAAACGGGGAAGGGTGCGGGAAGGGGCGGCAGCCCCTTCCTGCATGCTCGAATGATCTCCATGGCCTCGCCGAGCAGCATCGCTCACCGACGCGTCGGGAGTCGCACATGCCGGGCGGAACCTGCGGTTCCCCCAGCACCCCTCCCTTCAAGCCGTCGCGGCGACCGGTGCTTCGCGGCCCACTGCCTCTCGCCCCAACGGGGCGATGGCCTGTACCAACGGGTGAAGCGGAGTCCGCCGCGGCCGGAGCGCAACCCGTGGAAGCGTGGTCATTTCTCCCTCCTGCCCCGAAGGGACAGAGGGTTCGAGCCGGAGGGCCCGGCACATGCCTCCCGCCCGCGTCCCACCCCATCTACTGATTCCTCTTCCGCGGCTGCTGGTGGGACAGGCGTCCCGCCTGTCCGCGCAAGTACATCCCCGGTGCCGCCGATGCCCGAGAACACCTCCCCCACCCTAAGAACCTCTCACAGAATGAGCTTCCCCATCTTGTGGCACATGCCTCCCGCCCGTGTCCTACCCCATCTACTGATTCCTCTTCCGCGGCTGCTGGTAGGACAGGCGTCCCGCCTGTCCGCGCAAGTACATTCCCGAAGCCGCCGACGCCCAAGAACACCCCCTCTCTTTGACGACGCCGCATCATCCCGCCCGCGTGCTGGCCTGCTGCTCTTCTGAGCAGGGAAGGGTGCGGGAAGGGGCGGCAGCCCCTTCCTGCATGTTCGAACCAACACCAAGGCGGCCTCGCCAAGGAGCGTCCCCCACCGACGCGTCGGGCGTCGCACATGCCGGGCAACCTGCGGTTCCCCCGGCACCCCCTCCCTTTCGGAAGGCGTCGCGGGTTCCAGTATTCCCCTCCACACGTGCCACTGAAGTCGGTGCTCACTTCAGTGCCGGGCACCCAGCGGCACCCGCAGCACTGAAGTCCGGCAAGGATTTGAGTGGCACAACTCCGGTGTCACCTCGCCAAGTGGCTGGGGGGCTGACTACAGTTGAAATTCCTAGACAAGCAGGTCTTTGGTTGTGCTAGGTACCGAGATACTTTGATGGCACCCTCATCACAGCCTGACAAGGAGTCCGCCAAATATGGCGCCCTCGGCGAGGACTTCGTTGAGCGGGTCTGCAATCTGGCTTTTATTGAAGATTTCGTCTTTCGCGGCCCAAAATACTTCCGCAAGAAACAGGAAAAGGAGCTTTGCGATCTACTCGTGCTGTTTGGTGACGCATGCTTAATCATTCAGGTAAAGACTGCAGACCGTCGAGCGCATCAGAACTGGTCAGTAGACGAGAGAGTTGAATGGGCGAACGAAAAAATTGCAGAAGCGACGAGTCAAATCAGAGGCGCCTTGAGGGCGGTGAAGAAGGGCTTCATTCGGTACGTAGAGAATAAGCATGTTGGAAGGCTCGACCTCGGCGCGACGCCACCCAAACGGTTTTTCTCCATTGCAGCCATCGACCACCTCCCGCTTTCTCAAATGGGACACCATCCCGGCGTGTCATTCGAAGGGCAGGACTACCCGGTCATTCAGCTTTCCTTTAATGAACTTGGCAGTATGCTCAAGGAGCTCGGAAGCCTTCCGGATCTGCTAGAGTTTTTGGCATTCCGACAGTCATTCCTTGTTCACAGTACGTTTCTGGGCTGCACGGAGCTTGACTTGCTCGCGGCACACCAGTCACAGTATCCTGGCATTAAAGATGCGATAAAGTCAGGCCTTCCGATTCGCCTGGCGAGCGACATTTGGAATAAATACAATGCAATGCGACGCAAGGCTACAAGAGATAAGGAACGCCAGCCCAGTGAACTTTTTGATCGACTTATCCGAGAGATGCGCGAGTTGGTAGACATTCCATCCGGCATCGATGAAGTTAAACCACGTCCCGCGTCCGAACCATTGGGCCAAAGTGCCATGCTCGTCGCGAGATACTTAAATAGCTTTCGTCGGGTCGAACGCGTAGACATTGCTAATCGTCTCATTCAAAAGAGCCAGCTTTGTGAGGTCACGCACAAAGGTAGATATTTCGCCGTCCCACTTGACGCGGACGTGCTTTTTCTCTGGTACGTCTGCAATGAGCCGCGACACACGCGGCGCGAACAGTTGATCGCTCTAACAAGGCTTGCTCAAATCCAGTATCCAACGACTCTCGCTGTGGGAATCGCGATGAATAGTTTCACCAAGCCGGGCATATCGATGGCGGTTGATTGCGTGGCACACAGCATGCCGGACGACTTTGATTGGACAACAGTTTCGGAGGAACAGCGTTCTATCGCTCGCGATCTGTTTAAGCCTCCAGTCGAAGGCAAACTTAATGAATATCGGCAGTGGAACCATAAACCAGGATTCAAACACTTTAAAACTCGAAGGCATCTGTAAGGCCGTCTCGCAGGACTGGCAGGACAGTGCTTTGATCCTTTTGGTACGCTAATGAAGTTGGGGCTGCAGGCGATTCCAGTCCTCAGCCGCCTGTTGCGAAGGGCTTGCAAGGCTGCGCATCGCATGTGCGGCTAAGCGACGTTGGTTTGACGTCGGGCGCCTCGTGGTCGATCGCCTCCGGCGTTGGCGTTGGCGTGGGTGCTTCTGTGAGCCCGCCACTCATCTTCGTACTCGGCGGGTGGCACCGGATGGGGCGTGCCACCGGATGCTGAGCATCCGGTGCCAAGGCGTTGAGTGGACGCCCATGCCGGAGAACCTGCGGTTCCCCCGGCACCCCCTCCCTTTGAAGGCAACGCGGCGGCTGATGCATCGCGATGTGCTGCGCGCGGCGAGAGCGCCGGGCTTCGGTGGTACCGTTTAAGCTTTGGGTGCCAGGCCGCCGTCCTCGCAGGGACGGGTGCGGGAAGGGGTGCAACCCCTTCCTGCATTGGAATCCAGGCCAACTATGCGGTACCGCCACTCTGTACGCTCTCGGTTCGGATTGAGTCCTTTTCCAAGTCAGTCAGTGGCTCGAAAGAGCTTATCCCAATGGCAATGTGAACGATGGATTCCTGTTCCCAATGCAACCGATAGCCAATGGTCCTAAGCAACGCAAGCGTTGCATTCACTACGGCATTCGCCCCTGTCGGAAGAGCGTCCCCTGGCTCCAAACTCAAGGTGAGCGGGTTCGCATGCGAGAAGTTGTGCAGGTACCCGATTGACAAATCGTATTCTTCCGCATCGGCGTAGAGCGTTGAAACTCCATCCGCACTGTCTCGCCTACCGATCTGCTCTATTGTCGCCCGCAAATCCGGCGCACGCTTCTGCGTGAGCGAAGCAAGGGGCGCTGCAGACTGAGTCGCCTCGACAAGTTCCTTGAACTCGGGCCGAACCGTCGCCAGCTTCCCAACATTCGCTTGATGGTCGGCTGCATAGGTCGCAAACACGCGGTCCATGCCATCGGGCTCTCTCGACGCCCAGAGCAACCGGAGCGCGAACTCCAAATAGGGGCGCGCGCATACACAGCAGCAAAGCGGGTCTCGCTCTGCTAGGACAAAGCACGCTCGAGATGTAGAGATGCCAAGCGACAATCCCAGGCTCATGAGTTTGTCGCCCAGCGTTCTGCGATACGGTTCGGGTCGATTGACAAACAATTCCTGAGCTTTCAAAATCAAATGCAAAGCGAACGCAAACTCTTCGCGGTGATTGGCGGCGCGGCCGGGGCTTGATAGCGGGATGGGCTGCGTGGGAGTGGTCATCCGAAGATGATACCTCTCTTCGGCGACGCAGTCGGCAGGTGGGCGGGCGTCTCTGGATGGGACGTGCCACCGGATGCTGCTCTCCGGTGTGACCCCCTCACCAGATGCACCGGATGTGCCGAGCCACATCCGTTAGCACGTTCGGATGCCCTCCTTCCGGTAGCCTAAACGGCCGGGTGGCATTGAATTCGTGCCACGCAACTCCCCGTTCCAAGGGACTTCCGCGCCCGGCCACCCGCTCCTCCCGCGCGCGCAAAAAAGTCTCCCGCAAGCCCACAAACCCCACAATCCCAAATATCTCTCGTCCCCCCAAACAACCTTCATCACAAGCCAATAACGCGACTCCCCACCCGCCACCCCTCAACACTCCCCGCGCGCATCACCCCCTTCCGCGCGCGCAAACCCGCCCCACCCCCGCTTAGTTAGAAGCACTACGTCCCCTCGCGGCCGACTTCGGCGGGCATCCAAAGGCTGAGCGACGAACTCAGGCTGGTCTCCCCCGTTGCAGTCTCCACGATGGCCACGCAGTGCCGAAGCCGTGTGTGGGCAGTCACACGCTCGCGACTGGCATGAGGGTCAAAGCCCGGCGTCCGCGGCCTTCCAACCCGCAACGCCGCGCCCAACAGAAGCTCCGTCTCGGGACCCCCACCGGGCACGCCTTCGCCACCACGCCACCGCGAACACGGTGACAAAAAAAGGTTCCCCGAGGCGTCGGCCAAAGGTTCCGTCCACCATCGCCGTTGATGCCGTGCCCAAGGATCCCTCTTGAGCGCCTAACAAGCGCCCAAGGGTGGGAAGACCAGCCACGCGCCCAACGGAACGCGGAACCCGCCGCACACCACCGACCCGCCGCGGCCGGCGGCATCGCTTTTCAGGCAGATTGGCACCAAAGTTGGAAAAGCGGCCCCAAATTAACGCTCCCCTACTTCTTCTTCCCCACATCCTTCTCCTTCACCACCTCCACCACCGGCGGGGCTCCACTCCCCGGCATCGGCTGCGGCCACGGAATGTTCGCCGCGATCTGATCCCCCTTCTTCGCCAGGTCCACGTCGTTCTGCGTGATGCCCCCCGAGTCGTGCGTGCTCACCGTCAGCGTCACGCGGCTGTAGCGGATCATGATGTCCGGGTGGTGCTGGGCCGCCTCGGCGTATTTGGCCACCTCATCCACAAACGCCATCGCCGCCACGAAGTCCTTGAACTGGTAGGTCCGCTGGATCGCCTCACCCACCTCGGCCCATTCGGGCAAAGTCTTCAAGGCGTCCTGCAGTTCGGTGGGCGTCAGCTTTGGTGGGGGCACGGCGGTTCTCCATGGGTCAACCATCCATTCTACCGTCCGGCATCGTGAGCGTTCTCCAACCCCAAACCCCACCAACCCGTGCGGAATCCCCCGCTCGGGTCACGCGCCTGGCCCCCTCCCCCACCGGCGCCCTGCACCTGGGGAACGCCCGCACCTTCCTCGCCAACTGGGCCCTGGCCCGCCAACGCGCCTGGCACATCACCCTCCGCATCGAAGACCTCGATACACCCCGCGTGAAGCCCGGCGTCATCGATCTCACCATCGACCTTCTCCAATGGCTCGGCATCGATTGGGATTCCGGCCCCACCATACAAAGCCACACCCCCGCCCCGCACATCGCGGCCATGCAATCCCTCGCCGCCCAAGGCCACATCTACCCCAGCGACCTCACCCGCGCCCAGATCGAACAAGCCGCCAGCGCCCCGCAAGAGGGCGCCCACGACATCGCCTTCCCCGCCTCCCTGCGGCCCGATGCCCGCCCCGCGGCCTTCACCGACACCTCATCCAGTTGGCGCTTCATGGTCAACCCCGGCCCCACCACCTTCATCGACGCCTTCGCCGGGCCGCAGAGCTTCGACGTCTCACGCATCGTCGGCGACTTCGTCATCTGGACCAAGCGCGACACAACTCAGCCCGACAAAACCGGCCAACCCGCCTACCAACTCGCGGTGGTGGTCGACGACGCGCGGCAGCACGTCACCGACATCGTGCGGGGCGATGACCTGCTAGACAGCGCGGCCCGCCAGTTGCTGCTGTACCGCGCCCTCGCGTTCATCCCCGAGCCCACCTATTGGCACCTGCCCCTGGTGCTGGGCGAAGACGGCAAACGCCTCGCCAAGCGCCACGGCGACACCCGCCTCGACACCTATCGCGCCCAGGGCGTCACGCCGCAGCGCGTCATCGGCCTCATCGCCCACTGGAGCGGCCTCATCCCCGCCCCGCGCCCCATGCCCTCCGCCGAGTTCCGCGAGCGCTTCAACCTCAGTATGATGCCCCACTCCCCCGCCCGCTTTACCCCGGAGCTTCACCAGTGGCTGCTGAAAAAGGACGTTTCCTGAAATCCGCCTTGGGCCTTGGCATCGTCGTCGTCCTGGCCGGGTCGCTCGTGGTGCTCGGCGCCCGCGAAAGCGGCAAAGGCCCCGGCGACTCCCCCAGCCCCAAGAAAGACCCCAAGGACGAACCCAAGACCACCGTGGTGACCATCAACGGCAAGCCCTTCACCCTCGAACTCGCCATCGAGCCCCAGGTCCAGTTCAAAGGCCTCGGCGGGCGCACCGAGATCAAATCCGACGGCGGCATGCTCTTTGTCTTTGCCAAGCCCGAGCCCAAGAGCTTCGTGATGCGGGATTGCCCCATCGCCATCGACATCATTTATCTGGACGCCGCCGGGCGCGTCGTCGCGACCTATAAAATGACGCCCGAGCCCGCGCGCAGCGAGGCGGAGAAGAAGCTCTCCCCGCCCTACGCGAAAGCTCCCGAATGGCAGTGGACCAACGACGACTACGAGGAGCGCCTGAAGAAATACCCCTCGGGTTTCGCCGCGCAGTACGTGATCGAACTCAAGGGCGACACGCTCGACACACTCAAGGTGAACAAGGGCGATAAAGTTGACCTCGACATCGCCGCCTTGAAGAAGCGCCTGAAATAGGTCGATGTGCCCTGTAATCCCCCCGGGGCCATTTCCGGGGGAGGAGGGCGCTCTCGACTTGCCGCAACAGACCCTTCATGTCGTTACCTCGGACAGTGTGCGCCAGGTTTGGCCCCGCTGGCTCACCCCTCTGAAGGCCGCCTGGCCCGGTTCGCCGCCGGTGCTGCGCGAGATCAGTGTCGACGCCATCCTCACGGAGCTCACGCCCGACGCCCGCCAGCCGGTGCGGGGCGATGATGCCATCCTCGCGGTGCTCAGCCGCGACGAGCCCGCCTCGCAGATCGACCGCCTGACCGAAGGCCTGCTCGAACACCAGATCCCCGGAGTGATCCTCCTCGAAGACCCCACCGACTGGCGACTCGTGCAGCGCCAAGGCGTCATCTTTGAATCCTGGAACGCCGACGCCCGCACCCTCGCTGGCATGCTCTTCGCCCTGTGCGAACGCCAGCAGACCGTGCGCCTGCTCGGCCGCGAAGTGCAACTGGCCCTCCGCTGTCAAGGCGGCATCCGCCATGAGATGGACCGCCTGCACGAAGAGCTGCACCTGGCCGCGAGCATCCAGAGGGAGTTCACCTCCAGCCCGGTGCCGCAGGTGCCGGGGCTGGACATCTCGGTCCTCTTCCGCCCGGTGAACTTCGTCTCGGGCGATGTGTACAACGTGCGCGACCTCGGGGGCGGCAAAGCCGCGTTCCTCCTCGCCGACGCGGTGGGCCATGGCGTGCCCGCCGCGTTGCTCACGATGGTGCTCACCAGCGGCCTCTCGTCGGTGGGTGAGCACGGCAACATCCTGGCCCCCAGCCAGGTCTTGCGAACCCTCAACGCCCGCATGTGCGACATGTGCCTGGGCTCTGGGCGCTTCGCCACCGCGGTCTACGGCGTCATCGACGCTGTGACCCGCGAGGTGACCGTCGCCGGCGCGGGGCACCCGATGCCGATCGTGATTGGCCAGGGTGACAGTCACGAGATCGAAACCAGCGGCCCGCTGTTGGGCGTCTTCGACGCCGCGGAGTTTGACCAGGCGACATTCAAGCTTGGCGAAACCGAATCACTGCTGCTGTACACCGACGGTCTGGAAGCGGCCTTCCCCAGCACCGCCTCGCGCGACCCAAAGGAAAAACGCGGGCGCTGGCTGAGCGACATGGCCAAGGCCCTCAAAGGCGAAGAAGGCAACGCGGGCTCACGCATGCTCACCGAGCTGCAACTGATGCTCGACAGCCAGGCGGGCTCGCTGCACCAAGGCGACGACGTGACGGCGGTGTGCATCGCGAAGGCGGCGTGAGGCGGGGCCTTAGCCGGGTGCGCATTCAACCAGTATGAGGATTGGCGGCGTGTGCCTCTGGGTGGCGCGCGTGCATCTTCACAAACTGGAGTTGGCAGTTTAACGACAGCATCTCCAGAAGTTGGTCGCAAGTTTACGATCGCCGTTCCAAGTCGAAAATGGTAACAGGCCGCAAGCCCCACTGCACTGCGGCGTCGAGCGGTCTTTGGCCCCAACGGGGCCGCGGAATGTAGCCACGGGTGGAGCACAGCCCGCGTCTTCGCGGGCGGAGCGCAACCCGTGGTATCGGATGGGAATCGTTTTGCTGCCCCGAAGGGGCAGAGGGAACTCTTCCGAACGCGATCCTCCGAGAGTGCGGAAGAGTCCCTCCGCCCCTGCCGGGGCGGTTCTGTTTCGCACCGAAGTTCCACGGGTTCCGCTTCGCTCCACCCGTGGCTACAGCCCTGCGCCCCTCCGGGGCGGAGAAGTCCGCTCAATCTAACACGTACTTCTCGTCGAACTCGATGTGGTGAGCGCGAAGTATCCTCAAGAGCTCCGACTTGAAGTCTTCCTTCTTGTGATGCTCGGCCTGGCCCGCGATGTACCTCTTCACAGCCTCCTCCTGCGATTTGCTGACCGAGAAGACGCTGTATCCCTCCTGCCACGCGAACGCGGCAAGGTTTGGATATGTCTCGTGAATCCACTTTGATGTTCGGGCCTTGACCGTGCGCATCAGGTCCGACACCGAACCGTCGGGCCGCCACCGCAAGTACATGTGGATGTGGTCTTCGACGCCGCCGATGTCGTATAGCACTCCCTTCTCGGCACGGACGATGCCGCCCAAGTAGGGATGGAGGCGTTCGGCGACGTCGGAGGTGATCCACGGGGAGCGCCCCTTGGTCGAAAAGACGACGTGGAGAAGCAGTTGGGAGTAGGTTCCTGGCATGGAGTCTCCTTACCGATCCGAAGCAAGCTGACCAAAGAAGGACAGGACTGCGATGGACCGCCCGGCCACCCCCGGACCACCGCTGGGGAGAGCGGTGCCTCCTTGAGGACCACGCTGAAGGAGCGGGAGGACACAGGCGGGACGCCTGTGCCACGAGAGTTGGAAGTTTCGCCGGGCGGGAACTGGCGGCTCTCGCCTTACCCCATCCCCTCCACCGCATCCAAAAACGCCTCCAGGTGACGCAGCGCGAAGGCTTCTACCGCCGCGGCTGTCGCTCCTGCGTCGCGGCCCCAGCAGCTTGCCACCGGCGTTGGCTCTTCCTGCATCTGCACCACATACACCCCCTCCACCGCCAGCACGCTCGGCACGCGGCTGGCCAAAAACGCGCCCAGCGCGTTGACGCCCGGAGCGCCGATGCTGATCGACGGGCGCGAGCGCAAATCGTCCTGGTTCATCACCCACAGGTCGCTGCACACGATCACTTCGTCTGGCTCCACCGGCGTTTCGCGGGCGTCGAGGGCGGCCAGCAACTGCTCGCGCAGGGCGTAGGCGAGGGGGCGGTCGTGAACTTCGGCCGCGAGGTGGGCGCCGGTGACGATGAGCAGCGGGCCGAGCGAAGGGTTCGCGTTGTCGGCGGGGGTCACGCCGCGGGCTCGATGGTGACGGTGAGCTTCTTGCTCTGGAACTGCTCCTGGTAGAGCTCGGCTTTTTCCTTGTGGGTGATCAGAAGGAGCGCGACGCCTTCTGAGTCGGCCTCTAAAGTCGCGTGAATCGCCCGCTCCTTCTTCAGCGGCGTGAGTTCCAAGATGGTCTCGATGACGTACTGCTCGTCATTCACGTCATCGTTGTGCAGCAGCACGCGATACGGAGGGAGCTGATCGGCCTTCGGCGGCGCGGGGGCGGGATGGGCCTTGGGGGGCGTGGCGGTCGCCACGGGTGTTTCGGCGGGGGCGGCGGGCTCGTCAGCCATGGCGAAGTGGTTTGAGCTCATGCGAGCATTGTTGGCCGGGCAAGGCCGCGGCGGATCGGGGGGTGTCGGTTTTGCCCCGGTACCGCCACGATGCGCCCCGCCTCGTGGGGCCACGCGGCGGGCGCGAAAAAAAAAACAACGACCCGCCGCGGATCGTTGTGGCACTGCTCATGTTTTGGCCGGGCTCACCATCCCAGACGAGCTACGCCCTTAGCTCGCCTGGGCCCGAGGGTGGGCTTGGTTGTACGAATCTGAAATACGCTGGGTGGTGAGGTGCGTGTAGACCTGCGTGGTGCTGAGGCTCTGGTGGCCCAGGAGCTCCTGCACGCTGCGGAGGTCGGCGCCGTTGTCGAGTAGGTGCGTCGCGAAGCTGTGCCGCAGGGTGTGCGGGCTGATGCTGGGGTCCAGGCCAACCTGCTTGAGGTATTTATCAAGCTTGCGGCGGACAGAGCGGCTGGAGAGGCGGCCGCCGTGCTTGTTCACGAAGAGCGGGCCGCTGTCACGGGCGGCGTACTTCACATCCTGATTCAGCATGTCCAGGTAGCGGCGCACGGCGGTGATGGCGTGCGAGCCCAATGGCACGATGCGTTCCTTGTTGCCCTTACCCTTGACCTTGAGGGCTTCGCCCGCGAGGTCGAGGTCGGTCACCTGCAGGCCCACCAGCTCGCTGACGCGGATGCCGGTGGAGTAGAGGGTTTCGAGCATGGCGCGGTCGCGGCGGCCGAGGACGTCGGCGTCGCCGGGGGCCGCGAGCAGGCGCTCGATCTGATCGATGGTGATGGCCTTGGGCAGGCGCTTGGCCTGGCGGGGCGTGCGGATCATGGTCATGGGGTTGCCCATGACGACGCCCTGGCGGTCAGCCCACTTATAGAAGGATCGCAGCGTGGCGATCTTGCGGGCCATGGTGGCGGCCGAATAGTTCTGCTCGCCCAGGTGCGCCAGGAACCCGCGGATCGTCTCGGCCTTGGCTTCGCCGATGGTCTCGGTGATGCTCTTGGCGTCGGCGGGGGTGCCGGTGGCGTTGTATTCGGTGTGCGTTTCGGTGCGCTGCTGGGTCACGCGATCCATCGCGGCCTTTTCCTTGCCGGCGTCGACCTCGATGCCGTGCTCGGTGGAGAGGAACTCCACGAACTGCCGCAGGTCCGCGCCGTAGCAGCGGGCCGTGTACGGGCTGAAGTGCCGCTCATCGGTGAGGTACGCGGTGAAGGCATCAGTGATCGGAAGCTGCGCCATGATCATCACTCCTGGTCTTTCGTCAGCGGCGTGGGGTGCCGCGCGTTCTGCGTGTGTCCACCGTCAGTGGGCCGAGAGAATCAAGAGGCCCGTCCGAGATATAGGGTCGGCCCAAACTACGTCCCGGTTTATTTGAACTTTCCACTACGTCCGAAGAAGTTGGTCCTTATCGCCCCTTCTCGGCACTTCCTGCCACCGGCCGCTGCACCGGGTTGCTCACCATGCTCACCCGCACCCATTCCTGCCTCAGCACATCGTCCAACATGCGGTTCATCGCGAACTCGCTGTACAAATCCATGCTCGCCAGATACCGACGCCAGCCAAGTGCGTTGGGTCCATTCAGCCGCCCCTCCGCGTACGCCTTCACATCCATCAAGACTTTGTTATTCTTGGCATCCAGATTCTCGGACGCAACCGAAACCGGGCGATCTTCCCACTGCCCCTTGGAAACACCGGGGTCGCTCGGGCTGGCGGCCAACGCACGCGGGTCGAGCTGGCGGGAGCTCGCCCGCATCGGCTCAGAGGCGGCAAAGAGCGCAAGTGATAGCCCCAACACGGGTTGGTAAGGGTCGTAGGCGGTGATGGACCCAACTAACACGCCGTCGGCACCCATCGCCTGCGCCAATCGCTTGGCGTCGCCCGGGGTTTGCACGCCCCCCATTTTGAGGGATCGCATCGCCTCGAGGGTTCTGTTAAGAGGAAGGGCGTGGACGCCTTGAATCTCTTCCGCGGCGGCGACGAGCTTGTCGCTCATGGCCGCGGCGTCGACGGTGCTCACGCCGCTTTCGTTGCGCAGCGGCACGACGGCCCACAGCAGTTCGCCGCGATCGGTGTTGTATGGGGCAACCAGTTGCTTGGGGGCGATGAGAACATCGGTCGGGGCCTGACAGCCGCCGACGAAGAGCGCAACAGTTGCGCACACGGCACAGAATGCCGCGCAGCGCAAGTTTGGAGTTGGTAACCCGGCGTGGTGCATGTTGGAGCGGCCCTGGCGGCGACAGACCTTCGTCGCGGCGACACGGCCACTCGCAAACGCGCGGCCGGGTGGCCGCCGCTGACTCAGTGGTCGGTGGGCGTCGCTTCGTGCGCGTCGCCCACATTCGCCATATGACTGTTATCGGCGGGATGGGCCATCATGGGATGAGCCGGAGTTTGCTCGGAAGTCTCTTTCGTGGAAGCAGTTGCGCTATCAGAAAGATTCATGCTCGTCATGGCCGCCTGCACTGCGGTGCCCACATCCATGCTCCAGATGTTGTCCGCTCCGGTGCGATCGCTCACGAAAAACAGGCGATTTTGCGGGCCCCACACAGGGCCCAGGCTCACTCCCGCGCCCGAGGTCAGGCGCACGCGGGCTTCGCCGTTCAGGCTCGTCATCCACAAGGTGGCCTGCGCCGGGCGGGCGGCGGCACCGGGGGTCGCCGGGGCGGTTACCTCGCTGAACACAATCCAGCGCCCGTCGGGGCTCCATGCCGGGTTAATCAACGCCGTCGACGCGCTGCTGGCAATTTCGCTCGCGTTGGTCGCGCGCCCGTTGGAAATGTCCACCGTCCACACCGCGTACGACCGGCGGCCACGCTCGCGGGGGAGCTGATACATGATCCGATCCGCGCCCGCGCCACCGGTCGCGGCCACGGGGCACCACTGCGGGAACAAGCCATCGCCGATGTAGTGTGACGCCGAGGGGTTCGCCGTCTCCACGATCCACATCTCCCAGCGCCCGCTGGTTTCGCTCTCGCGGCTGAAGACGAGCTGACGCCCATCGGGTGACCAACTGGGGTGAATTTCGTTGGAGGGGTCGTCGGTCACCTGCACGGCCTTGCCGCCGGTGACGGGCATGACGTAGATGTCCCAGTTGCCGCCGCGATTGGAGGCGAAGGCGATCTTGGTGCCATCGGGGCTGATGACGGGGTTGATGTCGTCGGCGGGGTCGTTGGTGAGCTGGGTGACGACGCGCCCTTCGGTGTTCTTGATGTAGATGTCAGCCGTGCGCCGGTGCTGCGTGCTGGCGAAGACGAGCTTCGCACCGTCGCGCGAGACACTGGGGTCAAAGTCCGCGCCTTCTTCGGCAAAGGTGACGCGCGAGACATTCAAGGTCGGTGTTTCGCGGGTGGGCGTGAGGTCGGGCTCGCCGGCGAACTCGGCGCGATCGCCGAAGTTGGGGCCGGCGGCGATGGCCGCGGCGGTGGGCACGTTGTCGAGGGCGGCTTGGCGCGAGCCACCGAAGTTGGCTTTGGTGAAGGCCTTGGGCGCGGGGGCGGCGGCCGGCTGGGCCTTGGTTTCGGGCAAGGGCTCGATGGCGAAGCTGTCGGAGGAGCCGATGCGCTGCGAGTTGGTGGTGCCGCAGGAGATGGGCAGACCGGCGAGAATGACCAAGGCGATGGGTCGGGCAAAGCGCATATGAAAACCTCCGTGCGGGGCGTGGCGAGCGCCGACAGAGGCGCGCACCGCGCGAACGGAGGAGGCATCGGCCGAAAACCATTCGGTGTTCAGCGGGATGTGGGGAGACTTTCGGGGTTATTGCTTGAGCCGCGGACCTCGGGGCGAGGGCAGTGGCACAATTCAGACGCGCGCGACGCGAGTGACGATGGCGGGTGCGCCGGTGCGGCGGACCCAGCCACGGCCCAGGCCGCGGGGCTCGGCGGTGAGTTCGAGGTGGTCCAGATAATCCTTGAGCGCGGGCTCCGGGAATCGTCCGAGGAATTCGAGGCTGGCGGAGGGGTTCTTCTCGAGGATGCTCGAGATGAGCTGCGCGCGACCGGGGGCGATGGGGTCGGGTTGGGACTCGCCGCGATTGGCAAAAAGTCGGGAGACGGGCTTAGAGACCGAACGATTGATAGCGGCAGTGGCGAACATCATGTCCTCCGGCCCGAAGGGCGCGGGTAGTCGGCATCCTGCCGTGGTGCGTCTCCATGCCGGATGATCGGACCATGGAGGGGAGGAGACTCAATAAATAACTTAGTGAGGACGAGGCGAGCGTTGCTCCGCAAAACCGGTGCCGGTGCGAAGTCGAGAGTGGACCCAGGAAACCCGGCGGGGACCGCCGGGCCACCCAGAGCCGCGGCGTCACACTTCGCGGAGGTATTTCACACTCGGGGCCTGCGCAAGATGACGCCAGAGCATGGCGAGCGCCACGCGGGTTGCCCATTCGCGGATGTTGACGCGGTCGCCGGTGAAACGAAACTCACGCACCTCGGGCGCCTGCTCACGCGCGGCCCGAGCGATGAAGACCAGGCCGACGGGCTTCTCAGCGCGGCCTTCGCTCGCGGGCACCGCCCCGCCGGGCCCCGCGATCCCCGTGATCGCCAGACAGTGATCGGTCGCGAGGCGCTCGCGCGCGCCTTCCGCCAGAGCCGCGGCTACTTCGCGGCTCACCGCGCCGTGTTGCTCCAGCAGCGCGGGGCTCACGCCGGCGAGTTGCGTCTTCAGGCGATTCGAGTACGTGATGAGGCCGCCAGCGAAGACGTCGGAGCTGCCGGGAATGTCTGAGAGTGATTTGCCCACGAGGCCCCCGGTGCAGCTCTCGGCGACGGCGATGGTGTGGCCCTTGTCTCTCGCGAGGGAGAGGACAACCTCAGGGAGCGTTTGCGCCCCGGAGCCGAAGATGAAGCCTGTGGCAAGGTCGCGCACGCGGCGCTCGGTGTCGTCGAGCAGGGCGCCCGCGGCGGCAGCATCCAACGGGCCTTCGTAGCGGATGCGCACCGAGACGACCCCTCCCGATGCGGTCGTGCCGACCATCGGTACGTGGTCGCGCTGCATCATGTCACCCAGACGGCGTGCGAGGTCCGACTCGCCCAGACCAAAGGTGTGCAGCACGCGGGTTTGCACGCTGCGCCCCGCAGGCGGGCGCAGGTTCGGGCGCACCGACGCTTCGAACATCGGCTTCATTTCACTGGGCGGGCCGGGAAGGCAGTAGACGTCGCAGGCGTGGTTGCCCGTCGTGATGACGCCGAATAGGCCGGGGGCTGTGCCGTGGGGGTTGGGAATGCAGCGCCCCAGCGTAGGGCGCAGGGCCTGCACGCGGTTGAGCTCGGGCATCGGGCGCTTGCGACTGGCGTACCAGGAAGTGACCTGCGCGAGCGCTTCGGCGTCTTCGATGAGCGTGTCGTTCATGGCGCGGGCGAGGGCCTCGCGCGTAAGGTCATCGAGGGTGGGGCCAAGACCACCAGAGCAAATGATGATGTCGGTGGAAGCGGCCAGGCGCGAAAACGATTCGGCCTGGGCGGCCACGTCGTCGGGCACGGTGACATGCTCCACGGGCATCACGCCCGCATCGCGCAGTTGCTCGGAAAGCCACTTGGAGTTGGTGTCGAGAGTCTGGCCGAGCGTGAGTTCATCGCCGACCGAGAGAATGGCGACGCGGGAGTGCGTGTGAGACATGGAGAAAGGCTACGCGGCGCGAGGCTCCAACGAACCCCACGCGCGAGCGTGGGGCCGCACTGATGTCGGCGAAGGACCGCCACGAGATTTCGCAAACCCCTTCGGAGAGAGGTGCTACCCACTCACCACGTATACCCAAAGTAGTTGCGATTGAAGTGGAAGCTGGGCATCTGGAACTTGATCGAGTTGGCGGGCCAGTCTTTCAGGTGCTCGATCATGCAGGACACATTGCTGTTGCCCGGGCCGATCAGGGCGTTGCACTTGGCCGCGATGTACATGTCGATCATCACCTCGCGCCCCACGCGCGTGCGATCCGCGTTGGGGAGAAAGTGCACCCCCGTGCGCCCGCCCGTGCGGATGGCGTCGGTGGTCACGACGCGATCTCCAAGCTCCGCACGCAGCGCGGCGAGCTCGGAGGTCGAATCGGTGAGCAGAAAGACCTTGGACGCGGCGTGCTTGTGGGCCAGGGCGACCAGCCCGGTGCGGAGCGCCTGATTGCCTTCGTCCAGGGCTTCATCTTCGTCGGCTTTGTCGCTGCCCCGGATGTGCGCGGCGATCGCCGGGCCGGGGGCCAGGTGCTTTTCATAGAACGCATCGGCGGCGGCGGCGACTTCCGGCACGGGGCGAAGGTATTTCTTTGCCAGGGCGCGCATGGCCTGCGCGGGGGTCTTGCCGCGAAGGGGGTGAGCCGTGGGCAGCCAGGGCAGCACACTGACAACGCGGCAGGTGAAGTCCATCACGACCAGCGGCTCGGTGCGGGCAAAGTAGCTGAGGTACTGCATGCGCGACCACTCACCCTGATCGCGATTCACGCGCCCCAGATCGAGTGTGGCGGGCGTCCATTTGGGGGGCCAGATGTTGTCCAGCGGCAGGTCTTCGTACGTCACCGGCGACACGGGCTCAAAGAACTGCGTCCACGCATTGGCGACGCCTTCGTCGCGAAAGAGGCTCTCTTGGCCCCAGCGGACGACCGGAGTGCGGCCGGTGGCTTCGGCCAAAAGCAGGCAGCCGAGGACATGATCAACATCGGAACAGAAGCCGCAGCCCCACGCGCGGATGAGCATGAAGCGGGGCGAGCCGGTGCGTGCCGCGAGCTGGGCGGCTTCCTGGCGTTCGAGTTCCGCGATGGTCCCGGCAATGCCCGGGTCGGGGGCGGGGAGGAGCTTTTGCACCGCTCGCAGATGCGCTGCGGCGGGGCCGAAGGCGTGCATGGCGGCCCCGATGCGCGCGAGCAGGTGGTGCAGGCCGGGGTGGGCGAGGCCCTGGTCCAGGCAATCGCGGAGCATGCCGTCGGCCAGCACAAAGTTGCCGCGTTGGGCGGCTTGCTCGGCGACCTGAAGCACCTGCGGAATCTGCTCGGGCGTGACGACGGTGGGCATGTGGGGCGAGTGTATGAGGCGGGGCAGCGGGGCCAACAAAAAACAACTCGGCCCGAGGCGTGAAGCCTCGGGCCGAGCGCGTGTGTGGAATCTTTTGGAGGATTCCTGAAATCCGAAGAGTCGTGGATTACCGGCGGCGACGCGTGGCGATCAGGCCACCAACGCCGAGCAGGGCGAGCGAGCCGGGGGTGGGGACGGGGATGTACCCGACGCCACGGAAGGAGGTGTTGAAGGAACCGGTGGTGGTGCTGGTCACGGCGCTGGCGAGCAGCGTGGGCGTGCCGGTGAGGGCCGCGTTGTAACCGGAGGCATCGGTGAGGGAGACGAGCTGGCCGCCGCCATTGGCGTTCGTGCCGCCGCCACGGGTGGCGAAGAGGGTGACAACGCCGGCGTTGACCGAGGCGGTGATGCCGCGATAGGCATCGGCGGCCGCGCCGACCACGCCGTTGGCAACCCAGGAGGAGCCGACGAGGGAGAACTTCTCGATGCCGCCACCGGCGCCGTCATCGGCGACGTAGAGGGTGTCAACACCCGGGACGCTGGGGGAGAGGTCAACGAAGGAGAAGGCGTAGGGGCTGGCGACGGTGGAGGGAGCGCCGGCGAGGTTCGTGATGGTGTTGCCGGTGGTGGTGGGCGTGCCGGTGCCGACGGTGGCGACGCGGGTGGTGCCGCTGCTGCTGGAGATGTAGAGCTGGCCGTTGAAGATGTTGACCTGGCGGAGGTTGGTGGTGGTGGTGGAGAGCTGGGTGGAGGTGCCGGTGGCGCCCAGGGTGGTGTAGCGGACGCCGCTGTTGGCGCCGGTGGCCCACACGCTGGTGCCGTCGGTGACGGCGGAGCGGATGTTGTTGGCGCTGAAGGCGTCGGAGAAGCGGGTGTAGGTCGTCGCGCCGTTGGTGACGTCGATCACCGCGACGGTGCGGGGAGCAGCGGTGGCGCTGGTGCCGGTGATGGCGGTGGTGCCGAGGTTGGCGTTGTAACCGGTGATGGCGATGTAGCGGCCATCGGCGGAAACGGTCAGCAGGCCTTCGCTGGTGGCGGTGCCGGAGGCGACAAAGGCGTTGGCGCCGGTGGTGGGCATCGGGATCGACTGCACCAGCGTGCCAGCGGGGGTGTACTCATCAACGAACACGGCGGTGCCGGCGCTGCTGAGAACGTTGCTGAGGTTGCCAACGCGGTAGACCACCACGTTGCCCGGGGTGAGCAGAACGCCAGCGTTCACGGAAGCTGCCAGGCCGGCCAGAGCCAGCGTCGCCATCACAAAGGTCTTCATTCGTCATCTCTCCTGCGAAGCACAAGTCATGCCGCCCGCATACACAGCGGCAGCGGCCCACGAAATGACGCGGCAACGAGAGCGAACAAAGCCCAAACTGAATATTTAGGCGTCGGTTCGAATTATAAATCGGGAAATCCCGTCTCGGCCAGCTCCACCCGCGTTTCCGCGGGCGGGCGTCTCCTCCAAAGCGGAGAAAGGTAGCCGGGTTCACACGCAGGGTCTCAAATGGAACAAAGTCTTTGCGCAGAGTTAGCGCACGTAAAGAACCGATCTCAAAATTTGACCGGCGAACCATGTTTTTAAGGACGGAGCGTGTGGGCTCATGGGCGGTTGCGGCCGGGGCGGGGCGAGGGCGCGGAAAGCGGTGATCTGGCGGTATGGAGCGCTGGTGGTTTGACCTGACGCGGGGAGGCGATACCCTGTCCTCTCAGCACGCGGGAGGCCGCGTTGGGGGCAGGTAGCTCAGTTGGTAGAGCACCGCATTGAAAATGCGGGTGTCGCCGGTTCAAGTCCGGCTCTGCCCATTTCCCGGGGTGTCGCCAGCGCGATGCGTCGGGAGGCCGTAAAGCTGCGTCTTGCGAAAGCGGGGCGCGACAGCGAGGAGGGCTTGTAGCTCAGTTGGCTAGAGCGCGCCCCTGATAAGGGCGAGGTCGGCAGTTCGAATCTGCCCAGGCCCATTTGGTGTGCATCGGAAAAGGGCGGGGCGTCCCGTAGCGGGGTGCCCCGTGCTCGTTTTTGGGTCTCTGGGGGGCGCGCCCCGGACGGATCGCGCGAACGGCGGACGAGCGGGGTCGTATCATGCCCGGAGCGTGCCAAGGATGCACCCGGACGGTTCCGCAGCCCGAGTCCAGGAGGATGGCGATGAGAATCGATGTGATCGGCAGCAGCAACTTCGAGGTGACGGATGCCATCAAGGAATATGCCGTCACCAAGTGCGACAAGCTGACCAAGTACTTCGACGGGCTGCAGAGCGTCACGGTGCGGTTTACCAAGCAGAATCACAAGGCGGACAGCGAGTACGAGGCCGAGTTGATCCTCGACGTCGAGAAGCACGACGACTTTGTCAGCCACGCCGTGGGGCAGGACCCGTATGCTGCGTTGGACCTGGTGGCGGAAAAGGGCGAGCGGCAACTGCGGGACTTCAAGGAACGGCTGAAGCTCGGTAAGCACTGAGCGCGACGGAGCCAAAAGCACGTGATCAAACTCACCGAGATTGTGCCCGAGCACGCCATCGTGGCCCCGCTCACAGCCACCGACCGTGACGGTGTGGTGCGGGAACTGATCATGGCGGCCACCCGGGCCGGCGCCGCCCCGGCGGCGTTGGCGGATGAGCTCATCACCCGCGTGCTGGACCGCGAGAAGCGCGGCTCCACCGGCTTTGGACGGGGCGTCGCGGTGCCCCACGTGAAGCACAAGGCGGTGGAGAAGATGGCCGCGGCGGTGGGCCTCGCCCCGGCGGGTGTCGACTTCAACTCGCTCGACAAGCAGCCCGTCTATTCGGTCTTCCTGCTGCTCAGCCCGGAGGACCGCCCGGAGGAACACCTCCAGGCCATGGAAGTCATTTTCAAGAATCTCAGCAAGGACACGTTCCGGCGGTTTCTCCGCCAGGCCCGTTCCGCGGCGGAAGTTCGAACGCTGCTTGAAGAGGCCGACGGTCAACATCTGGTTGGATAATCGGGCGGCTGGGGAAGAGGCTGGCGACGCTTCCCGGAGGAGAGGCCGCGAGGCGGGACGTTGATTTGAAGCCCACAGGCGTGGGCCTGCAAGCTGCGGCGAAAGGGAGATGTGGACGAGACGGTGACCATCGAAGTGCGGATTGTGAACCCGCTGGGCCTGCACGCCCGGCCCGCGACCGCTTTTGTCGATGTCGCCTCCACCTTCGGCAGCACCATCACCGTCACCAAGGATGACACCAGCGTCGACGGCAAGAGCATCATGCAGCTCATGCTGCTGGCGGCCAGCCACGGCAGCTCCCTGAAGATCTGCGCCTGCGGCAAAGACGCGGCCAGCGCGTGCGCCGCCCTCAAGACGCTGGTGGACAGCGGCTTCGACGAAGAGTGATCGGCCTCTCTCACTGAGTTTGGCGAGGGCGGGCGATTTAGTCTGCCTTCATGCTGCGTTCACGACCAAGTTAGAGCCCGGTCGCACACCCCACACATTCGGCGGCTTCTGATGTGCCGCGCGTCGTTCGTCGGCGCGGCGATTGTGTTTTTAGCCCGCAGCATGCGGGAAGGGAGAGATCTCATGATTGGCGGCACCCTTGGTGGCATCCTCGGCCTCATTCACCTGGTTCTGTTTGTGATCGCCGCGATCGAGATTCTGGGCTCGAACAAATCGCTGGGGAACAAGCTGCTGTGGCTGCTTCTGATCCTGTTCCTGCCGCTGATCGGGCTGATTATCTATTTCCTGATGGGGCGCGGGAAGTAGTCCGCGGCGCGAACGTTCGAAGTGTGCCGGCGGACGGTGCGCCGCGAGTCGCCCTCGCGTCCGAATGGGAGGGGCTTGAGGTTTGTCACCGGGTTGGGTATGGTGCGCCGCCCCGCCAGCGTGCAGTCTGTCATCCATCGTGTCGATAGCGCGGGGAAGCGCTGAGAGGAACTCGCTCGCCCGCGACCGGGGAGCGGGCCGCGGCACACAAGGGACGACATGATCGCTCGCAAATCGATATCCAACGAATACGCCGCTTGGAACCGGACGCACAAGGCGCCCGCCGGCCCGGCGTGGTGGGACAGAGTCACGCACTCGCGGTTGCGGTCGCTTTTCTGGCCCCGCCGGATGCGCCTGCCGGGCCCGCTGGTGCGCTCCCTTGGTGCCTTCGCTTTTCAGGCCAACAGCGACACGCGGACCGTGGAATACCCGTGGTGCTGGTTTGCCGGGGCGCTCAAGCCGGGCATGACCGTGGTGGACGTCGGGGCCGGAGCCGCCGGACTGCAGTTTGTCATGTCCGCGGCCGGGATCAACGTGCTATCCGTGGATCCGCTGCTGAACCCTTCAGAGAAGGTTCGCTGGGAGTTTTCCGAGGCCGACTTTGACCGCCTCAATCGCGTGATGGGTTCGAAGGTCGTCTTCATTCGCAAGCTGCTGCAGGACGCCAAGCTGGAGGCCGATTCGATCGACCGCGTCTTCGCCGTCTCGGTCATCGAGCACATCCCGCTGGAGGGCGCCCGCGAGCTGATGGCGGAAGTGCGGCGCATCCTGAAGCCCGGCGGGCTGTTCATCGGCACGGTCGATCTCTTTCTGGACCTCGCGCCGTTTACCTCCAGCACGTCCAACAAGTACGGAACCAATGTACCCGTGAGCATGCTGGTTGAGAGCTCGGGGCTTGAGCTCGTGAGCGGCGACCGCCGGGAGCTCTACGGCTTCCCGGAGTTTGATCCGCAGTCCATCACGAAGCGCCGCGATGAGTTCTTTGTCGCGAACAACGTCTGCGCCCAGTGCATAGTGCTGCGCAAGCCGGAGCGTGCATGAGTCAGGAGTTGAAGGTGTTGATGGTTGCCGGCGAGTGGCCGGAGCCGACCAACGCCGGGGGCCGGCAGCGGACCAACCTGCTGTGGAATGCCCTCCGCTCGTGTGCGCACACGCACCTGCTGCTGCAGAATCCGGCGACAGACGCGCCGGCGGGCGTGGCCGAACGGCTGAAGGCCGCGGGCAACGTTCACTTTTCGCCGCTGACCCGTCGCGGGGCGCGCGGCGCGTGGCGACTGGCTCGCCCGTTGTCACCCCGCATCGTGGATCGCCTGGCGCACAACCTGGGCAGCCGCCGGGTGGACTACGCGCCCGACCCCGGGGTGGCTCCGGCGTTTGATGAACTGCACGCGCGGGTGAAGTTCGATGTGGTGGTCTCGCGATATCTTCTACCACTGGCCCGGTGCGGCGCGCTGGGCAAGGTGCGGTGCATCGTTGATGTAGACGACTTGGACACGCAGGTGTATCAGTCGCGCATCGAGGTGAGCCGCGGGTGGCGGCGGGCGATGCTCCAGCACCATCTGAACCAGCTGCAGGAAATCGTGCCCGGGATGCTGGCCCGCTGCGCCCACCGGTGGGTGATCACCACCGAAGACCTCGCCACGATCGGCGCCGATCACACGAGCATCCTGCCCAACATCCCCTTCAACATGCCCGGCGGCACCGGGCCCGTGCCCGCCGGGAGCCAGGACGCGATGATCGTCGCGTCGTGGACGCACCGCATCAACTGGCTTGGCGTCGCCCGTTTTCTCAAGAACAGTTGGCCGGAGGTGCTCAGGCGTGCTCCCAAGGCGCGGCTGCGTCTGGTGGGCTCGGGAATGTCCGACGCGCTGCGGCAGGAGTGGAGCCGCTTGCCGGGGGTGGATGTCATCGGCACCGTCGATGACCTCTCCGCCGAATACGCCCGGGCCGCGGTCTGCCTCGTCCCGCTCTTTGAAGGGGGCGGGTCAAAGATCAAAGTCCTGGAAGCCCTCGCGTTCGGACGCCCCGTGGTCGTCACTCACCATTCCTTGCGCGGGTACAACCATGTGCTGCGCGAGGGTGAGAGCCTGCTGGCGGCCTCTGACGACGAAGGCTTCGCGATCGCGGTGGCGGAGCTGCTGGGCGACCCGGTGAGAGCCGCGACACTCGCCGAAACCGGCCAGCGCCTGGTGCGAACGCACTTCTCCCGCGACGAGTTTTTCTCGATTGTGCGGCGCGATCTGGTGGCGGCCGCCGCGCGAACCTAGGCGACAGGTGGAGTGGCGTGCTTCAGAAGCTGCTTCAGCTCCCGTCGCATGATCTTGCCCGTGGGGTTGCGGGGCAGGTCGGCCACGTGGCGGAACTCCGTGGGCACTTTGTACCCCGCCAGTCGCTCGCGGCACCAGGCCCGCAGCGCCGCTTCGTCAAAGGTCGCGTCTTCCTTCGTCTGAATGAACGCGACGGGCAGCTCGCCCCGCATCGGGTCGGTCATGCCAATAACGCCAGTCTCGTGCACGCTGGGGTGGGCGTTGAGCACTTCTTCGATTTCGCGCGGGAAGACGTTTTCGCCCCCGATGATGAGCATTTCCTTCAGGCGTCCGGTGATGAACAAATGCCCGTCGTCGTCGAAGCGCCCGATGTCGCCGGAGCGGAAAAAGCCGTCGGGCGTGAAGGCCTTCGCGGTTTCTTCCGGCAGCTTGAAGTAGCCCCGCATGATGTTGGGGCCGGCCATCTGCACTTCGCCATCGTCATTGGGCCCCAGGGGGGCGCCATCCGGCCCCACCACCCGCTCACGCACGCCCGGCATGGGCACGCCCACCGAGTGCACCCGCCAATCACCCGGAC
>JBAZUW010000028.1:0-3163 GCA_041661205.1 Phycisphaerales bacterium
ACCCATCGCCCACACGCGGAACAGGCGCCTCATGCTCATGCCCCCGGCTCCTGGCGACGGCCGAACGGATCGTCCATGAACAGCACGGCGAACGGCCCGACGGCGGCTAGCAGGACGCGGGCGGTTGTCACGAGCACCGCCGTCCCGAGGCACATCGGCACGAACAGGACGGCGGCTAGGATGCGCTCCCACCACATCGTCTCGCCGCTCATGGCGTCACCTTCAGGATGCC
The DNA here is from genome assembly GCA_041661205.1 of Phycisphaerales bacterium. Lineage (GTDB taxonomy): Bacteria > Planctomycetota > Phycisphaerae > Phycisphaerales > UBA1924 > RI-211. The sequence goes on from JBAZUW010000028.1 coordinate 233, forward strand.
GCGCTGGATCTGCCGGTGGCGACGTGCGCGCTCCCCGTCATGCGAGCCGCGCCAGAACTTCCGACCGCGTGGGGTACGGGCGGGTCGGACGTGGGGACGGTGTCCGTGTTCGTCGGCCGCGAAGAAAGCCAGAAGGGTGGCGATGGCGGCGGCGGCGCGTGTGCGACGGCTCATGCGGCCTCCTGCGTGTTGGCGAGACAGGTGCAGCCGAGGCGCTCTGCCACGGCATCGGATTCGGAGATCAGCCGGTCTACGTCCACCGGGCCCGACTCGCGCACCGGGTACCGTCGGCCGCGATAGTTGAGGCGCCAGCCCTGCCCATTCCTGGGGGCGGGCCGCGTGGCTTCAACCTCGCGCTCCAGGCGGCGGCGCTCGGCGCGGCACGTCGGCTCGTGCTTGGGGCAGGCGCTCATGCCACCCTCACAGTCCAGCCGTAGCCGGGGCGGTAGTGGCCGGTGGCGAATACCACGATGCGGGGCCTCATGCGCGCCTCCGTCTGTACTCGGCGTGCAAGTCGATCCCACGCATCGCCAGCTCACGGATCGTGAGCGAGAGTTGCCGGGCCACGACGCGGTACCTGTCCAGGGCTTCCGCGTGGGCCATCCCACCGCAGAGAGCGGCGTCGTCCTCGTGCCCGTCGCGCTCGGATTCCTGCGCCATCAGGGCGAGCCCGTCCCGGATCAGCCGGTCGGTGTCCGCCGTGACGATGGCGCCCAACTCGAAAGCGTCCTCTTGGCTCTGGATCAGCGCCATCGGGTTCGTGGCGTTGCCCGCGATCAGCCGCGTGCAGATGTCCAGCACGGCCCGGTTCGGGCGGTCGGTCACCTCGTGGCCCATCGTGGACTCGGCGCGACCGAGCGCGTCACCCGTGCTGCGGAGCGTCCCGCCCGAGTAGCGGATCGCGTTTTTCGCCAGTCGTGCCGCGTGTCTCTCGACCCGCACCTTCTTCGCTCTCATGCGTTCCATCGGTCCCCCTTGGCAAGTTTTCGCCTGTTACTTGCTGGACTTCTCCGGCCGGCCGTGCAGGGTTGCGCTCATGGACGCCATCTCGAAGTGCCTAGCGAGGTTCAACCGGTATGCCACGTTCGCGCGCACCTCCAACAGTCCCCCGGATCTCATCGTCATGCGGCTGGATGCGTGGGGCTCACGCCGCCTTCTGGATCGAGCCCGGCAGGTACCGCTCAATGTGGGCGTGGATGGCGGCGCGGATCGTGGTGGAGCGGTCCTTGTCACCGGCCCGCTTCGTGACCGCATCCAGTAGGGCCACCTCGTCGGCGGGGAGCCGGACACCCACGGTCATGGCGTCCTTGTTTATGCGGCCAGCTTCGCGCATCATGTGGAATCGTCCTTGTTAACCGGGCGGTTGCGACCCGCACGCTGCGGGTGCGTGACTACCACATTAATACGCCCCCTACCGGGGCGCAAGAGTTTCGTTTCACGTGGAAACGTCATTCGGGGAGAGGCTACGGCTGGCCCGGGGAAGGGCGAAACTGACGCAGGCCGAAGTGGGCCAGGCGGTCGGCTTGCAGGACCACGCCCTGCCGAGCCAATGGGAAAGGGGCCTGGCGTTGCCTACGGGCGAGCAAATGCTCGCGCTGCCCCACCTACTCGGGGTGTCGGGTCATTGGCTGTTAACGGGGGAGGGGGAGGCCGTTAACGCCCCGATCCCGGCCGAGGCCGCCGCCTACCGGGAGATCGTGGAGATCGTCTGCCGGGTCAGCGGGTGCGCTACACCACCATCAAGTGACGCCTCGCCCGCGGAGAGGAACGCGATGGAGCTGGGAAGAGCCACGGCTGCGGGCAGAGAACGGAAACGTAAGCGGGATGCGTCCTGACGGCATCCGTCTCGCGGTCGGTGAGCCACCGCACGAGAAGCGGGGTGCCATCGCTGTTCGTGGTAAGCATGTCCCCGGGCCGTAGGTCGGTACCGGGGATCGGGCGCACCACGCGGGCGTCGGGCATGGGCGGGCTGGCTCCTGGGAGGAAGGGCAGGCGCGGATAATCTGAGCAGGGGGTGTGACATGGGAAAGAGCGGGGTGGTGGCATGGCGCTGAAGCCGTGCAGCGAGTGCGGGGAGCAGATCAGCCAGAAGGCGAAGGCTTGCCCTAAGTGTGGGGCCCCGGTGAGTCAGGCCGGCAAACTAGACACGAGTTGCAGCGGGAACGCTGCGGGTTGCCTTTCCCTCATCGTCCTGCTCGCGCTGGTTTGGGTGCTGATCGCGGTATTCGCCACACCCTAGCGCACCCCGGCCTCGGCACTTGTCTCCCATCGCCGAGGATCCGTAACGACAGCGCACCACGGCCTCAAGCGCGCAGAATCCGACGTACCACAGCAGCCCGCCGGCCACCTCACGCACGGGTGCGAGCCTACTGTACCGCACGACCGTCCTGTAGGGCTCATCCAGTCCAGCCGCGATCCCGAACGGCGCACGCGCGGTGTAGTCCTCGGCCACCAGGTCGCCGTAGCCCGTCATGCTGGTGACTAGCAGGGCACCCTTGCGGAGCGGGACGATGCTCGGCGTCCACGAGACCGTGCGGATCACGGACGGAACCGGACGATCCGTCCGCGTCTGTCCACTGTCCGCTACCACCACCGGGCGGCAGAAGCGAGCCACGTCCTCGGTGGCACCTCCGGGGGCGACGGCGCGCACGTCAGGTGCGAGGTAGACATAGACGATCCGGTCGCGCCAACGGATCTCCCCAGGAACCTCGCGCTCGAGGATGCGGGCAGCGGGCACGATCACTTCCGGGTACGACCATTCCCGATTCGGGAGCAGGATGTAGCAGACGAGGGCCCCCGCGAGCACCCACCCGAGACGCCCCATTAGCCACAAGCTAATTCCTTGTCCGCTGGGTGTGCTCACGGCTTCGGTGATCTCCCGGGCTCGAAGCCGGCGGCGTTGCGCACGGCTGTCCACAACCCCGCCTCATC
>JBAZUW010000028.1:3173-24364 GCA_041661205.1 Phycisphaerales bacterium
GGTCGCACGTCCAGATGCCCGCGTAGTAGAGCGCACGCACGGCATCAACCAATGGCGCGGAGCCGTTCAGCTCGCGCACCTTCTCCATGAGTGTGGCCACAACCGGCACGAGGTACCTCTCGCTCGCCTCCGTTTCGATTGTCAGGCCAGGTCGCACAAGGGGGTGTCCCACTCGGATCCTGTACTTGTTGTTCATTCTCCCTCCGGTTTGTAGTAGCACACGAGAGTTTCCCGCCCACCCGTCTGCTCGTTCGTGCGATCCGTGGGCATATCCAGGGCTTCGATGACGTCCCACAGGGCACCATCGGCGTCCGTCTGCACGGTCGTGCTTACCGTGCCGTCCACGTAGCGCATCACGATCCAGCCGTTATCGGCGCGGCGGATCACGAGCTCGTCCGTCATGCGACGACCCGGAAGCCCTTCACCCGCTGGAGCTCGCCGTGCACGTTGCGGCGCGGACATTTCTCGGGCACCAGCTTCCCGGCGTCCAGGAGGTCGTGGACCATCGCTAGCGCCGGCTCGTAGCGCACCCCGGCGATCTTCGCCAGCTCGGTAGTCGTGATGGTGCCGCGGGTCGCTGGGTCCTTGCCCCGGGCGGATCGGATCAGGCGGAGGAGCTGGGCGTCGGTGGGCTTCTTGGCGGCCATCACCAGCCCTCCGCCTTCCTGTCGCCACAGAACAGCGGCCAGTACGAGGTGGCGCCGTGCTCCGGAGTCGTCAGCCACATGGTCGCCCGGGGCGTCTCGGGCTCGTACTCCTTGAAGGCGGCGTACTCGTCGTAGCCCTTGGGGGTGCCGCAGACGATGAGCCCCTTCGCGGGCCAGAAGAACTCCTGGTGGAAGTGCCCGAGCACCATGACGTCGAAGGGCTTCTTGGCGGCAGCCGACTTGCGGGTGGCGCGGTGGGTGCCGAGCAGAAGCGGGGCCGCGATGCCGCTGATGCCACCCCCGCCCTTGAACTGCGTCCCGTGCGTCAGGTAGTAGTTCGTCCCGTACACCGTGGCGCGAGCACTGAGGGCGCGCGGTGCATCCATGGTCACGCGGTCGTCGTTGCGGAAGTCCCGGGCGACCATCTGGTACACGAGCCAGTCCATGCACTCCTGTGGGTTCTTGGTCGGCATCTGCTTGGTGAGGCGCCCATGGTTGCCCACCACCGCCGAGACGTTCACGCGCCCGAACTCGTCGGCCAGCATCCCCAGCCCGGCGCTCAGGTGCTCGGCCATGCCCAGGACGCTTTCGGTGATGGCCTCCTCGTTCGTCTCCTTCAACTCCTCGTGGATGATCCCGCCCACCATGTCGCCCGTGAAGAACACCTGGATGCCGTCGAACTTGAGCCCGGCCATGTACTCGCGGGGCACGGTCACGGCCTTCTCGAAGGCGCGGCGGGTGCGCTGCTTGGCGATCTCCACGCCGTACTTGTTGAGCCCGTCGATCCTGTCCGGCTCCACCTTCTCGCCCCAGTGGATGTCCCCGAGACCGAAGCACGGGATGGCAGAGTGCAGCGCGCCCTTCTTCTTCTTGGGCGTGAGCCAGTCGGGCGGCTCCGGCCTCGCGGCCTCCAGCGTCTCCAGGAGGCCGAGCCTGTGCCTCAGCTCCTCGACCTCCGCTGTGCGGTCCCGCAGCTCGCAGCGCAGCGTGCGCGACTCGTTGAGGATCCGCTGGTTCTCCTCGAAGCGCGCCTTCTCCTGCTCTTCCGCGAACTCGTGGAGGGGTGGGACCTTCGTGCCCTTAGCCATCGTGCCCTCCGTTCCTGTGGGTCGTCAGCTCTGCGTTCGTGATGTTGTGGCCCATCGCCCTGAGCCATGCGATCTGCCACCGCCGCTCCGTACCACGGCGCTGGCTGTCGCGGAGTTCGTCCTGCACGTCCTGGGGCAACTGGCATACGGGGCACCGGGCACGCGCTTCCGCGAGTCGTCCTTGCCGTGCGAACTCCACCAGAGACATGACCTGCTCCTCGGTCTGAGTCCTCGCCACGTCATCCCCCTTGCTAGGGTTACGTCTCACCGACATCGGCCAGGACGCGCACGCGCCTGAGCATCTCAGCGGTAACGGTCGTCACGTCGCGCCCGGTTTCCATGTCGGGGTCGTCCGGGAACGTTTCGCCCTGCACGGAGATCGACCTGTCCGTGCGCTTGCGGATCCACCCGACAGTCTTTGCGCGGGTCGGCGTGACGTGGGCACCGCCCTCCACCTCGCGCGCCCAACTGGCGTCGAGCCAATGCAGGACGACAAGCTGGCCTTTCCGCAGGGTCCTTGGCACGCGCTTCATTCGTCCACATCCTCCCTGTCAGCACCGCACCACACGCAGTCGGACCATTCGGCGTTGTTCCGCTGGCCACAATCGCAATGCCACGCTTTCCGAAGCACTACGCAGCAATCGTCGGTCACGTCCTCGACTTCTTCGGGCTCTGGGACAATGAGCGCCCCGTCCTCGTCAGCGTCCTCGAAAATGCGCTGGATGCGGAGGTGCGGGTCGCGGTGCATGGGTCACCCGCCCGGGTCCGTCAGCATCTCGGCGTTCCGTGCGTACCCGGCGATGTCCACCAGGCTGTCCCGGTGGCCGGGCGTGTTCGCCAGCCGCGAGACCTTCTGCAGCACGTTCACCATGCACACGTCCAGGGCGTCGAATCGGGCCGAGCCGTAGCGCCGGGAGAGGTACGCTTCCACGAGCGCGGCGGTGCAGCCGTGGTTGACCGAGGGGTGTCCGTAGGCTTCTCCCCGGTCTCCGTCCACGACCCGCTGGGCTTCCTGCAGCACCGTCTCCCGGTAGGGCTCCAGGGTGTCGGCGTCATAGACCGCCATCCCAAGCGCGCGGGCGACGTGGACCTCCAGGGACGCACCCCGGGAGCGCTGCCAGCCACGCAGGACCGCGACGGAGTTGCACCGGGCCAACTCCCGCAGGTCGCGGCGCACGTACTCGTCCCACGCCCTGCCGCCCAGCTTCACGCTGTCTGCCTCGTCCAACTCGGCGGGGTTCACGACTTCGACGCCCTGCTCCCGAAGATGGCGCGCGGCGGCGTGGAAGGCCGGGAAGTTGTAGGCCGGGTACGAGGTCATGGGGCCCGCGATGTAGACGGGGCCGAGGATGGCAGCGCTCATCGCTGTCCCCCCAGGAAGTGCCACACGAGCAGTCCGGTGATGAGCACCGACACCGCAGAGCCCAGGGCCGCGTTCGGGCCGTAGGAGACCACAGAGACGCCGCCGACGTGGAGCACCTGCAGGGCCCCCTCGCCGGCGTAGCCGAACGACGCCACAAACCCCGCGTGCCACGCGCACAGGGCGATGATCGCGGCAGCGAGCCAGTTGCCCGCGGGCCGGGGTGCGAACTCCGTGCGTGCCCAGCCAGCGAACTCCGACAGCGTGTCGCCCGCGGTGGGGCTGTAGGCGCCCCACGCCTCGGCGGCCACGAACACGACCCACACGGCGCGGTCGTAGGTGAGCGAGCCGAAGATGAAGACGCCACCGGCCAGGGCGATGAGCCACAGCCCCCAGAACAGGCGGGGGTTCACGCGACGTTGCCGCCGTAGCACCACACGGGCTCGTTCGGGTCCACGGGGGGCGCCGCGACCCACATCACCGGCCCGGAGGCCGTGGACGTCACCGTGCCCCCACAGATCGTCTGATATGGGGATGGGATCGGGTCACCCGTTCCGCGCCACGGAACCGGCTCCCGATAGGGTTAAACCGGGAGGTCGGGGTGCGTTGGCGCCGGTACCGTGACCGGGTGCCCGTGGGCGTAGCAGTTGCACGTTCCCGGCTGAGAATAGAGCGAGCCACAGCGAGTGCAGAAGTTCATGCAACCCTCCCTATGCGTGCGAGTGCTTCCGATTCAGCCACCACGGCGCAAGCGTCCCCGTACCAGGCCGCCGCGCGGTCCAGGTGGTTGCCGTAGGCCACGATGTTCCACCGGCTGGCGAAGCGTGGCTGGGTCCGGGCGTCGCGGATGCTCCCGGCGTTGTAGGCCGCGGCCACGAGGACGGGGTCGAACCCGGTCGCGGCCTTCTGGCCGGCGATGTAGCGGGCGGCGGCCAGGATGTTGTTGCCCCGGTCCATGCACCACGCCCGGTTGATCGAGGGGTCGCCCATGGCCCCGCGGGCCGTGGAGATCAGAACGTGACAGGGGCCGACGGAGATCCGCTCCGGCGTCTTCACGTCGTCCACGTAGCCCGGCTCCCGGCGGACGGGAACCACGAACGGCTGGCCGTCCTCGAGGATGCAGGGCCCGTTCTCCGTCGCCACGGTCATCATCAGGAGCGCCGTGGGGACGCTGGTCGCCTGGGAGGCGGCCAGGAAGTGCGGGGCCCACGAGGCCCAATACCAGCGCATCGTCCGGGGCTCGCCCTTCGTGCGGGCCAGGCCGGCGCCTTCGATCTCCACGCCGGCGGGCGTCACGCGCCACTTCAGCCCCCCGAACCGACTACGCCACTCGCTCATGGCTCGTCGGGCCTCCCGTGCGCCACCGGGGGCTGGAGCGCGTCCTCGTCCAAGACCTCGCCGCCCATGGGGACGGAGCCGGCGGCCCACGACGCGGACGACGATGAGAAGAACCCGGCCCCCGGGAGCGCGGCAGCGGCCTTGCCCGCCACGTTCTCGAAGAACACCCGGAGCGCGGCGAGCGCTTCACCGGCGGGGACCATGCGGAACAGGTCGCGCACCGGCTTGCCGAACACGATGACCGCGAGGGCCGCGACGGCGGGGCCATTCCAGGCTGCGGGCCAGTTGTTCAGGAAGCCAACAGCGAAGAGCGCCAGCACGAGGTTGAAGCCGGAGAGGCGCCGCTCGTTGTCGGTCTTCTCCTCGAGCCAGGACAGCGCCCAGCGGGAGAATCGCACCGCGAGGCGGAAGCGGGGGTAGGCCCGGCGTTCAACGACCGGGGGGGACCCGATCATCGCGGATGCCTCCGGCGCTCTATCATGGCCGAAACCACCGCTTGGTTCGCCCCGCGGTCCTCATGGCGCCCCCTTGCTGGCGAATATTATACGGACGCTTACCGAATCGGGCAAGCGCAGATTACTTCTCAAGTTCCGTGGGCTTGTGGCCGGGGCGTGTATCCACCTTGCCGTTCCCGGCGATGTGGGTTGGCTTCTCTGGTCTGTCGGTGATCCATGCGAATGCGACCACCAGGACCGCGATCGCCCCGAGCACCAATGCTCCAACCATTTCACGCCCCCTCGTTTAGGCCGGAACCAGCGCCTCGGTATAGGTGCCCTCCGAGTTGTACTTAATCCGGTATTTCGTCACTTCCGTGCTGGACGCCGCATCCGTCCAACCCGTACTGCCTGCGGGGATGGTCGAGGCCACGTTGGTCCACCCACCCGCGTAGCGATCCAGTGTCATCAGCTCCAACCGCGCAGCACCCGTGCTGTTCATGTTCAGCCACTTCAGATCCAGGTCTGTGTACGTCACGGTACTAAGCGGCGAGGCCAGGAAGGAGCCGGGCTTCTCAATCAGGGTGCGGGCCGTGCCCTGGCTGCCATACGCGCCCATAACATCATGCGTGCTAGCCGTAGCTATGTGGCGTGAGCGTATCCGATATGACATCCGCGAGTCTGCACCCAGGCCCACGTTCGGGTAGGTTGTGGCCGCCACGGTGGCGATCAGGTTCGTGGAGCTGGGCGTGAAGCCCGTTGTCGCCTCGCCGTGAATGTCGTACTCACTTGCGTCAGCGGCTGGCCCCCAACTCAACAGCAACGTGTCGTCCGTCGCCTGCTTGTACTTCGGATAGGTCGCCGTCCACGAGGGCGTTCCGGGCGTTGACGGGTAGGTGTACTGCTCGTGATTCGCGCCCGCGGTGCTGCTCCACGAACCGGCCCCATCCACCGGGTTGTACCCACGCACCCGGAATTGATAGAGCGTGTCGTCTGTAAGCGGCAGTACCTTGAACGTCGTGGATGCCGCGCTAATGCCCGTGCTTTGGGGGATTCCGGTCCAGGCGGCCGCGTCCGTCTTGTGTTCGATCTCTTGATCGGTGACCGTGCCGCCGGCTGGCGTCCACCTCACCACGATCTCATCACCGTAGTCCGTGCTGCCCGTGAGCGTGGCGACCACAGCCGTTGGGGCGGTGGGTGCCACTCGCTCATATACTAGGCGGTTGCCGCCCGCGCTACCGACATAGAGCTTGCTGAGGCTGCGGTTGCCGCCCGTGCTCCCGATATAGAGGAGCCGCACCATCCGGTTGCCGCCCGTGCTACCGACGTAGAGCTGCACCGTCATGGCTCAGTACCGGCCCCACAGGTGACCGTCGGGGAGTACGGCGGGGGCCGCCGTGCTCAACGTGATTGCCAATTTCACCCTCGGCTGAAGATCCGTAGACGTGTCATTCAGCAACCCGTTCCCGATCACTAGCGTGGTGCCGACCTGCCCGCCGCCCGTGCTGTCCGTGCGGACCCATGGCTGATTCAGCCCCCCCCACGACATGGGGGTACCCGCATCCCCGCCGCCGCCCGCACCGCCCGTCGCGTTATACGGTGTCGCTACCGCTCCCGTAGCAACAGTGAATGCGGCGAACCCCTCATAGCCCTCGGGCGTTGGTGTGTCAAAGTCGCCCAGCCCACTTGTGGAGCCGTCTGTCCATGTGAAATGGATGCTCTTTACCGCCGCACTCGCGGACTGGTAGTAGAGCCGATTGGTGAGGTATGAAAATATTGGACCTACAATCGCCAGCGTTTCGACCCATATGCTTTTGAGCGCGTTACGCTGCACGGCGAACGTCGCGTGGGCGAAGAACGCCGTGCTGCTCTCGTTACCGCCACCGCCCGTGCTGCTGTAGCCTAGGCAGCCGATGTACCAGGTCTGCCCGTCTGAGGCCGTGCTATGCACCGTCGCGCCCACGCGCCCATTGTGCGCGCCGGCCGCGCGGATGGCCGCGATGGTGGGGTTGGCGCTGGACGCTACCGCGATCTTGACGCTGTGCGTGTCGAAGTCACCCTGCCACACCACGCTGAGTTGGCCGCCCGTGGAGAAGTTGCCCATCACGGCCACGTCCGGGATGTTGCCCCGGTCGAAGCCGGGACTGGTCATCGATGCGACGTGGCCGGTCGAGTCGTTCGAGTCCCAGAGCATCTTCCATTCCACGAAGCTCTGGTGCTTTTCCTCGGTCGCCACGGTGCGCGAGTACCTGACCCCGTTCGCCAGAGCGCCCGTGCTCCGGTTGTCCACGAACGTCCACGCGCCCGGGCTGCCGACGCCCAGCTTGGTCCGATAGTAGAGCGTCGCCGCCTGCCAGGTGCTCGGGTCGATCACCGTGACCGCATGGCCAGCGAGCGCGCCCGCCTCCGTGCTGCCACTCTCCAGTAGGGTGGGGACCCGTTCGCCGCGCATGTCCGCATCCATGCCGAGCCGCCCGTGGTTCTTCCAGTCCGTGCTGCTGCTCGGATAGGCCGCGGCCAGCAATCGCATCGCCTGGCCGATCTTGACCGTGTTGGCCGTCGAGCTCCATGCCAACGTGCTCCCGGCCGCCAGCGCGCGGAGTCGGCCGTTCGCGATAGACGCAGACGCCAGGTCCGCTGTCGTGGGCCAGTCCAGCACCGCAACCGTCGAGGGGCGATCCACAGTCCACGCCACGCGCACATGGGTGGCCTCGGCGTCGGCACGCACCGCAATACGGGCCGATCCATCCTTCTCGTTGACCTTGAGCCCAAGCGACAGGATGTCGGTCAGCGGGGAGGCATCCACGTAGGTCAAGAACCGATCCGACAGCGACCCACGATAGTCCACGCTCCACGCCTCGAGCGCACGCAGGCTTTTGCCCGTGGGCCGGGGCACGGTGACGTTGACGCTGTACCCACTTTCCTTCCAGCCGGTCGGGGGATAGCGCGTGGCCCCCGTGCTGGCCAGCGTGCTCAGGTACTGCGTGCCGTGCATAGCCACTAGGGCACCGTCCGTGCGCGCCGTCATCACGAAGGTCACGCCCGTGCTGCTCGTGCTGGCCGCCGTGGACTTCGCCACCTCAATGGTGGGCCGGCGGAACTGGCTTCCCCAATTGCGCGTGCGCTTGCGGCCGCGCCGGCCCGGCACGCCCAGCCCGCTCAGGTCCTCGGGCCGGTTGCTCAGCACCACGGAGGTCTGCCCGGGGTTGTCCAGGTCGCGCCGGATCTCCAGCACGCGCGTCTCGATGTCAAACCCCATGTCCGGGTCCGTCACCACGACCATGCCGCCGATCTTTAGCTGGTTGATCGGAATGCCGGTCGGCGTCAGGAACGTGCCGGGGTGCATCCGTTCGAGGTCCGCCATGCTGACCTCGAAGCTCACATAGGGCCAGGAGTACGTGACCAGGTACTCATTCGCCTCGCGCCACAGATAATTGGTGCCGCGCGTGTCGTAGAACAGTTCCGCGCCCGCGGCCGTCTGCGTGAACTGGCCAGCGTCCAGATACCACTCCGCACCCTCCGTGCTGTGCGACGTGACGCGGATCTTGGCACCCGTGCTGCCCACCTGGTAGAGATCGATCCCGGCCACGGCCAGGTTCTCCACCCACACCTCGCGCACTGAGGTGATGGCGGGCTCCGCGCCCTCCGGCGGATAGAGCCCGCCCTGCGTGCTGCTCACGTCCACCAGTTCCAGGCGCACCACGCCGCTCTTGACCAGCAGGGCGATCTGCCCCGTGAAGAACGGGCTCTGGCTGCTCGGCTCGATGGTGACGGGCGAGCTCTCCACCCCGACGCCGCTGCTCGTGCTGACGACGTGGAGGCTCTGCGTCCCGTAACGGGTGTAGATGCTCACCGTGCTCGCGGTGATCGTTGGTGCCCCCACCTTGGCCCAGCCCGTCGGCACGCTCGCCGTGCTCAGCGCACCGCCCACGTAGGGGTTGGCCAACAGGTTGTCTACCGGGGGGATGTCCTGCCGGTCGTAGACCTGCACCACACGCCCGTAGGTCGCGACGTTGGCCGGGTGCTCAAGGTAGACTAGGTCCGCCCCGCCGCTGCTGCTGCGGAAGTGGATGCGCTCGCCCACGGCGATCCCGTGGGCCGCTGAGGCCAGGACCACCGTGTAGCCCGTGCTCGAATCGGCCACCTGTGTGATGACGCCGTTGGGTTCCTCCACCCACCGCCCGTTGAGCTGGTCCGGGATGCGGATCGGCGGGCCATCCACCGTGCTGAGCGTCACCGTCTTACTGCTCACGCCCGACACCAGCCAAGATGCGTCCGCAATGCTCATGCGGTCGCCCTGCTCCCCGCCCCCGCGCGGGTACACGCGGGTGGCCATATTCGCACGCGCGTCCGAGTCGCGGCCCAGGCCGAGCATATTGAACGAGTACCGGATGTAGACGGGATCAAACGTGGAGCCGATCCGCGTGCTGAGCGACACCACATAGGTCGGCGTCGTGCTGGCAGGCTGCACGTCCAGCTCAAGCCCCGCCTGCGTGGCGATCTCTGTCAGGGCGGACAGCGGGTTGTCCCAATCGTAGACGATGTCCAGCGGGTCCAGCGCGATGCCGCCCGTGCTGCCCACCGACCCGAGCGTGAAGTACGTCGGGGCCGCAGCCATCGCCACGGCCGCGTGCGCTGCGGGGCTCAGGTTATACAGCTCGAAGTACGGGTTGACGTCGCCGTTCGCCTCGGTCCTCGTCACCATGCCCTGCGCCAGATCGTAGCGGATGCCCTCGCACTCCACCGTGGCCCGCAGCCCGTCCGGCCCGCGCGTCTGCGTGGTGCGGACGATGCGCCAGTCCTTCGACGTGCCGCCCTTGAACACTACGCGCAGCACGCGGCGCTCCAGGATGCTCGGCCAGGACGTGCCCAGCCGGTGCAGCTCGAAGTGCGCCGTGTCCTTGCCGTCCAGACTGGTGGTATCGGTCGCGCTCAGCCAATCGTTGATGATGGCCATGCGCGCGGCGGACGTGCTTGAGCCTTCGTAGTCCGACCACAACTCGATGTGCTCGATGACGCGGGCGGCCATCCGGCTCAGCCCTCCCGCTCTAGCTCACGCTGCTCCCAGGCCAGCTCGCGCTCCCCGAAGCCCACAGGGGCAATCAGCTCGCGCAGTTTCGGCGGCTTGGCAGAGGCGCCGCCCGGCTTGTCCTTGAGCTTCCCACGCCGCATCACCTTTCGGACCTCCGCCGTGGGCTGGCTGTTCTCATCTAGCACCGCCTCATCCTCCTCCCACTCGGCCTCGAACACGCGCCCGCGATCCGTGGCCGTCATGGCCTTGGCGCACGCCTTCCAGGTGTTGCCGATCAGGGTAGCGCCCATCACTTCAAGTTCCGGGTGCGGCGAACGACCCGCGTAGAGGTACGCCCATTTCGTGCCCCGGCTGATCTCCACCACGTCACCGAACGGGGCGGGCTGTCCGTCCACCTCGGGCGGGTAGGGCGTCAGCGTGATGTCCAGCTTGTAGAGTCCGCGCATATCAGATGCTTTCCTCCATCCAGGCTGTAGTCCGATTGCCTGCAGCGACCTTAACCTCATCCGGGGCGGAATTGGCCGTTGCGTTCGTACCAGCGAGCGCGATCACTTGCGAGGCCCATGCGCCCGGAAGCGCCAGCGTGGATGCGAACGCGCCGTCAAGCGTCGTATCCTCGGCGCCCGTATTGATCTTGAAGCCCACGGAGTCAATCGCGCCCGTCCCCGCTTGGTGGAAGCGCAACGTGATGCTGTCCGTCAGGGCCAGCGTTGCCACGGTCCAGTAGCCTGTTACTTCCGACGTGCCATTGTGGTAGGCGATCACCAGTCGCGCGCTCGCCGCCTCATAGTAGGCCCGGATCGCCGCCGTCGCGCCCGCACCATTCCCGAGGTTGAAGAATGTCCGTGCCGTGCCTTGGTTCGGCAGATCCGCGACAGTCGCCTTGACGAGCACCGTGATGTCCTGCGGCTCTGCCAAGTAGGGGAACGTCAGCGAATCAGCCGTGCGTGCTACCGAGGCCGACAGGATGAACGGGGGCGGGACCGCATCGTTGAAGGCGTTGACGCGGTAGACGTCAATCGAGCATGCATCCGCATCCGCGCTTGACGGATACACCTGCAAGACGTTCGTGCTTGCTGCCGTGACGCTTGTGGTTGCAGCGAAGATCATCCAATAGCCGTTACCGCAGTATCTTTTGCCAAGATACGTTCCCGCGGCGGCAGTGACGGTTGGAGAACCTGCTACCCATCCCGTGATGTAGAGTAGTAGTCTGTTCTGACTAAGGGTTGCATCCCGCAACACCAGCTTGTGCCAGCCCGTTGGTGCCATTACGGACTCACGCACCACGAACACGATTGTCTTTACCCCGTCTCCAGTGTACGACACGGTTGCGTAGATGAGTTCGCCAACGCCCGCGTCGTCATCTGTCACACGGTACGCGCCCGTTCCCCCAGCGGGATCGCTTCTGCCCGCCGTGACGGTGGGGGTGCCGCCCTTGGACCACCCCGTCAGCGTGTCCGACGTGATGAGGTTCGTGTACGCGCGCCCGAGCACCAGCGCGGGCTCGTACAGCCCCGTGGCCGAGTTCAGGAAGTAGCCCCAGGACGGCTTGCCGGGTCCGCCCTCGTCGCCCAGCCGCAGCCCGCTCGTGCTGACGTCCGAGGCCAGCCCACGCTGCACCACACGACCCGCCGCAGAGGACCGTGAGAACGTGCCCGCCACACCGTTGATCGTCTTGAGCTGGAGATCCGAGGCGCGCCAGGAAAACAGCAGGTTGCTCTTCCGATCCGTGTTCTGGAACGCGCGACCGGGTAGAACGGCAGGGAACGGGCTCATAGGGCTTCCCTCATCTCGGCCATCGTTTTGACGCCACGCGCCACCTTCACGGTGCGGAACGCCGGGGTGCCCTGATTCGCGCCCGCCGGATCGCACCCGAGATACAGCCGCGTGCCCGCCCATGCGGACGCGAACGCCGCCGCGCTACCCGCCGCCGATGTGGGGGAAGCCCCATTGATGCCCTGGTAGATCGTGGGCAGGCCCGCAGCGGAGAGCGTCAGCAGAAGCTCGACCTCCTGCCCGTATGTGGGCGCAGCCGCGAGCGTAGCGGTCGAGTCCGTGGTGCCGTTGTCGTGCTCGCCCACGTAGAACCCGCCCGCCGCAGAGATCAGCGCACGCGGATCGGTAGCTGCTCCGGTCAGTCCGATTTGCAGGATGCGCGAGTTGGCAACCCCGACCGAGCCCTGCTCCACGAACTTCGTGTAGACGCTCATCGCCGCAGGTTTCGCGTTGAACGTCCAATACAGCGTGTCAGCCGCTCGCGCTACCGAAGCCGACAGGATCTCAGGGCAGGGGAGCAGGGCATTGAAGGTGTTGGCCCGGTAGACCGTGATGGCGCCCGTGGCCGCCGCCGTCGCCGCCGGATAGATGGTGATGTCGTGCGCGTGCGTGGCGTCCACGGAAACCGTCTGCCCGAAGATCGCCCAGAAGCCGTTGCCCACCGCCCGCTTGCCGAGATAGGTGCCCGTGGTGGCCGTCACGGTCGGACTGCCCGCTACCCATGCGGAGATCGCCAGGCTTAGGACGTTCGCCCCGGCAATGTCGTCCCACACGTTGAGCGTCTGCGTGCCAGCCGACGCCATCGTGGCTTCCTTCACCACGAAAAGGGCACCCTTGACCGCGTTACCCGTGTAGCTGAAGGCCAGGAACTTGCCCTCGGCCGCCCCGCCAGCATCATCCGCGATGGTATAGGCGCCAGTGCCGTAGGCCGGATCGGACACGCCGGACGTGATGACCGGGGTACCAACCGAGGTCCAGCCCAGGTTGAAGTCGTCGCTACTCACGAGGTTCGTGAACGCGCCTGACAGCGACAGCGCGGGCTCGTAGACGCCGCTCGCGTTCAGCACCCAATCCCACGACGCCGACTTGTCCGCACCGCCGATGGCGAGCTTTCGCTCGTAACCCGCATCCTTCCAGTGCCGCGCCCCGCGCTTCAGCGTGCGGCCCGCGTCGGACGCACGGGTGAGCACGCCAACCTCACCCGTGAGCGCCGTCAGGCTCAGGTCATTTGCGCGCCAATGGAACGCCAAGGCTGAGGTGCGACCTGTGTTCTGGAACCCACGACCCGGTAGAACCGAAGGTGCTGGCATCCGTTATCTCTCCATCATCGTGGCCCGCGCTCGTTGAGCATGGGCGCGCAATCGGTCAGTGGGTTGCGGTTGAGCGCGAACGCCTTGACGTAACAGCGCGTTTCGGCCATGTCCGCTTCCATCTTCTCCACGCTCCCCCACACCCCGGGCCGCATGGAGTCAACGCGCATGAGGTAGGCTGTCGTGGCCCGCAGCGTGTCGATCCGCACCTCTGCCGAATCCATGCGGGGCGGGAGCGTGCGCAGATCCTCCACCGTGCCACCCGTGGCCGCGCCGAGCCCGTAGGCCGCGCCGAGCGCGCCAAGCATGATGGCGGCTATGGTGAGCCAGGCCTGAAGCCGCGTGGGCAATCTCTCGAACCATGCCATGGTCTGCACCCCTAAATCCACGCGCGCCTGTAGAGGAGATCGCCACCCTGGCCCGCCCGATTGATCGCCATTGTGGGGTAGGGGCCGGTGCTCCCGCTTGCATCCTGCGGGTCGAGCGCGAAGAACGTCGCCGCCGTGGACAGCCCGGAGATCATGTTCGCCCCGTTGCTCTTGAGCACCGTGGCCAACTCCATGTCGATGGTGGCCGTCTGCGTGCTGGTCAGTGTGGCCGCCGCGCCCGCCAGCGCGAACGTCGCCACCGTGTTCCCGCCCGCGTCCCGGTAGGTGAGCGTGTAGCCCGCCACGCCCGTGGATGGCCCGAAGATCCTGATCTGCGGAAGCGACGGAGCGGACCCCACCGGGCACTCGGCCCGGATCGTGGAGAACGCCACCACGGTCCCGCTCACCTCGTAGGACAGCGGATCGGAGCACAGCCATACCATGCGCACCCGGTGCATCGCCGTGCCCGTGGGCCGAAGCGCCGGGGGCATCACCGTGACCTCGAACGTCTGGAGCCGGGCCAGATAGAACCGCGTCGGCTCGTCGCTGAACCGGAGTTCCACCGTGCCCATCGTCGCCCTACGTTTTAGGTCATCGGCGTCCGCCACCAGTTGGTTCACCGACGTGGCGATCTGCACGCCGCCCGTCGTGATGGTGCGGGCCGTGGTTTCCCGCTCGCGCCCCAGGGCGATGGTACCAACCCGCCCGGGCAGCGCCGTGGTGCGGTCCTGGAACGTCAGCCCGGCACGGTGGCCTTCGAGATCGTTGTCCAGCGCGAACCCGAGCCGCGTGCAATCGAAGTCGTTGATCCACATGCCCCTACGATCCGAGGCCGGGTTGTTGCTAGGCACTGGCATCTCTCATTCCTCCCCTTAGCTCCTCAGTCCATCCGGCATCGCCAGCCCGCGAGCGCGCCGCACACCCAGCAGCCGCTCGCCTAGCGCCCGGTCCACTTGCTCCACGAAACCCGATGCCACCGCCTGCGCCGTAGCACCCGCATCCGCGCTACCATTCACCACAATGTTGCCGCCCCATGTAACCGAAACGGTAACGGGCGCACCTGCTCCAGCCATCGCACCCGATGCTCCCATGCCGCTCCGCATGAACGACGCCATCTCGCTCGGCGTGGGCGGAACCACGGATGGGGGCCGCATGATGCCCACCAGCGCCTCCACGGCGAGCGCCGTCTTCTCGCCCCAGTAGCTCACCGTGGTCAGGATGCCCGCGATCCGGTTGCCCGTCACCTCCGTGATGGAGCGCGACACCTGGAACGCCTTGGTCACGCCCTCCTCTGTGCCACCCGCCACGCCGTCCAGCACGCCCTCGATCTCACCCATGAGGTCCAGGATCTGCTCCAGCGTCAGCCCACCACCGAGCAGGGCCGCGATCTCCGCAGGGCTCAGGCTGCCCAGCCCCTTGAAGAACGACTTGATAAAGGCGTCCACCCCGGCGGCGCCCACCTTGTCGATGTCCGGCACCTCAAGGTCGGTGAACTGGTCCAGCACCTTGAGCAAGCGCCGGGTGCGTTCGATCGGGTCGTCTATGTCGAACAGGTCGAACTCGCGGCGCAGCATTCCGAGTTGGCCGGCGAACGTCTGGAAGATTTGCCGCGTATTGATCTCCGCCACCGCATTGGCGAAGGCGGCCAGCCCCTCCTCACCGAGCGCGAGCGTGATGCCGAGTTCCTTGGCGATGTCAATGATCTCCTGCATGGACAGGCCCATCTTCGCCAACTCAATCGCCCAGAACTCCGACAGGCTCGCGACCGTCTTCCATTCCTCGCTCTGCCGGTTCGGATCCTCCAGTGCCGCCTGTCGTGCCGCCCGTGCGGCCTCCACGGCCGACGCCGCCTGGCCGAGCGCGCCGATCCGCCCGCCCAACTGCTTCTCGGCCATCGCACCCGTCAGGGCGTCCAGCGCCTCGCTGTTCTCCTTCATTACCTCAATGCGCCGCTGTTCGCGTTCCCGGATCTCGGCGTTGCGGGCCGAGATGTCCGACAGCACGCCCTGGAGCAGCGAACCCAGGCCGGCAGCGATGCCAGCCACCGCGTTCACCTTGCCGAGCCCACCGAGCGCGCCCCAATTGCTCATGCCCTCGGCGTTCTTCCCCGAGATTTCGGAGACGCGCTGAAGGACGTTCGCGACGGCCGTGAGGTTCGCCACACCCGTGTCACCGAGCATGCCGAACGCCCGGGCCGCGTCCGCCAGCGTGCGGGTCAGGTCCACGCCGTCCGCGATCATAGTGGTGAGCCTATCGCTCACCTGATCGGCGGGGCTCAGCGTGCCCTCCATCTGCGCGACGAGGGCCTTGTTCGAGCCCACCAGGTCGTCCACCGTCATCCCGGCGGCGGTCATGCGGGCGCGGATCGTGCTCAGCATCACAACCGTGGTTTCCATGCTGCGCGGCATGGCGGCCCACGCCAGGGCCAACCCCTCCACGTCCGCATTCATCCCCGCGATGCTGCTCTGCGCCATCACCAGCCGCTCGGCGGTGTCCACGGTCTCGGCCAGGGCCGCCCGGAACTCCTCGTTCTTGGAGAGCCACCCGTCGAAGTCCCACGCCCTCTCGCTGGCGGCCCCGACGCTTTCCAGCCGCTTCTCCAGTCCCTTCAGTTGAGCATCGAGCGTGCCTGTAGCCGCCGCCCGTTCCGCCTCGGCCGCTTTGGCCTCGGCCGCCGCCTCTGCGTTGAGTTGGCGGCGGCGTTCCTGCGTGTCCTCCAGCGTCTTGTACCGGCCCTGGACCTGGGCCAGCACGGCCTCCAGTTCCTTCAACTTGCCGACCGCATCCACCCGCTCGGTATCAGACGATGACATGGACTGACTAACAGGCCCGAGCCGGGCCATCTCCGCCCGGATCTGGTCCGCGGTCGCCTTCGCCCCCGCCATCGCCGTCTTCAATTGCTCGTCGCTCAGCTTGTCCAGCCCGGTGAGCGCAGAAGCCGTAAGCCCCCGCGTCGCACCGAGCAGGGCGTTGACCTTGCCGAGCCAGTACGCCACGATGGGCAACGTAAACTCACCGAACTTCAGCCAGGCCACGTTGAGCTTGCCGGTGAGCAGTTTCCACTGGTTGCCCACCTCGCCGCTCATCTTGCCGAATGCCTTCTCCGTGGTGCCCACCGCGTTGCCCATCATCACGATGGCGTCCGCGAACCCCTCGGCACCCGTGCCCGCCAGGACGGACGCGGCCCGGAACGCACGAAGCTCGGGCAGGATCAGTTGCATCTTCTCCACGTTGCCGCCCGTGGCGGTATACAACTCCTCAAGCATGCCCTGTAGGCCCTTGGCCTTGAGTTGGGCCACGCCGAACTCCATGCCCATCTGGTGCGCCGCCTCGGCACCCAGGCCCTGGCTGTCCATGAGGGCCAGGATCAGACGGTTCAGCGACGTGACGGATTCGGCCGCGTTGATGCCGCGCTGCGTCATGGTGGCGATCGCGGCACCCACGACCTCGATGGGCACGTTGGCCAGGGCGGCGGTATTGGCCACGTCACCGATATGGGTGGCCAGTTCCGCAAACCGCACCACGCCGACGTTCACCGTCTGGAATAGCACATCGCTGACGCGCGTGGCCTGATCGGCGCCCATCCCGTAAGAGTTCATCACGGCGGTCAGGGCGTTGACCACCGTGGTGGTTTCCGTGAGGCCGGCAGTTGCCGCCCGGCTCGCAACATCCAAGACCTTGAACGCCTCGGTCGTGTTGCTGATCCCGGCGCTCACCACCTCGTACAGCCCCTGCGTCAGTTGGGCGGGCGCCTGTGGGACCTCTGTGCTGAGTTGCACGATCTTGTCCCGGAGCTCGCCCATTTGATCGACCGTGGTGGGGAGCAGCGTGGAAAGCTCGCGGAGCGCCTTGTCGAAGTCGCCCGCCATGCGCGTGGCCTTCACGCCCGCCAGGGCAGCAACGGCGCCGAGCGTGGCGAACATGCCGATGGGCGTCATAATGGCCTTGCCGAGCCCACCGAGCATGCGCTGGGCCTGGCCAATGCCGCCGGCCAATGGGGCCAGATTGGCGCCCAGATCCCAGTAGAGTTCATCGACTTTCTGGCCGGCCATTCCGCTCCCCTGCTTTAGTTAGCCGTCAGCCCACGCTGCCGTGCCTCACGCGCCAGATACCACCCAGCTACCTGGGCCGGATTCGTCCACTCCGTGACGGGTATTAGCCCGGGCCGTGCATAGCTGACGCACGCCGCCGGCCCCTCCGTGTCCATATCCCAGCCCCACATCCAGACCCACACCTCGCGGGCGCCCTCGGCCGCGTGGTGGGCCGCCAGGCCCTCACCGACCTGCTGAAGCCCCTCCAGCCCCACGTTGTGCCCCAGGCGGGCGTAGACGCCCACAGCGCCCGCGTCCGTGCGGACCACGCGCTCATCCACGAGTGAGGTGCTGGCCGTGTCCGTCACGCCTTGATCTCCTGCTCCGGCTCGGCATCGCGGGCCAGCCTTACCGTGGCGAGCAGTGCCACCAGGCTCCGGTCCTTCGCCAGCCGTACCGGGTCCTCGTTCAGCCGCATGGCCAGCGACCCGAGAAACACGTTCCACGACATCTGCTGCCCGTCCGGGCTGCCCTTCTGGGGCCGCACGATCCGGGCGAGCGCGTCGAGCCGGGCCGCGTTGACCTCGGTGAACGCCGCATGGATGCGGTAGAGATCCAGCGGGTTCATATTCGCCCACTGCTCCGGCACCTCGGCGTCCGGGTCCATGTATGCTCCACCGCCCGGGCCCTCGCTCGTGGCCACTGCGGCAATGGCTCCGAGATGGAAGGCAAGTTCGTGCTCCACCCTCGCCATCATGGTGACCGGCTCGGGCACCCCGCTCTTGTCCAGCGTGCCCGCGGTTGCCGCCTCGCGCAGTGCCTCGAGCCGCACCGCCAGCCACTCGCACAGCCACCCACGCGAGCGGAACCACAGCAGCGCGTCCAGCCCCTTCGGGTAGACGGTCACCACGGTCCCATCGAGCAGCCGCGTGCGGACCGGCTCCTCACGGAGCGCGGCCAACATCTCCTCCTCGGCCGCACCCTTGAGCGATACGCCCTGGGCATCGTCGTAGACCCAGGCGCGCAGGGTGCCGTAGCACTTCACCCACTCCACCGTGGGGGCGCCCTTCTTCGGCCACGCCTCGGCCATCTCCTCCGGGGTCACACGACGCCGGGCCAGCAGGTGCCCGCGCATGTTCTCACACGCCGAGCGCACCCACTGGCCCACCGTCATGCCGCGACGCTTAGTCATCAGGTGACCGGATTGATCCAGCGGAAGTGCTGCGCGTTGAACACCAACTGCGCCGGGGCGTCCTGCCCCCGAGCGAACGTGATGGTCTTCGTGGGATCGACCTTGCAATCCCAGAACTGGATCTCGACGGTATTGCCGTTGCCGAGTGTGCCCCGCGCCCAATAGTGGACCGGGTTCTGCGTGTTCAGCGTGGCGGGCGTCATGTCCACCACGTAGGGGTCGAGCGGCGAAGAAGTGCCCGCCCCGTGCACCACGCTGTCGGCCATGCCGAGCGAGGCCGCGACGTTCTGATCGGAGAGGTTCTCCAGCGCGACCGTGACGGTATAGTCGGTGTGGTTGATGTTGTGGTCGTAGGCGTGGCGGCGGGTCGCCGCGTCAATCCGCGTCCGGTCCGCCGTCACCTCCAGTTGCACGCCATCGTCCGACAGGTCGCCCAGGATCGTGCGGTCCAGCTCGCGCACGACCTCGGCCGCCGCGTGGGCGTAGGCCAGCTTGGATACCAGCGGCATGTTCGTGCTGGCGCCCTCCGTCTTGACGACCTCCATCACACCGGGCGAGCCGATGCGCAGGTAGTCGCCGCCGGCCGTCGAGGCGCCCGTCTTGGCCGCCATCTTGCACGTTGCGGCACCCACGACCGAGGCCACCGCCACGGTAGTACGCAGCGTGGTCGGTCCCGTGCTCTTGTCCGTCATCTGCCCGAACTGGCTCAGCGCCTTCCAGAGTTCGGCGTTCGAATTGGTCCTAGCCATCTTCCGTCCTCCTTACGCGACCGGGTTGAGCCAGCGGATGTGCTGGGTGTTGAACACGAGTTGGGCGGGCGCATCCTGGCCGCGCGCGAACGTGATGCTCTTGCTCGGGTCGATACGGCAGTCCCACATCTGGACCTCCACCGTGTTCCCGTTGCCCAGCGTGCCCCGGCACCAGAAATGCACCGGGTTGATCGTGTCCAGGTTGGCCGGCGTCGCATCAGCCACGTAGGGGTCCGCAGCCGTCCCCGCCCCGTGGCGGTTGCTCTCCGGGATGCCCAGCGAGGTCAGCACGTTCTCGTCGCTCAGGTTCTCCATGGCGACGGTCACGCGGTACTCGGTGTGGTTGATGTTATGGTCGTAGGCGTGCCTGCGCGTGGCCGCATCGATCCGGGTGCGATCCGCCGTGATTTCGACTTGCACGCCGTCGTCGGAGAGATCCCCGAGGATAGTGCGCGTCAGTTCCTTGACCGTCTCGCCCGAGGCGTGGGCATAGGCGATCTTGCTGACCAGCGCCGGGTTCGTGGTGTTGGTTTCGAGTTGCGCCACCTCCATGACACCACTCGGGCCGATGCGGATGTAGTCCAGCGCGGTCGCACCCACAGCCGAGGCGATCTTGATCGTGCTCACGCCCGCAGCGTAAGCGGCCGACAGGGTGGTGTTCACCTTCGAGGCCGCCGTGCTGTCGTCCATCATCCCGAACTGCGACAGGGCCTTCCACAACTCCGCGTTGGTATTGGTCCTAGCCATCTCTCCTCCTCGTGAAAGGCCCCCGCCTTATCGGTTGAACCGAACGTTCCACTCCTGCGTCACCCGAATGCGCCCTTCATCCAGTTCCGGCATATCGCGTCGTGCCCGCAGGTACGGGATCACGTCTACCGGGTTGGTCCTCGCCGTGCTCGCCATGTTGGTGTTCGTGAACACCGTCTCCATGCGATCCGCCATGTCCCACGCCAGCCCCGCGCTGTTCGTCTCCGTGTAGAAGTCGAGTTGCAGCCCGAGCACCAGCGCGTCCTTCGGTCCCTTGGTCGGCGTGCCGGTCGGGAAGAAGCCCACGATCACGGGCAGGCTGTTCATCCCCCGGTCGCCCCAGCGCAGTAGCGGGTCCGTCTTGCCCGACAACGCAACGAGCCCGCCCGCGCCAGTATCCGCCTTGGCGACCTCGAACAGCGCAGCCCACACGTCCCACTCGTTGTCAGCCACCCTTCCTCCCGATGAACCGCCCCTTGGCGTCCCGCTCCATGCCCCCGAACGGCCGACGTGATCCCATCCCGCCCATCCCGCCCAGGCTCTTTCCGCCCGAGCCGAGCGCGAACTTCACCGCCCGCGTCATGCCGTCCTTTGCTGCCTTGCCCGCGGGCCGGGCATGGGGTCTCGGCTGGAGTACGTAGTTCTTCCCTGGGTGGGGACCCGTTCTTGACCCAGCGACGTTGACTCCGTACTCCAGCGCGAGCCCTTTCCTCAAGCCCGTTCCAACGCGCACCCTGTCGGCCATCTCCACTACCGCGATGCTCTGCCCCAACTCGTGCGTATCAGGGGCGGGCGCTTCACCTGCCGCGCTCGCCGTATGCGTGCTGGTGCGTCCCGGATGCTCCGGGGTGCCCGGTACCGCGATCACCCGTCCGTTCTTTGTGATGAACGAGATCCCCGTGGGGTAGACCTTGCCCGAGCCCGGCTGATTCAGGATGTCTTTCCACTCGCCCTGGAGCTCAATGCCCGCGCCCTTCAGCCCGGCATTGCGTGCAGCCAGGATGCCCATGCTGGCGATGATGTCCGAGGGCCGTGCGCCCATGCTCCAGCCCGCCTTCATGCCGTGCTCTCCGTCGTGATCTTCACCAGCGCCCGCGTGTGCTGGCCGCCCACAGTCGT
>JBAZUW010000029.1:0-24167 GCA_041661205.1 Phycisphaerales bacterium
GGCCGATCTCGGGGCCGACAGGGATGCGCACGCTGGTGGTGAGCCGGCTGGCCGCCCCGATGGATCCGCTGAACCCGCAGCCGGGCGCCGGGGTGACCGCGGCCCGGGTGAACGACGATGGGGCACTGAGCGTGCTGACGACGCGCGAAATGGAAATTCTCAAGCTGATCGGGCTGGGGCTGAGTTCGGCGGACATCGCCAAGCGGCTTGGGCGCAGCGTCAAGACGGTGGAGTGGCACCGCGTGTCGCTGGGTGACAAGCTGAATGTCACGAACCGGGTTGAACTGGCCCGCATCGCGATCGCGGCCGGACTCGTCGGAGTTTCGGATGTGCGAAAGCCGGCCGCCACGGCGGCGGCGACGGACGCCCCCGTCACTGTGGCGTGAAGCTTGGCCGCGGGCCGCGGGGGCGGCGGGCGCGGTAATCAAGTCTGACAACGCGTGGGACGCAGCCCGGCTACAAAACCTTACCGGAGGGTCGGCAGGTCTTGTACGCAGGTGGTGCGTGCGGAGGCGGGCGGCCCCTGGTTGAAGGAGTCGTACCGCCGCCATGACCAACTCGCACCAGAACGCGGCCGGAGCGAATGCCGCGGCGTTGAAGATCTCCGACTTGCGGTTTACCTATCGCGGCGCCGACGGCGGGTTCACGCTTCAGGTCGGGTCGCTCGTGCTCGCCCCCGGCGAGCAAATGCTCCTGAGCGCCACCAGCGGCGGGGGCAAGAGCACCCTCCTCCAACTCATCGCGGGGCTCATGGAGCCCGACTCGGGAAGCATCGAGGTGATGGGGCGGAATGTGCATGGGCTGCGCGGGGCGGCCCGAGATCGCTACCGCGGGGCGCACGTGGGAATGATCTTCCAGACGTTCAACCTGCTGCAGGGGTTTACGGCCGCAGAAAACGTGATGGCAGCGTTGATGTTCTCCGAGGTGCCCCCGGGCGAGCATCGCGGGCGGGCCGAGAGCCTGCTGACGGGTTTGGGAATCACCAAGCACAACTCGCTCGTGGAACAACTGAGTGTCGGTCAGCAGCAACGTGTAGCTGTGGCCCGCGCCGTGGCGTGTTCGCCGGCGATCGTGCTGGCGGACGAACCAACGGCAAGCCTCGACCCCGAGAACGCGGCCATCGCCATCGGGCTCATTCAGAAAGCCTGCCGCGACAAAGGGGCGGCCTTGCTGTGCGTCAGCCACGACCCCGCAATCGCCGCCCGGTTTGAGCGCGTGCAGAAGCTGGCGGATTTGGCCGGAGTCCAGAGCGGTGCGAAGCCCATGGAAGGAGCGGCCCGATGAACGACTGGACCATCGTCACGCGCAGCCTTCGGGCCCGGCTCTTCTCCACCGTCACCACCATCGCCAGCGTGGGCGTCGCCGTGGCGCTCATGCTGGTGCTCATCATGATGCGTTCGGCAGGCAAAGACGCCTTCGAACGCGGCTCGGGAAACGTGCACCTGCTGGTGAGCCGCGATGCGAGCCCCTTGGTGAGCGTGCTGAACGGGCTCTTCTACGCGGGGGCGCCGGCCAAGCCGATCATGTACACCGAGTACGAAAAGCTGAGGAGCGAGCTGCCGGTGGATTGGGCGATTCCCGTGCAGCTTGGCGACAGCTACGAGGGCACGTGGCCGGTGCTGGCGACGACGCCGGAGTTTTACACCAAGTTTGAGCCGGCGGAAAAGACGCCCTGGAAGTGTGTGCAGGGACGCTGGTTTGAAAAGAACTTTGAGGTGGTGGTGGGGGCGCAGGCGGAGCGGGCGACGGGGCTGAAGCTGGGCGATCAGATTTACATGACGCATGGGACGGCGGGCAGCCGCGGCGCGGGCAGCGTGCATGTGCATAAGGAATACAAGTACACGGTGGTGGGGATTCTGGCCCCCACGGGCACGAACCACGACCGCGTGCTGTTTACCAATCTCGCCAGCGCGTGGATCATCCACGCGCACGACCGGATCGAACGCGAGGAGCACGCGGGGCAGCCGGAGCACGAAGAGACGCCAGAAGAGCACGCCCACGAAAAACTCGTCACTGAAGAAGACCTGATCCCCGAGGATCGCAAGATCACCAACATCTTCATGCGGGTACTGACGCGGCCGGGGGCGGACGTGGGGGCGCTCATTCCGGTGGTGATGGAACAGATGCGGCGCGACCCGCAGTTTGTGGCGGCCCCGCTGACGGTGGCGGGTCCGAGCGCCGAGATTCGCCGCCTCATGAGCATCGTCGGGAATGTGGATCAGATCCTGTTTGCGATGGCGGTGGTGGTGATGGTCTCCAGCGGCGTGGGGATCATGCTGGCGTTGTACAACAGCATGGAGCAGCGCCGCCGCCAGATCGCGGTGCTGCGCGTGCTGGGCGCAAGCCCGGGCCGAATCTTCGGCTTGATTCTCACCGAGTCGGCGCTCATCGGCATCTTCGGCTCGATCGCCGGAGTAGCCGCGGGGCTGGTGGGCGCGCAGGTGGCCGCCAGCATCATGCGAGAGCGGCTCGGATTGTTCATTGATCCGACGTTGCCGGGCGTCGGGCTCGCGGGCGTGGCACTGGGCACGCTGGTGCTGGCATGCGTGGCGGGCATCGTGCCGGGGGTGATGGCGTATCGCACAAGCGTGGCCAAGAGCCTGCGGCCGATGGCGTAGGTATGCAGTTACGAACCCCACGCGCGAGCGTGGAGCCGCAGCCGCGTAGGGATCAAGGTTGCTTGCCGGGTGTTTTCACGGCCCCACGCTCGCGCGTGGGGTTCGTATTCGCGGCGCTACACCGTGTGCGCCGGCTTCGGCGTGTCATCATTCACCCTCTCGCGGCTGATCTTCCCCCCCAGCTCAATCATGCTCACGATGTCCCGCTCGTCGTTCACCGTCATCATGATGTGCACGGGGCGGCCCCAGATGAGGCGGAGGGCCGCCAGCACCTCGCTGGCCTTGGCAAACTCCACCTCCACGCCGCTGAACTTGTGCGCGAGCATCAGCTCGCCCCGGTTCTTGTAGTTGGCGTCCACCACATAGATGAACGGCTGCCCGGCGTTGGTGATGTGGTGCAGCAGGGTCTGCTTCACCCGCTTGTAGTCGCGTGAGACGATCTTGACCTCGCCGGTCTGCGGGTCACGCCCGTGCTGGTACATGTTCAGGCGTTCGACGAAGTCTTCAGTCAGAAACTCGTCGATGAAGCTCACATCGTTGTAGATCCGCCGCACTTCAAAGATCTTCGCCCGCCCCTGCATGCTCTTGTCGTCATAGCGCCCCTTGGCGCCGATGGTTTCCAGATCCTCCCACGCCGTGCCATGCTGGCCCTTGTCCCAGCGGCGCTCGATGTCCTTGAAAAGCTCCACGCCGATCTTGTACGGGTTGAAGCCCCCCGGAGGCATGTACACCACGCCACTGTGCTGGTCGGCATAGTGCACGATTTCCTTCGCCTCAAGAAAGTGCTGCGTCATGAGCTTGCTGTGCCAGTACGTGGCCCAACCCTCGTTCATGATCTTGGTCATCCCCTGCGGGGCGTAGTAGTACGCCTCATCACGCACGATGCCCAGGATGTCCTGCTGCCAGTCTTCGAGGCGTGCGAACTGCAAGAGGAACAGCAGCACATCGCGCGCCGGGGCGGCTGGGAACTTCTTGCCCTGCTCTTCCAGCTCCTTTTCGTACACCTTGCGCTGGCGGTCGATCTCCGTCTGCGGGTTGATGAACGGGTCCATGTAGTCTTTGGCGGGCAGCTTCTGGGCGTGGAAGCCGCCGTCTTCGGCTTCGCCATCACCTTCCCGCGTCTGCGTTGTGCGTTTGACGGGCGCCTTGGCCTTGTACACGCTGTGCGGGTCGATCAGGTTCTCGATGCTCAAACACGCATCGATAAATCGCTCGACCACATCCTGCCCGTGCCGCTCCACATGCCGGCGCACGCGGGTGGCGTGGTTGGCCATCTCGTCCATCATCTTGCGGTTGGTCTTCGCAAACCAGAAGTTGTTCTTGAAGAAATCGGCATGCCCGTAGACGTGGGCCATCACCAGCTTCTGATCCGTGACGGCGTTGCTCTCCTGCAAGTAGGCGTAGCACGGGTCATTGTTGATGACCATCTCGTAGATGCGGCCCAGGCCGTACGCGTCGCGCTTGCTGAGCTTTTCGTACTCCATGCCCCAGCGCCAGTGCGGGTAGCGCGTCGGAAAGCCCCCGTAGCTGGCGATCTGGTTCATCACCTCAAAGGGCAGCACCTCGAAGACCACCTCGAAGAAGTCCAGGCCATACTCCATGGCCTTGGCCTTGATCCGCTGCATGTGCTCGAGCAGTTCGGGCGAGAGGTCGGTGTTTGGGGTGGCGGGCATGGGGTCTCCCGGGGGCGGCGGCCAGAGGTTGTACGGCTGAGGGTGGCCGCGGTTCTGGGTATATCGGCTTGCGAGGGGTCTGGCCTGTCGCCGTGGGCTGGGAACGGCATTCGGCATTCGTAATTCGGCATTCGTTGAGGCAGCAACCCGGAGCCGAGCGTCGCATCTTTGCATTTCAACGAATGCCGAATGCCGTCCCCCAGTCCAACCCCCAACCCCCACCCAAAAAAGAAACCGCCCCGCGGCGAAAGCCACGGGGCGTGAAAAGTGCGCTCACACCAGCCACTCAGTGGCTGTCAACATTCCGCGGCGTGCCAGGGATCGGCTGCTGGGCTGGCTGGCCAAAGAAAAGGAACGAGGGGAAGCCGCCACCTTGGCCGTTGTAGAGGTACTGGGCGTCCAGAGCCTTGACGATGCGAGTCTTGAGTTCGTCCAGGTGGGCCTTGGTGTAGGGGTCGAGGTCGCCGCCCTTGGAATCGAGAGACTTGCCGATTTTGCCGGACACCTTTTGCAGGGTGGCGCGGCTGAGGCTGGCGATGGTCTTGCTCGCCGTGTTCCCCGAGGTGTCCAGGCTCAGGTCGATGAGGCGCTCGGTGTACTCGCGCTGCAGGTTGCGGCGGAGGCTCGAGATCATGGGCTTGCGGGCGGTGAACTTGCCGTCCGGGGTTTTGTCCAGCTCGGTCCACACAGCGCCGGTGAGGGTGTCGAGCATCTCGGGCAGGGTGAAGGCCTCTTCATCGGAGGGGGTGAAGGCTTCGTTGTCGTACACGCGGCGGAGGCGCGTGGGGTTCATGAGCATGGTGAGCGTGGAGGCCTGAATGCCGCCGATCTGGTCGTTGATGCTCCAGGTGGGGTCGGCCCCGGCGTCTTCGTCCTTGTTCACCGTCATCTTGGTGAGCAGCTCGGGCGAAAGACCGAAGGCCTCGTCGTAGAAGGCGTTCTGGATGCAGAACGCCATGGCGTCACGCTGTGCCGCCGGAGGCACGGGCGTGATCGGCGGGCGGGCGTTCGGGTCGCCCTTGCGGTCGCGGGTGATGTGCGTGCCGCCGACCCAGTTGGCCATGATGTTGACAGCGTTGAGCTGGGTAGAGAGGGTGATCTGGTACCCCCGGCGGGCGCGGCTCCAGCTTTCACCGTCTTTGACGAACTTGTCGAGAATCTTGGCGCGCGACGTGGTGGCGAGCTTCACCAGGCTCTTGGCGTAGTTCAGCGGGTCGGCGGCGAAGTCGTAGCGACGGGCGAAGGGGTCGGGCCCGCCGGTATCCTCGTCGGTCAGGTAGTCGTGGCCGGGCTCGGCGACCTTCTTGAGGACCTCTTTGATGTCGCCGGTGGTGTAGCCGTATTCGATGGCCCAGTCGTCATAGGTGCCGACGCCCACCATGTGGTAGTCGCCCTGCACGGCGCCGTCGTCGGTGTTGATGTTGACGGGGGTGTAGTCCATCACGGAGGCGACGTAGGGCTTGCCGCGCATTTCGGCGCTGTTGATCTGCTTGAGGGTGAACTGGCTGGAGGCCTTGAAGTTGTGCCTCAGGCCGAGGGTGTGGCCGACTTCGTGCACGGTGAGGTGCGCGAGGGCGGGGCCGATGAACCACTCGGGGATGCCGTCGAGCTTGTCCGGCTTGTCCTTGTCGTCCTTCTTGTCGCCCTTTTTGTCATCCTTCTTGTCGTCGGCGGGGTCCTGGGCGTCGATGAGGTTCATCACGTCCATGTACATGCCGGAGACTTCCATGTCGCGGGCCATGCCCTCGCTCGCCAGGCACAACCCCGCGGGCGGGTTCACCATGTCCACGAAGTTGCGGAGCTCGGGCGTAGTGGCGACGGTGGCGTCGGTCATCGCGATGCCCCGGCCGCCGTACGCGGCGACCCCGGCGCTCGAGCCGCCCTGCATGAGTTCCTGGGCGCGTTGACGCATGATCTGGTCGCGCTTTTCGGGTGCGGCCAGCAGCACGCGCGGGTCCCATGTCGGGTGGCTGTCCAGCCACGTGAGGGTTTCGGCGTTCATCCCTTCCATCGCCACGTTGGGGGCCAGCTCGTTGGCCTGGTACCAGAAGTGACGGATCCACCCGTCGGTGAGCACCACGTCCGCGTCGAGAATCTGCCCGGTCAGCGGGTGGGCGCGGCTGGGCCCGATGGCCGTGCCGATGTCGTTGCTCAGCCAGCGGATGAAGTTGTAGCGAACATCCTCCGGATCCTTGTCCATGTTGGCCCCGGACTCTTTGTCCTGGTAGTAGACCTCGATGGCGTCCTTGATGCCGACCTTCTCGAACGCCGTGTTCCAGTAGAGCGCACCTTCCTTCACCCAGCGCCGGTAGCGGGCCGGGACCGTGTGGTCGATGTAGTAGATGATGGGTTCTTTGGGGGGGCTGAGCTTGAGGTCCGGGTCTTTCTTCTCAAGCTTCCAGCGGTTGATGTAACGGGTTTCGACCTGGTCGTCGCGGAACTTGCCCAGGTCGCGATAGGTGGTGGTGAAGTAGCCCACCCGCTCGTCGGCGATGCGGGGCTTGTAGGTGGCGTCATCTTCGATCTGAGAAATGGAGTAGTGGAAGGTCTTGAGCTGGCCACCCCGGGCGGGGGCGGTGAACGAGATTTCGACGTTCTTGGGGAAGGCCTTGCAACTGCTGATGGTGACGAGGTTGGTCTTGATGCCCGCCGCCAGCCAGCCGTAGAAGACGTTGGCGTTCTGCACCAGCAGGTTGTCCAGGTCGATCACGGGGTTGCCGTTGGGGCCCATGCACTCGATGGGCACATCGATGATGACGCGATCAACGAAGTGGTTCTTGATGCTGTCCTTGCTCTCGGTGTCGCCGGTGCTGCGGATGTCGATCTGCGGGGCGATGAGGGCCATGCGCTTGTCAAAGCGCTTCCAGTAGACGTACATGTCGCCGGCCTGGAGCCCGGCGAAGAGCTCGCCGGTGGGCACGGTCATGGCGAAGAGCTGGCGCTGGTTCTGCCAGTTGCGGGGCAGCTCGGCGATGAGCTGGCCGTCCTTTTCGCGCTTCCAAATCGTGTACAGCGAAGGCACGCCGTCGGCGGTGCTGACGACCTGCGTGAAGTCTTTGGAGACCTCGCTGAAGGGCTTGAACTCCTGCTCGGGCTTGCCGGGCTTGTCGTCATCGTCGCCTTTGGGGGCGCCGTGGTCGGGGCGAGCGCCGGGCTGGGCGTTGGCGCTGATGGCCAGGCCGCAGACGGCAATGATTCCAAAGGCCGACAGGCCCGAGAGCCACGACCACCGGAGCAACGGATTACGTCGATACAACATCGCAGACTCCTATCGATGAGAAAACCATGGCCGCGTTCACACCGGCCGTTCGTGCCACCCCTGGCCCGAATCGATACTGACTGGACACCACCAAACCCGGGCGGCCCGGCCGCCCCCAATAAGGTAACGAAACCCCGGGCCGGATGCGAACGAATCTTTCGCAGGAGCCGCCCCGTTCGCGGGCGCCTCCACACGGGGATACGCTCTCGAATCAGGGGGGCTTTGGCACTTGGCCGACGACACGCTACGCACGCAGCCGCCGGGCAAGAGATGGATGTGGGCTGGCTTGGCAGCCGCGGCTGTGTACTTTGGTGTGGCGTGTGCCATTATTTCCACGGACATCATTACAGCGCGGGCCGGGTTCGATGACCTGATGAACCACGAGCCGACCATCCGGGAGTTCGCCCGGCAGTGGCCGCGTTTCGACTTTACCGACTACCTTTCCGCCACCACCCCCGGATATCACCTACTGCTCGCCGGGGTGGTCAAGTTCGTTTCCGCCGATCGGCATCTTCTGCAGGTGGTCAGCGCGAGCATCGGGGCGGCCTGGATTGGCCTGATGGTCGCGCTGGCCGCACGCCTCGCGGGGGTTGCTCGCGGGGTGGTCTTCGTGCTGCCTTTGGCGATGTCCGCCTACGTCCTGCAGTCCGCGGCGTATCTGCTGCCCGACGACATTTCGTGGCTCATGCTGCTGGTAGCCATGCTGTTGTACCTGGGGAAATGGACCCCCGGCCGGGCGGCGGCCGCGGGCGTGGCGACTTTGCTGGCGGTCTTTGTGCGCCAGCCCCTCATCTGGCTGGTGGGCGTCGCGTGGCTGGCGGCGTGGCTGAGCGCGGCCGAGCCGAAACCGGGGCGAGCGTTGCTCCGGTCCGTATTCGTCGAGAACCTCCGGACGCGCCTGGCCCGCACGGGCGTGGCGATCGCCACGACACTGCCGGCGCTGGGGCTGATGGAGTATTTCGCCGCGATCTGGCATGGGCTGACCGTGCCGCGCTACCAGCATCTTCACGAAGGGGTGGGGGTGTCCACCCCCGTCTTTGTGCTGGCAAACATCGGGTTTTCGAGCTTGTTTTTCGTGGTTTCACTGTGGCCGATCGTGCGTGAACTCTGGCAGCGGGCGCGGGTGTCGGTGGTGCTTGTCGGGGTGGGTGCCGCGGCCATCGGAGTACTCCAGCCCTCCACGTTTGACGAGCCCGCCGGGCGCGGCTCGGGCCTGTGGACGCTCGGGCAGCGATTGCCCCATGTGGGGGATGTGTCGCTCTTCATCTTCGGCCTCGCGGTGGTGGGCGGGGTGGCGCTGCTGGCGTGGCTGGCGACCTTCGACACGCGGCGCCGCCTCATTCTCCTGGCGGCTTTGGCAGGGTTCACCGCGGCGCAGACCATGAACAAGATCACGGCCCAGCGGTATGTGGAGCCGTTTGTGATGATGCTGGTGGTGCTGGCCGCGGCCCGCTGCGTGGGGTTGTGCGCGCCCCGGCTGCGGCGGTGGCTGCTGGTGGGGCCGCTCGTCTATGCCATGTTCTGCATCGCGGTGAACCTGTACACCTACAAGGGGTCGATGCTGATCAAGGACTACCCACGCGCGGATGCCGCGCTCGGTGTGGAGGGCGGGCCCTACATCCGCCCCGAAGATCGCCCCAAAGGTCCCGTCTCCGCCCCGTCGCTCAAGCCGTAGCCAAGGTGAGGCGGCCAGCCGCACAGCCGGAAATCAGGCCCTTCACGAACGGTCGGACTCAAACCGGGGCGTACAATCGCCGACTGAGACGGTAGCAACGAAGCGGGACAAAACGTCCGAGAATCCCGGGGCTTTTCAGGCTCTGAGCGATCTATGGAAGGGCTCTACCAGTCATGACGCCATCACGTCGAGCGTTGATCACGGGCATTACGGGGCAGGACGGCAGTTACCTGGCGGAGCTTTTGCTCAGCAAGGGGTACGAGGTGCACGGGATCATCCGCCGCAGCTCGTCGTTCAATACCGCCCGCATCGACCCCATCTACCAGGACCCGCACTTTGCCAAGGCGAAGCTGAGCCTGCACTACGGCGACCTGTGCGACGGGAGCTCGCTGTCGGAGATCATGCGCAAGGTCCGCCCGCACGAGGTGTACAACCTCGGGGCCCAGAGCCATGTTCGCGTCTCGTTCGACATGCCGATCTTTACCTGCGATACGGTGGCGATGGGCGCCCTGCGCATGCTCGACGCCGTCCGCGACTTCCAGCAGGAATCCGGCCAGCAGGTGCGCTTCTACCAGGCCAGCAGCTCCGAGCAGTACGGCAAGGTGGTCGAGACGCCCCAGAAGGAAACCACGCCCTTCTACCCGCGCTCCCCCTACGCCTGCGGCAAGCTCATGGCCCACTGGGCAACCGTGAACTATCGCGAGAGCTATGACCTGCACGCCTCCTGCGGGATTCTCTTCAACCACGAATCACCCCGTCGCGGCGAGACCTTCGTGACCCGCAAGATCACCCGCGCCGTCGGACGCATCAAGGCCGGCCTGCAGAGCAAAGTCTTCCTCGGCAACCTCGACAGCAAGCGCGACTGGGGTTTCGCCGGTGATTACGTCAAGGCCATGTGGCTGATGCTCCAGCAGGACAAGCCGGATGATTACGTCATCTCCACCGGCAAGACCATCAGCGTGCGCGAGTTCTGCGAGCTCGCCTTCCGCCACGTCGGGCTGGACTACAAGGACTTCGTCGACTTCGACCCGCGCTACCTGCGCCCGGCCGAGGTGGACCTGCTGCTGGGTGATTGCACCAAGGCGAAGGAGCGGCTGGGCTGGGAGCCGACCACATCGGTGGAGCAGCTGGCCGCGATGATGGTGGACGCTGACCTCGAACTGGCCATGCGCGAGAAGACGCTGAAAGACGCCGGGCACAAGGTGCAGATGAGCGGCAACGAACGGCACTAAGGCGGGCGCGGGCCCTCCTCGGGGCAGAATCTACGGGCCCGAGGGGCCAAAGAAAGTCGCTCGCGCGCCCAGCGCGGCAGAAGTGGGCTCCAACGACGATGCTCGATTCCAGGCCGAAGGCCTGATCGCCAGTAGCCGGGGGTGAAGCGAGTCTTCGAGCGCCACCCCCGGGACAAGGTTCCCACATTTCTCCGACCCTGAAGGGGTCGACGTACTCGGGAAACTTTTTTCGGGCGAACGTCACCCTCGCGCTTCAAGCGCCGCCGCTTACTTCTGGCCCGGCTCCGCCGACACCCGCCTCAGCGTGGCCTGCTGCATCGATGCCGGGAGCCACGCGCGAATGCCCTTTGCTTGCGTCGATGGCAGCACGCTTGCCGGTTCACTTGGGTGCGTGATGATTTCCACCTCGATACTTCCCGACGCGGCCTTGCGATACACCGCGGCCAGCGAGGTCCCCCCGACGTCAAAGAAACTCCAAAGCTCGCCCCCGATGTAAACGCAGGGGATCACCAATCCGTCCCCCTCATCGATGTCGAAGCGCCCGCGACCCGCATCAGCTTCGACGAGCTTGTACTCACGCACCTGACGAGTCTTGGACGAAGCGTCCGCGGCATCCGCCTGCGACTCCGCGTAAATGATCTGCCAGGTGTACGACAACGGCGACGCGTTTGCCAGCGGCTCAATGCTCAGCTCCATCCAAAAGTCCTTCAGCTTGTCCTGGGGAACATGCAAGGTGGCCTGGCCCGCGTAGTGCCCCCGCCAGGATTCAGGAAAGACGGGCGCGGCGGTCGGTGCGGTCGAAGCGCTGGCGGCCGCCGGCGGGGGCGTGCTCGGCGCCTTCGTGGCGGCGCTGCACGCGGCGAGAAGCAGAACGGGGGCGAAGCAAAGAGCGTGGTTTCGCATCGGTGGTCGTCTCGCGTCGATGTGCCGCGTTGAGTCAGGGGTCGTGTGCGGAGTGCATTGGTTGCCGGGCCCTCCCTTACGGTCGGGCTGCTGTTTGAGCGGGCTGCAGATGGGTGGGCGTGGCCTTACCCCGCGCTCACGGCTTCGCTCGCGAGGCGCTGGCGCACATTGTCAAGCACATTCATGTAGTTGATGTACGAGTCGTACGGCGAGTCGTACGGGTTGAAGTACTTGTGCACGTCGCCGTCGGCGAAGTACTTGGTGCACATGTAGTAGAAGTGGTCGCTGGTGGTGAGCTTGCGCCAGTCATTCAGCAGATGCTCGGCGTGGGATTTGTCGTCGGCATCGCCGGCGTGGATGGCGGCCGCCAGGCGATCCTTGATCGGCTTCTCCAGGCGATACGTCTCTTCCAGCGCGTTGAACTGCATGGCATTCTGGCGCCACGCGGAGAGATCACGCTCCGTGTCGGCCCAGGAGATGTAATCGTGCACGTCGTACTCGTCGGCAGGGGGAAACTGGTCCAGGGCCATGCTGGGCGTGATGAAGTGGTTCTGGCCGTGGGCAACATCAAAGACCTTCTCGGGAAGGCTGCTGAGGAACTGGAAGATCCCCGTGTCGGCCCACTGGTGCTCGCCGAAGGTCTCGTAGTCCATGAACAGGTTGCACAGGTAGCCGTTGCCGTTGATGTTGTTGACCCAGCCGGCGAACTTTTCCGCGGTCAGGGGCCACTCGTTCCAAGCACGGTTGGAGAAGCGGAAGGCGATGTCGTCGCTCAGGCGATAGTTTTTCAGCAGCAGGCCAAAGGGCTTCTCGTCGCGTCCGGTGGGCTTGCCCGGGGGCTGATACACAAACGTCGGCGAGCGGTACCCCAGCAGCCGGTCCACGCCCTCGCAGATCATCCCCTTGAAGCGCCGGTTCCCCTTGGCGTCCTTCATCTGGCTCACGTGCCACGCCAGGTCGTTGTTGTAAATAAGCTCGGTGTTCCTGAACACCTGCGGCGTCTGCCCGAAGAGCCACTCGATCTTGCGGGTGTGCATCTCCACCTGCTCGTTGAACTCCTGGCGCGAGTAGAGCCCGCTCAGGCTGTGGAAGTACGTCTCGCCGAGGAACTCGCAGCAGCCGGTGCGGGCGAGCTCCTGAAACAGCGCAATCACATCCGGGCACCAGCGCTCCATCTGGTCCAGCACGGTGCCGGAGATCGAGTAGCTCGCCCGGAAGTTGCCCTTGTGGCGACGGACTAGATCGAGGATGGTCTGCGTCGTGGGGCGATAGCACTTGTCGGCCACCTTGCGGCAGATCTCCGCGTTCTTCGTGTCGTCAAAGTAGAACGGGTCCGAATCAAAGACCGAATAGCGGCGCAGGCGGTGGGGCTGGTGGACCTGAAAGTAAAAGACGACAGATGCCATGAGCGCAGTGTACCAGCCTTGGGGCGATGGAGTCCTTGGGGCGATGGAGCCCTCGGCGCGAGCCGGGGGGTCGTCGGTAACTAATCACGCCAGCTGAACCAGCTGCTAGCTCTTGATGCTCGTCACCGCCGCGATGCTCAGCGGCAGCAGAATCATCACCGGCACAAACACCCCCAGCACCGGCGGCAACCCCGGCAGAGCCGCGGTCGTCACCAGCAGCCCGCCCACCAGGCTCCCCAGCGCCACCGGGGCACACAGCAGGCTCTTGGCGACCATGTTTCCCGGCTCCCGCCGCACGAAAAACGGCATGCAGATGAGCAGGGTGAGCACGTTGCACGCCGCCGCCGCGATCCGCCCGAAGCGGATGCGGTCCAAGGCTTCAAGCTGCCCGGCTGAAGGCTGAGGTTGGGCCGACAGGCGACTCATCAACTCCGAAACCTGGCCAGTGGATAGGTTCTGGCTATACCCCTGAAATCGCTTGATCCGCAGGGCGGTGGGGTCCAGCTCGGTGGCGATGCTGGGTACCGGCGTGGGGGCCATCGGCTGCATCTGGCTGTCGGTGCCGCGCCGGAGGTCGGCCAGGCCATGCTCGAGCTGCCACGCCCCATCCGCATAGTGGGCGGCCTCGGCCGTCACGCGCCGGGTCAGCAGCCCGTCGGCATCGCGCTCCCACACCCACACGCCCTTCAGCTCGCCAGCCGCGGCATCAAAGCTCTGTGCGTACCACAGCCGCCCGGAGGCGTCAACCGTGAGGGGCAGCTTCTGAATCGCAAGGGTGCGCTCCCCGGCCTCGGACTTGTCACGCATGAGCAGCGGGGCGATGCGGGGGAGCATGAACTCGGTGTTGGCCACCTGCAGGGCCGTCATCAGGGCCCCGACGATGAGAATGGGCCGCGTGATCCGGTGCAGGCTGATGCCCCCGGCAAGAATGGCGACAAACTCGCGGTGCTTGACCATCTGGGCACACGTGAAGCCCATCGCCCCGACCATCATCAGGCCCGACATGTAGTTGAAGAGTTGAAACAGCCGGGGCCACCACAGGTCAAAGACCAGTGCGGCGGCCGCCACCAGCCGCGTGACCTGCGTATCCCGCCACCCCCACGCCGAAAGAAACCTGGGAGCCTTGTCGCTGAACTCGTCAAAGTTGAGGGAGAAATCCACCGCGATGATGATCGCAAAGAGAATGGCGAACAACATCAGGATGTTCAGAAGGTACTGACGGGCGATGTAGCGGTCGAGAAGGCTCATTCGTGCTTGAAAAGGCGTGCTCGCCTTGGTCTTTGTCTGCTCGGCTGCTGGTGGGACAGGCGTCCCGCCTGTCCCGGCTCCATCTACTCCATCTCGTGGCACAGGCGTCCCGCCTGTGCCCACTTCTTCTTCAACTCCCCGCCCGCTCCCGCGTATGCATCTGCCACAGCCACGCCGCCACAGCGTAGCTCGCGATCGCCCCCACATAGACATCGCTCGCGAAGTGCGCCCCGGCAAGCACGCGCGTAAGCCCGCACCCCGCGGCCAACACAAACACCAGCGGCCCCGCCCCCGGCCACAGCCGCCAGACCATAAACGCCGCCCCGAACGCCACCCCCGCGTGACTGCTGGGCAGGCCATAACCCCAGTCGTGGTGCTTCAGCGGCGCCAGCGGCCCATCCCACACATACACGCCGTCGGCAACAAAATTGTTGATCGGCCGCCGCCGACCAAAAACCACCTTCAACACCTCCGCCGCCAGCCCGCCCAGCGCGGGGGAGAGCAGCAGCAGCACGCCCCGCGACCACCATGGGGCCATCGCCAGCCCCGCGGCATTCCGCGTCGGCGCCGCGCGTCCCGCCCAGCCCGCCGCCAGCACAGCCCCCCCGATGCACAGCCACGTGGGGAGATACCCGACCACCCGCAGCATCCGGTACCAGTCCTTGCCTTCCAGCCTTGCAAGGTTGCCCGCCCGCAGATGGAAGAAGAGCCAGCGATCGGCCAGCGAGACCACGATGAGCCCGAGCAGCAAGCCCGCGGCCACCCAAAGCCGTCGCCGCCGCCGCATCGCCAGGTCATGTGGAGAAAGCCAGGGCATGAGGGGAGAGGGTAGTGGGGGATTCACTTGGGTGCGGGCGGGCTGTTGCGGGGCCAGTATCCATCGGGTCCCGGATACCAACCGCCTAAACTTGCTGTATGGAGTTCCGGGGCGTCATTTCGTCGGGTCGGGTGGTGCTTGAGGCGGGGGTCGTGCTTCCCGAGGGCACGAAGGTGACCGTTCAAGTGAACAAGGCGGCCCGGCGCCGCACTCTGGCCAGGAAATCCACGACCGACCCGCTCGCCAAACTCGCGTCACTGGCGGTCAAGACCGGCCGGACCGATCTCGCGGACCGGCACAACGATCTTTGGTCCGGTGTTGAGCCGCGGGCTCGTCGCAAAGCCCCGAGGGCAAGGGCGTGAGCCGGAAGTCCGGCCGGTCACACCCCCGCGGCGTGTTCATCGATACCCACTCGCTCTTGGCGATCGTCAATGCCGACGACCTGAATCACGAACCGGCAGTGGCGGTGCTTTCGGAGATGATCGAATCTCGGACGCCATTGCTGACCAGCGACTGGATCATCGCCGAGTTTTTGTCGGCGTGCTCTAAGCGCCCGCTTCGCAGTGCGGGGCTGAAGGCGGTCGATGCGCTTCGCGCATCGCCATTGGTCCGCGTTGTCCCCGCGAACCGAGCAACATTTGATCTGGCGCTGCGGCTGTATCGAGCGAGATCCGACAAGGACTGGTCGCTCATAGACTGCACCAGCATGATCCTCTGCAAGCAGGCAAGAATTCGCCGCGTCTTTACGGGCGATCACCACTTTGTTCAGGCTGGCTTCGAGGTGCTTCTCGATGCGAGTCGGCCTGCTAAGAGTTCAAAGCCATGACCAGTCCATACGACACCTACGTCTCCCCCCTCGCGAGCCGCAACGCCAGCCAGGAGATGCTCCGCCTCTGGTCGCAGCGCCACAAGTTCAACACCTGGCGGCGGATCTGGCTGGCGGTGGCCGAAGCCCAGCACGAGGTTGGTCGAGGGCTGCCTGATGGAGCCCCCCGCGCAAGCGGGGGGGTCGCGGGCGTGCTGGTCGACCCCCCTGCTAGCGCAGGGGGCTCTACTGGAGCACGTGGTTCTAAAGAACTTGTGACCAAAGAGCAGGTTGAAGAACTCCGCGCCGTCGTCGCGCGAGGCATCACCGACGACGAAATCCGCCTCGCCGAGAAGTACGAACGCGACCTCCGCCACGACGTGATGGCCCACGTCCACGCCCTGGGCGACGCCTGCCCCAAGGCCAAGGGGATCATTCACCTGGGGATGACGAGTCAGGATGTGGTGTGCAATGCGGACCTGAGCATTCTCGACGAGGCGATTCATCACTTAATGGTGAAGGTAACTCGCTTGGTCACATCTCTAGGAAGCTCCGCCGAATCTACGAAGGCGATTCCAGCCCTCGGCTTTACGCACTATCAGCCGGCGCAACCGGTTACGGTCGGGCGTCGAATCGCGGGGTGGGCTTCCGATATGAACCTTTGCCGTGAACGAGTAGAGGACATGCAGACGAAGCTCTCTCAGCGCCAAAAGGGACTTCGTGGCGCGACGGGAACTCAGGCGTCATATCTTGCGTTATGCAATAACGAATCTGCCACCGTCGATCTGCTTGAGGCAAGTGCTGTTTACGCCCGTATCGAACTCCAGAGCCCCACTGAGGCGATGTCATCTCGCTCATCTGAGGGTGTATTGAACGCTGACGTTAAACATTACCAGCAATGGTTTAAGAGGTGGAGTGCGACTGGCGATCTTGAGGCAGCGGAGGAGAGCCAAACTCGCGCGGCCGAGCTCTCAGCCCTCAGCCCATCGGACAGGAGGGCTTATTTCGCAAACAAGGTGCGAGCCGCACACACGTTCCCGCTCACCGGCCAAACCTACCCCCGCGTCATCGACACCTTCATCCTCGCCGACCTCGCCTCCGTCGCCTCCGTCCTCCACAAAATCGCCACCGACATCCGCCTCCTCTCCAACCGCAAAGAGCTCGACGAGCCCTTCGAGGACAAGCAAATCGGCTCATCCGCGATGCCCTACAAGCGCAACCCCATGCGCTGCGAGCGCATCTGTGGGCTGGCACGCTTCGTCAT
Organism: Phycisphaerales bacterium; assembly: GCA_041661205.1. Lineage (GTDB taxonomy): Bacteria > Planctomycetota > Phycisphaerae > Phycisphaerales > UBA1924 > RI-211. The sequence goes on from JBAZUW010000029.1 coordinate 16,901, forward strand.
GAACCTCGTCGGCAACGCTTACGACACCGCCGCCACCCAGTGGCTGGAACGCACGCTCGACGATTCCAGCAACCGGCGACTCAGCCTCCCCGAGGCCTTCCTCGCCCTCGACGGCGCCCTTGACCTCATGCACAACGTCGCCAGCGGCCTCATCGTCCACGAAGCGATGGTCCGCAAAAACCTCATGGCCGAGCTCTCCTTCATGGCCACCGAAAACATCATGATGGCCTGCGTCAAGCTCGGGGGCGACCGCCAGCACTACCACGAACTCATCCGCGTCCACGCCCAGGCCGCCGGGCTGCGGGTCAAGAGCGAAGGCCTCGACAACGACCTCCTCGATCGCCTGCGTGCCGACCAAAACTTCTGGTCCAAAGCCCGCGGCGGCCCCCTCGCCGCCGAGCTCGACTGGGAGGGCCTCCTCGACCCCATGAAATACGTCGGACGCAGCGTCGAACAAACCGAGCGCTTCATCAAAGACGTGGTGGACCCGCTGCGAGCCCAGTACGCCGACGCCATCGCCAAACTCGACCAAAGCGGGCCGCGGGTGTAAAGCATCGCCGCGCCACCCAAAAAAAAGCAACCCCGGCACAAGGCCGGGGCCGCTGAAGATTCCATGCCACTTTCACCGCACCCAAGCCGCCCTCGCGGCTCGCGACGCACTCTTACCGGTGGCAATCGTGGAAGTCGTGGTCGTCGTCATCATCATCGTCATCGCCGTCGTGGCAGTCGTTCCCGCCGCCGTTGCCGGTGCCGACGTTTCCGAAGCGCCACCCGCGCGGCATCCGCACCAGCCACGCGCGAGCTTCGCCGTTGTACGTGCCCCGACCAACGATGGTGGAACCATCCGCCGAAAGGCCCGCGGCCACCGCCAGTTGCCAGCCCGTCAGATCAACCCCGACTGTGGGCAGGAAGACATTCAGGTCCACCATCCCGAGGTTGCGAGTCCACAGCGTGGCAACGACGTTGCCGTTGGCATCATCACCCGTGCCAGCCACCACGCGTCCGCCCGCGCTGATGGCGTACCCAACGGTGAAGTTGCCCCCGGTGAGCGTGCCCAGCCCGCGCACGCGACCATTGCGCCACAGGGCGGCCTGATTGCCGCTGTACCCCGCAACCGATCCACCCTCAGCGCCGATGGCATTGCCGCTGGAAGATTCGCCCGCGTTGATGGTGCCCAGGTCCTGAACCCCGCCGCGCGCCGTCCAGAAGAAGGCGTGCTCTTCGGCGGCCGCGGTGTCGGCGTACCCGGTGACGGCGGTGCCGCTCGCGCTGACGGCGAAGGCGAAGGAGTAGGTGCCGCCGGGAAGCGTGCCGATGTCCTGCATGCCGGTGCGCTGCGTCCAGCGGAAGGCATGAAAGCTGGTGGCAGTGGTGCTGACGCCGACGACCACGCCCCCGTTGCCACTGATGCCGTACGCCTCAGAAGCGTTCCCCCCGGCAAGGACGCCAAGGTCGGTCAGGCCGCCCCGGCGCGTCCAGCGCACCGCGTGCTGGAAGCCGCTGTTGAGGAAGCCGATGCCGGCCACCGAGTCGCCGTCGGAACTGATGGCGTTGAGCCAGGTGCCGGTGCTGCTCGGCAAGGCGCCCACGTCGGTGAGACCCTGCGAGCTCGTCCAGCGGAAGCCGCGTGCCTGGCCGGGGCCGAAGATGTCAACCGTGCCGGCGGCCGCACCGCCATCGGCGCTGACCGCGACGGCCTGCGAGGTGGTGCCACCGGGCAGCACGCCAAGGTTGGTGATGGTCTGAGCGCCGGCAACGGAGCCGGCGATGGCCAGGGCCGACACGGCCACGGCGAATCGGGAAAGTCGGAGCGCTCTCATGTCTATCTCCTCAATACACACTCAAAGCCCACGAGTCTGAGGCCATACACAGGCCGCAGAGCTGGGTCTTGGGTCCTTGCTTTGGTCGCGGCGGCATGCCGCGTGATGTAGCTCGAACAAGGTCTAAATGCGGTCGTGGTGGTTCGTAATGACCCGTCGCGAGGGGTCGCAGGTTACAAAGGGTTTGATTCGGAGGAAGCCAACCGGAATCTGACGCGCGACGAGACGCGTGACGTATTTCAACAACAGAAGCACTGTAACAAAACTATTTCTGATATGCAAAATCCCCCATGCGTGGGGGTTCGTCTCTACTTCGATTCGCTGCCGTTCCGCGACACGAAAACTCAGGTGGCACAGGGAATTCAACCCGTCGACTGCATCGCCGCCGCGATGCCGTTGATGCTCGCGAGAATGGCGCTGCGCAGCGCCCCCTGCTCTGGTTCGCTGGCCGCGCAATAGCGTTTCAGCAGCTCGATTTGAATGAGGTTAAGTATGTCCGTCCACGGGTTGCGCAGCACGATCGACGCCGCGATCACCGGCGCGTGATCGATCAACCCGCTGCGTCCGGTAATTTCAAGCACGTGACGCTTGGCGGCCTCAAACTCTGTCTCCAGCAACAGAAAGAATCCCTCGCCCCCCGGACCCAAATTCGCATAGCGCTTGGCGATCGGCAGGCGAGCCCGCGCCATCTCCTGGGCCGCGTTGTCGATGATCGTCGACAGGAACGGGTTGGCCGCGGCCTGGCGTTTCAGCAGCGCTCGCTCCGCATCGCTGCACGACGACAGCGCCGCCCCGATTCCAAACCAGCCGGGCGCGAGCGCCCGCATCTGAATCCACGAAAACACCCACGGAATCGCCCGAAGCTGCTCGAAAGCGAACTGCGACCCACTGCCTCGCGACACCGGGCGGCTGGCGATCGGCAGGCTGCCGATGTGGTCGATCGGGCTCGCCGCCACAAACCACGCCCAGAACTTCGGGTGGTCGATCAACTCCCGATACCGGCGCATGGAAGTCTCCGCGAGCCTCGAGAGCAGCGCGGAGAACGCCGGGCCTTCTGCAGCGGGCAGCCCGCCGGCATCCGCCGCCGGGATGGGCAGCGCCGCCCGGATCGCCGCGTTCAGAATCTGCTCAAGGTGGCGGTGCGCGATCTGCGGCAGGGCATAGCGGAACGAAATCACTTCCCCCTGCTCCGTGAAACGAAGCCGCCCGGACCGCGCGGCCGGAGGCGAGGCCAAGATCGCCCGTCCCGCCCGACCGCCGCCACGTCCCACCGTTCCGCCCCGCCCGTGAAAGAAGCGGATGTTCACGCCCAGCTCCGCCGCGGTCTCGCCCATGCGCTCCTGCGCTTCGTGCAAAGCCACGTTGGCCATAAGAAAGCCCCCGTCCTTGTTGGAGTCGGAGTAACCGAGCATGATCTCCTGCGAGAGCACGAGGTCGGGGCGCTTCGAGGTGCCGGGCGTCTCGTCCCCCTCGCCCGCTTCGTTCGCGGCCAGCCGCGACAGATGGTCGCGGTACACAGGCTCGCAAAGAAAAGCCTTCAGCAGCTCGGGCCCGCGTTTGAGGTCGTCGATGGTCTCCAGCAGCGGCACCACCTGCAGCGTGCGCGTGTTCGGGCCGCCAGCCGGGTGATACAGCCCACGCTCCTTCATGAGCAGCAGCACCTCCAGCATGTCGCTGATGCCGTGCGTCATCGAAATGATGTAGGAGCGGATGCTGCCAGGTTCGGCAGTGATGGATTGCCTCACCACGTCCAACGTCTGCAAAGTTTCCAGCGTCAGCGGCGTCAGCTGCGTGGTGTCAGAAACCAGCGGCCGCCGCGTCGCAAGCTCCCGCCTCAGAATCTCCAGGCGAGCCTCTTCACCCAGCGTGGCGTACGTGTCGGTGACGCCCGCAAGCGCGAACAGCTCCGCGACGGCCTTCTCGTGCACCGCGCTGTGCTGGCGGATGTCCAGCGTGGCGAGATTCAACCCAAAGACTTTCGCCCGCACGATCGCGTCCTGCAGCGGCGCGTAGTCGGCCAGCCAGGGCACGTTGGTCGTGGCCGCCGCCCGCTGGAGCAGCTCCAAGTCGGCCACCAGCAAGCTCGACGAATAACTCGGGTCGCCATGCAGCCTCGCCTTCATCTGCATCAGTCGTAGCCGCATCGGCTCGTTCACCCGCTGGGCGGCGGAGTGTTCATTGGTCAGCCACTTCTCACGGTCGCGCTCGATCGCCTCCAGCAGCTCGGGCGGCACCACCGCCCGGTGCGTCGAAATGCTCAGGTCCTGCTTCAGCGTCTCGATCTCCGCATCCCACAGCGTCGTGGCGGCACTTCGCAACATCGCCAGCGTGGCCCGGGTGGTCTCGTGAGTCACGTTCGGGTTGCCGTCGCGGTCGCCACCGATCCACGAGCGATACGTCAACATGGTGGCGTTGATGCCTTCCGCCAGGGCCTTGGCATCGTCGCCATAGACGGCGAGCATGGCGGTGCGGGCATCGCGCACCAAATCTGGGACCACCTTCCAGATCGACGTCGTCAGGTAGTACAGCCCGTTGCGGGCCTCGTCGGCCACCGTCAGCTTGCGGGCGCGAACGTAATCACTCAGCAGCATGAGTGAGACGCTGGCGCGGATGCTGTCTTCAAGCTCCGTGCGTTCGGCGGGGGTGAGGTTGGGTTCCTGAAGTTGCCGCGCGCAGCGAGAGATTTCCAGTTGCTTGGTGATCACCGTGCGCCGGCGGGCTTCCGTTGGGTGAGCGGTCAGCGTGGGCCCGACATCCACCGCGCGAAGGCCGGCCGCAAAGGCAGCCGCGGAAATGCCCCCCGCCTTGGCCATCGCCACCGCCTCCGCGATCGACTCGCTGCGGGGCGACTGCGTCGTCGCGGCCAGCTCTCGATCATGGTTGATCTTCGCGATGCTCAACTGCTCGCCCATGTTCAGCAGGTGAAAGCGGGTGGTGATCAGCTCGATCATCTGCACGATGGCGTCGACATCCAGCCCGTGCAAGCGGGCCGCGGCCTCATCGCGCGATGGATGGTCGATAGCGTCACCCGCCGCGGTGCAAAGGGCAAGAACTTCGCGAACTTGCGAGACGGCCGCGGAACCCGCGACGCTGAGTGCGACCTCGTCGAAAACGCCTTCCAGGTACTCGCTCGTGCGCTTGCTCATGTGCGAGAGTACGGCGCAGAGTGTGCCCGCAGCACCCCGACCGTAAGGGAGGGGCTGGCCACAGCGTCCTGCGTGGCAATCGCCTTCATCTGCGTCGCGTGCGACACCGCCCCGCCCTCCTTGACAGTCGGGCAACGGCCTCCACGAACGCGTCACATCCCCAGCATCTTCTTCCCCGCTTGCAGGCCGAAGGCCTGGTCGCCAGTAGCCGGGGGTGAAGCGAGTCTTCGAGCGCCACCCCCGGAGACCCGCCCCATGATCCCCTTCGACCCTGAAAGGGTCGGCGTAAGTCGGGAGCATGGCACCGCACGTGAGTGCACGCTACGCGATCATCGCAGACTCCAGCAGGTCTGTGAGTCAGTGAGCAACCGCATCCCCGCGCTCGCGCACGCCGTTCGTCACATCCCCAGCATCTTCTTCCCCGCTTGCAGGCCGAAGGCCTGGTCGCCAGTAGCCGGGGGTGAAGCGAGTCTTCGAGCGCCACCCCCGGAACGCGACCCATGATCCCCTTCGACCCTGAAAGGGTCGGCGTAAGTCGGGAGCATGGCACCGCACGTGAGTGCACGCTACGCGACTTTTCGGGAGCCGCAGAGGTAGGTAGGCCGAGCCTTCGCGGCGGAAAGCTGTTCAAGCGTGCTGAAGGGCCAGGCACGCCGGCGCGGGCCGACTTCGTGCACTGCTTTGGACCACGCCCGGAGTTCTTCCAGTCGCTCGAGCTTGGAGCAGCCAAAGTTGCAAATTGGAAGTCCAAGAATCTCCGTGATGCCGTCTATCTGAAAACCAGAACGATCGTGGCGCGACCCCACCCAAGCCGGGACGGCCGCGGTTTTTTCCCATGCGTACTCGTCGTCTGATCTAAGGAAGAGCACGCAAAGCGAGAGGTATCGCTTCCATCGCCGATTCAGCCGGTAGCGGCCGATGAATCGCGTGGGCCAGAGGTCTCCGTACAGGCAGTCGATGACCATGAACACAGCATCGATTGCAGCGTCGCTCGTGTATCTGTCAATCCGGCAAGAGCGGCCTAGCAGAAATGCACGCGATTGGAAACCTTCAGAGTTGACGCGCCCGGCCGCGAAGCGACGAATTGCCAACGCCAACCGATCTCTCGCTTTGCGATCAATCATCGCAGACTCCAGCAGGTCTGTGAGTCAGTGAGCAACCGCAACCCCACGCTCGCGCACGCCGTTCATCACATCCCCAACGTCCTCTTAACCGCCTTCACAATCTTCCCCTTGTGCGGCAAGAACTCCTGCTCCAACCCCTTCGCGTACGGTGCCGGCACGTCATCGCTATTCACCCGCAGCGGCTGGTGATCCAGCCAGTCAAAGCATCGCTCGCAGATCTGCGTCACCACTTCGCTCGCCACGCTCGCAAACGGCCAGCACTGATCCACTACCACCACCCGCCCCGTCTTCTTCACGCTCTCGATGATCGAGTCAATGTCCAGCGGCCGAATCGTCCGCATGTCCAGCACATCAACATTGATCCCTTCCTTCGCCAGCTCATCGGCCGCTTCCATGCAGAAGTGCACGGGCCGCCCAAAGCTCACCAGCGTGCACGCATCGCCTTCGCGGGCGAGGTGGGCCTGGCCGAAGGGGATGTAGTACTCCTCCTCGGGGACATGGGCCTTGTCGCCCAGCATGCGCTCGCTCTCGAGGAAGAAGACCGGGTCCATCTCGCGCAGGGCGGTCTTGAGCAGGCCCTTGGCGTCATAGGGGTTGCTCGGGATGACGATCTTCACGCCCGGCACGTTGCTGTACAGCCCTTCCACGCACCAGCTATGCGTGCTGCCGAGCTGGCCCCCCGCGCCGTCGTTGCCACGAAACACGATCGGGCAGCCCCACTGGCCGCCCGACATGTACAGCATCTTCGGCACGTTGTTGAGCAACTGATCCGCGGCCACCAAACTAAACGACCAGCTCATGAACTCAATGACGGGCTTGAGGCCGTACATCGCCGCCCCGACCGCAAGGCCCGCAAAGCCGTTCTCGCTGATCGGCGAGTCGATGATGCGCTTGGGGCCGAACTCTTCCAGCATCCCCTGGCTCACCTTGTACGCGCCGCTGTACTGGGCGACCTCTTCGCCCATCAGAAAGATGCGGTCATCGCGGCGCATCTCTTCGCTCAGCGCCTCGCGAAGTGCCTCGCGGAACTGGATGATGCGGGTGCCCTCGCGGGAGGGCAGCGGCTTCGAAAAATCAGGGAGCTCAAAGGGGGCGGGGGCAAGCGTCGTCATGGGTCAGGGCCTCGTGAATCATCGCGCCGAGCGCGTTCCTGCAGTTCGCAAAATGTTTGGAAAAT
>JBAZUW010000030.1:0-23827 GCA_041661205.1 Phycisphaerales bacterium
GCTCTACCCGGGCTTCGAGACGGGCGGCTAAGGCATGAGGAGTTTTTCGATGCCGTTCGCGTCTGCGGCCGGGGCGTTCAGGGCACACTGGCCGGAATACCTCATCGAAGGAGCGCTGCTGGGCGGGTTCATGCTCTCGGCGTGCCTGGCCACGGTGGCCTGCGTGCTTCCGTCCTCACCGCTCGCCCAGGCGTTGCCAAACCCGCTGCTGCAACGGACGCTCATCGGCTTGGCGATGGGGTTCACCGCCATCGGTTTGATCTATTCGCCTTGGGGCAAGCGCTCCGGTGCTCACATGAACCCGGCAGTGACGATCGCGTTTGCGGCTTTGGGCAAAGTAAAGGGATGGGACGCGGCGTTCTACATCATGTCTCAGTTCGTGGGTGGGGCGGCGGGCGTCCTGCTCTCGTGGTTGTTGGTGGGGCACTTGATGGCGGCTCCGGAGGTGGGCTGGGTGGTAACGGTGCCGGGGCCCGATGGTGTAGGCGTGGCATTCGCGGCGGAGGTGGCAATTTCGTTCGGGCTGTTTCTCGCGGTGCTGTTTGCGAGCAACCGGGCGCGTTTGGCCCCCTACACCGGGATCATCGCGGGCATTCTGGTCGCGTCGTACATCGTGGTAGAAGCGCCATTTTCGGGCATGAGCATGAACCCGGCGCGCAGCATGGCGACCGCCGTCGTCGCGGGGAACTACCGCGCGATGTGGCTGTACTTCACGGCTCCGCCGCTGGCAATGCTGCTGGCGGCCGGGGTGTACACCGTGGTCAGCCGCGAGTGCGGTGTGAAGTGCGCGAAACTGCACCACGTGCATGGGGTGAGGTGCATCTTCCGCTGCGGGTGGTGCAGGCATGAACAGCCGCGTGCGGGCGAGGTCGGAGTTTCAAGTTTGGAGATGAATCGCACATGATCGAGCAGTTTGACGTCATCATCGTCGGCACGGGCGCGGGCGGGGGCACGCTGGCACGGCACCTGGCGCCGAGCGGCAAGCGGATCCTGATTCTGGAACGCGGCGACGTGCTCCCACGCGAACGCGAAAACTGGGACACCAAGGCCGTGCACGGCGACAAGCGTTACCTCGCGAAAGAAGTCTGGTACGACAAAGAAGACCAGCCCTTCGCGCCGTACACGCACTACTGGGTGGGGGGGAACACCAAGGTGTATGGGGCGGCCCTGCTGCGACTGCGCGAGAGCGACTTTGGGGAAGTGAATCACTTTGGCGGCGTCTCCCCCGCGTGGCCCCTGAGCTACGCCGAGTTTGAGCCCTATTACACGCGTGCTGAAGAGATGTACAGCGTGCATGGGGATCGCGGCAGCGACCCGTGCGAGCCGAAATCGAACAGCCGCTTCCCGTTTCCCTCGCTCACGCCCGAGCCGCGAATCAAAGAGCTGTACGACGACCTCAAGGAAGTCGGGTACAAGCCATTCCCCGTGCCGCTGGGGGTGCGGCTACAGGAGCGCGAGCCCGGCGCGGCCCCGTATCGCTTCAGCCAGTTTGACGGATATCCGGATTTGACCGAAGTCAAGGCCGACTCGCACGTGGTGGGCATCAAGCACGCTGCGACGAGGCCGAATGTCACGCTCTGCCCCCGCGCGTATGTGGAGCGACTGGAAACCGACCCGGGCGGCAGGCGCGTGACGGCTGTGCACGTCGTGAGCGACGGCGAGAAGTACGTCTTTCGCGCCGACATCGTGGTGCTGGCGTGCGGGGCGATCAACTCCGCGGCGTTGCTGCTTCGGTCCGCGAATGAGCGCCACCCGCGCGGGCTGGCGAACTCGTCCGATCAGGTCGGACGCAACTACATGTGCCATCAGAACGGGTGTTTCATCGCCGTCAGTACGGAGGCCAACCCGTCGCCCTTCCAGAAGTACTTCGGGATGACGGAGTTTTATCACGGCCCGGGGAACAAGAGCGAACCGCAACTGCCGCTGGGCGTGATTCAGCTCATGGGTAAGCCCGACCCCTGGACGCTGGAGTGGCTGAAGGGTGACAAGCTGCCCGGGGTGAGCGTGGAAGAGATCATGCCCCGCACGGTGGATTACTTCCTCACGGCGGAGGATCTGCCCAGCCCGGAGAATCGCATCACGCTTCGCAGCGATGGTGCCATCCGGGTGACCTACACCCGCAACAACACCGAGGCGTACGACCGCCTGCAGGCCAAGCTGGTCGAGGCGCTCGACAAGGTCGAAGCCAAACGCGGGCGCGGCAAGGCGACGTATCTCGCGGAACGCCTCGGCGTCAGCGGTGTGAGCCACCAGAACGGCACCCTGCGATTCGGGCGCGACGCCAAGACCAGCGTGCTGGACCTCCACTGCAAGGCGCACGATCTGGACAATCTATACGTCGTGGACGGATCGTTCTTTCCGTCGTCGGGCGCGGTCAACCCGTCGCTCACCATCATGGCCAACGCGCTGCGCGTCGGTGATCACTTGCTGCGGCTGCTGGGTGCGAAGGAGGGCGAGTGAGCAATTCACCACGTTGGGGGCGGCGAAACCCGCTGGTATGGAAGCTAAGGGCGTTGGTGGCCGCGGGCATGGGCGGGTGGATGCTGCTGGCTGGGTGCGCAACGGAGCCGGCCCCGCGGGCAGCGGACGGCGCGTCAACCCAGAGTTCGCGTGTGCCGCCGATGGCGGTGCTCGGCGTTGCGATCACCGTGGGCGACATCGATCGCTCCGTGGAGTTTTATCGCGATGTGTTGAACTTTGTCGAGGAGGATCGGCGCGAGCTGAAGGGTGCGGAGCTGGAGCGCGTGACGGGCGTCTTTGGCGCCCATGTGATCATCGCCCGGATGCGACTGGGAAACGAGCGTATTGAACTGTGGCAGTATCTCGCGCCGGAGGGGCGACCGATGCCGGTGCCCTCTCACGCCAACGACCGCTGGTTTCAGCACATCGCGATCGTTGTGTCCGACATGGAGCGGGCGTATCGCCAGGTCCGCGCGCACAAGGTGCGGTTCGCGTCGACCGATCCGCAAACCCTCCCTCAGACTCTTCCCCACGCCGCGGGGATTTCGGCTTTTTACTTCAAAGACCCCGACGGGCATTTTCTGGAACTCATCAACTTTCCTCCCGGCAAGGGTGATCCGCGATGGCAGACGACCGGCGGGTTGTTCCTGGGGATCGATCACACCGCGATCGCCGTGTCGAGCACCGCCGCGAGCCTCAAGTTCTATGAGGGGGTGCTCGGCATGAAGCTCGCAGGGCAGGGAGAGAACTTTGGCACCGAGCAGGAACACCTGAACAACGTCGAGGGTGCTCACCTGCGGATTACGACGATGAAGGCCAGCTCCGGGCCCGGCATCGAGTTCCTTGAGTATCTTGCCCCACGAGATGGAGAGCCCGCGCCGCGCGACGGGGCGGCCAACGACCTGTGGCATTGGCACGCGATCGTCCAGCTTGGGGGCGGCGCTCAGTACGCTCGCGTGCTCGGACACGCTGGAATGTCCATGTTTTCGTCGAAGTCGGCGCTCGATGGTCCCACGCTTGTCAAAGACCCGGACGGGCATGGGTTGATGCTGGTTACCGGCGAATCAGATGGCGCCGCGGTCGAAGACGCCCCGCCCGGGCGCTAGTACCACGCTCCTGCACACCTCGACGCATCTACTAAGGAGGGATCAACGATGACCACAGTGACCACCACTCCGCCGCCCGCGGCGACCTTGACCGCCCCGAATGTCGATCCCGAACTGCGGCGTCTCGCCGAGGCCGACTCGCACGTTGCCCCTTGGCGGCGCTGGGGTCCATATCTATCCGAACGGCAGTGGGGGACGGTGCGCGAGGATTACTCGCCTCACGGCGACTGCTGGAACTTTTTCCCTCACGACCATGCGCGAAGCCGGGCCTATCGCTGGGGTGAAGACGGGCTCATGGGCATCTGCGATGACGAGTGTTCGCTGTGCTTTTCGCTCGCCTTGTGGAACGGCAAAGACCCGATCCTCAAGGAGCGCCTCTTCGGCCTGACCGGCCCTGAAGGGAATCACGGCGAAGACGTCAAGGAGCATTACTTCTACTTGGATTCTACTCCCACGCACTCGTACATGAAGGCGTTGTACAAGTACCCGCAGACGGAGTTTCCGTATCGCAGCCTGGCGGAGACGAACCGCCGCCGAAGCCGCGACGAGCGGGAGTTTGAGATCGAGGACACCGGCGTCTTCGATGCCTCGCTCTACTTTGATGTGGAGATGGAGTACGCCAAGGCGAGCGCGGAGGATGTGCTGGCGCGGGTGACCGTGAGGAATCGCGGGCCGCGCGAGGCGGCATGCCATGTGCTGCCCACGCTGTGGTTCCGCAACACGTGGAGCTGGGGCGAGCCCAACGTGACGCGCCCGACGATCACGAAGTCCGGCGACAGCGCGGCCATCGCCGCCGGCGCTCGGGGGAGCTTCGAATGGAACGCGGCACCGGCCAGCGACGGGACACGCCCCGAGTTGGTGTTTACGGAGAACGACAGCAACCAGTCGCGTTTGTGGAACGCGCCGAACCCCACGCCCTTTGTGAAAGACGCGTTCCATAGCCTGGTGGTGGAGGGGCACATCACGGCGGTGAATCCGGCGGGAACGGGAACCAAAGCCGCGGCGTGGTACAAACTCATGGTGCCCGCGGGCGGCTCGGTCACGCTTGATTTGCGGCTGACGCGCTGCGATGGACCAAGTGCGCCGCCGGCCGCAACGCCCTTCGGGGCCGGCTTCGCGAAGGTGCTGGCGGATCGCACGCGCGAGGCGGACGCCTTCTTCGCGGGCGGGCCCCGCAGCTACAACAAGCTCTTCCCGCAGGAGCAGCTGGTGGCGAGGCAAGCCGCAGCCGGGCTGTTGTGGAGCAAGCAGTTCTACGAGATCGACGTCGCCCGGTGGCTGGATGGCGACCCGAACTGCAAGCCCCCCGCCGAGCGCCTCCACGGGCGCAACGCGGAATGGCGGCATCTCAACAACCGCGACGTGATCTCGATGCCCGACAAGTGGGAGTACCCGTGGTATGCCGCGTGGGACCTGGCGTTCCAGACGCTTCCCTTCGCGAAGCTCGACCCGCACTTTGCCAAGCACCAGCTGGTGCTGCTGCTGCGCGAGTGGTACATGCACCCCAGCGGGCAGATCCCCGCGTACGAGTTCGCGTTCGGCGATGTGAACCCGCCCGTGCACGCCTGGGCCGCGTGGCGCGTGTACAAGATGACCGGCGAGCGGGGCAAGCGCGACCGCGTTTTCCTCGCACGCTGCTTCCAGAAGCTGCTGCTCAACTTCACATGGTGGGTCAACCGCAAAGACCCCAGCGGCAAGAACCTTTTCAGTGGCGGCTTTCTGGGCCTCGACAACATCGGCGTCTTCGATCGCTCCAAGCCCCTGCCCACCGGCGGGCATCTGGAGCAGGCCGACGGCACCGCGTGGATGGCCTTCTACTGCGGCACCATGCTGAGCATGGCCCTCGAGCTCGCGGGCGGCGAAGGGGGCGAACGCGACGCCGCATACGAAGACATGGCCACCAAGTTCTTCGAGCACTTCATCGGCATTTCCGATGCGATGAACACCCTCGGCGGCAACGGCCTGTGGGACGAGACCGACGGCTTTTACTACGACCAAATTCGCACCGACCACGGGGCCACCCCGCTGCGAGTGCACTCGCTGGTGGGCATGGTGCCCCTGCTGGCCGTCGAAGTGCTGGAGAGCGAGGTGGTCGATCGCCTGCCCGACTTCAAGACCCGCATGGAGTGGTTTCTCAAGCACAAAGCCGAAGTGCCATGGCGCCAGACCTGCGCCGACAGCGGCGATCACGGTGCGCACCACAAGCACATGCTGCTGGCGATTCCCAATCGCGAGCGCCTCGAACGCGTCGTCACCCGACTGATGGACGAGACCGAGTTCCTCTCCCCCTTCGGCGTGCGCTCACTCAGCAAGTTCCACAAGGACAACCCGTACATCTTCCACGCTCAGGGCGAAGACTTCCGCGTGGACTACACGCCCGGAGAATCCACCACCGGGCTCTTTGGGGGCAACTCCAACTGGCGCGGGCCCATCTGGTTCCCGCTCAACTTCCTGCTCATCGAAGCCCTCGAACGCTACCACCACTTCTATGGCGACAGTCTCACCGTGGAGTTCCCGCGCGGCTCGGGTAAGCGCATCAACCTCAAGCAGGCCTCGATGGAAATCCGCAACCGGCTTCTGAGCCTTTTCCTCCCCGGAAGCAGCCCCACCGCCTCACGCCCCTGCCACGGCGATGACACCCGCTTCGCTACCGACCCCGCGTGGAAGGACCTCGTGTACTTCTACGAGCACTTCCACGGCGACACCGGGCGCGGGCTGGGAGCGACGCACCAGACCGGGTGGACGGCGCTGGTGTTGAACATGCTTGGGCGGCACGATGCGGGGCACTGATGCGTAGAGGGCCGTCTGTAGCGTTTGTGCCGCGCTCGCGTCGCATAATGCGCTCCGGACGTTTCCGGTCGTAATCGCCTTTCAACGCAAGGCCTGAACCCCGCCCCCGCGGTAACCGATTGAACCTCCGGGATTGCCCCCGCACCGGAGGACACACGCTTGGACCTGAACACGATTCTCAAAGCCGCGTACGAAGCTGATGCCTCCGACGTCCACCTCATCGCCGGCCAGCCGCCGGTGGTGCGCATTCACCAGGTCATGACCCCGCTGGAGATGCCGATGATCTCTCGCGAGATGTCCCGCAAGTTTCTCGAGACGATGGCCCCGGCCGAGGCGCTGGCCACCTTCGAGAAGAACAAGGACTCGGACTTCTCGTACTTCGTCGAGGGCTTGGCCCGCTACCGCGTGAACGCCCACATGCAGCGCGGCATGGTGGCCATGGCCATGCGTATGATCAAGACCAAGGTGCCGCCGCTGGCCGCCTTGAGTCTCCCCGAAGTCATCGCCCGCCTCACCTACCTGCCCCGCGGCCTGGTGCTCGTCACCGGCGACACGGGCTCTGGTAAGTCCACCACGCTGGCCGCGATGATCCAGGCGATGAACGAACGCTACCGCAAGCACATCATCACGCTCGAAGACCCCGTCGAATACGTCTTTGAGAGCAAAGAGTGCATCATCGAGCAGCGCGAGCTGGGTCAGGACATGCCCACCTTCTCCAGCGGCCTCAAGCACGCCCTGCGTCAAGACCCCGACATCATCCTGGTCGGCGAAATGCGTGACCTGGAGACCACCGCCCTGGCGATCTCGGCCGCCGAGACGGGCCACCTGGTGCTCTCCACGCTGCACACGGTCAATGCTTCGCAAACGGTGGAACGAATCATCGATATGTATCCGGCGGGTCAGCAGAACCAGATCCGCTCGATGCTTTCGAACACACTGCAGGCGGTGGTGAGCCAGACGCTCTTCAGCCGCATCGATCGCCCGGGCATGGTGCCCGCGGTGGAAACGTTGCTGTGCACGCCCGCGGTTCGCAACCTGATCCGCGAAGCCCGCACCTTCGAAATCCCCAACGTCATCGAGACCAGCCGCAGCATCGGCATGGCCAGCCTGGACAGCTCCATCGCGGAGTTGTACTTCAACGGGTTCATCAGCCGCGAGGATGCGATCGCGCAGGCGGCCTTCCCCGACAAGCTGGAACGCCAGTTGGCGGCGTAGTGAGTCAGGCACTAAGCATGAGGCACTAGGGAAGAGAGTGGCGGAGCCACGCGGAAGTTCGGAGAAGTGATCAACGTTGCACGACGCCGCTGGGAGGCGTCAGGAACACGAGGAGCCGAAGCCACTAGTGCCTGTTGCCCAGTGCCTAGTGCCTTCTAAAGAACCATGCCAAACTATCGATACCAGATTCGCAGCAGCGCCGGGCAGGTTCAGGTTGGCACGCTGACGGCCGACAACGCCGCCAGCGCCGCGACCATTCTCCGCAACCAGGGCGCGCACGTTCTCTCGCTCAGCGCCATCGCCGGTGGCATTGACACCAACGGCCTGATGACCAAGCTGAAGGAGATGAACGCCGGCAAGCCGACGCAGAAGCACATTCTGGATTTCACTACCCAGCTGGCCGTGATGATCCGCGCGGGCATCAACCTGCGTGCCGCGCTCGAGGGCATCGCCGACCAGACGACGCACATCGGCTTCAAGAAGGTTTTGCAGCAGATCCGCAACGACGTGGAAGGCGGCAAGCAGTTCAGCGACGCCATCGGGCGGCACCCGAAGCTGTTCGGCCCGCTGTATGTAAACATGGCGCGTGCCAGCGAAATGTCGGGCAGCTTCTCGAAGATGCTGGACCGAATCGTCGCGTACATCGGCCAGCAGATGGAGACCAAGAAGATGGTCGTGGGCGCCGCGATCTACCCGGCGATCATCGGCGGCCTGGCCGTGTGCGTCACGGTCTTCCTGCTCACGTTCGTGTTGCCCAAGTTCGCCGGCGTCTTCAAGGGCAAGGAAGAAGTGCTCCCCTGGGCCACCAAGTTCCTGCTCGGCCTCAGCGCTTTCATGGTGCACTACTGGTACCTCGTGCTGGCGGGCTTCGCGTTGCTGTTTGGCCTCTTCTACGCCTTCACCAAAACCGAGGTCGGTAGCTTCTGGGTCGACAAGATGAAGCTCACGATTCCCATCGTCAAGACCATGTTCCGCTCGCTGTACATCAGCCGCTCGCTGCAGACCATGGGCCAGCTCATCAACGCGGGCGTACCAATGCTCGACACCCTGGCGATCACGGGCGAAATCTCCGGCAACCAGCTCTTCAAAGGCCTGTGGAAGAAGGTCCACCACAACGTGAAGCAGGGCAAGAAGATCACCCAGCCCTTGCAGCAGGGGAAGATCCTGCCCACCGCGGTGACGCAGATGATCGCTGCGGGCGAAGAGTCCGGAAAGCTGGGCGAGGTGCTGGACGAGATCTCGCAGTTCTACCAGCGTCAGCTGAAGGATCAGATTAAGGCGGTTACCGGAATGATCGAACCCATCATGATCATCATGATGGGCACAGTCGTCGGCTTCATCGCCATGGCCATCATTCTGCCCATCTTCAAGATGAGCCAGATCGTCAAGTGACCGATCACTCCCCTGTGCGGGCGTGATTTCCCGTCGGAGGAGCAATGACAACGCATCGCGACTTCTCGGTCCGGGGTTCAGGCAAGCGCCGCCCCGGTGAACACACACCCCGCCGCGCCTTTACGCTGCTGGAGGCGATGCTCGCCCTGGTGATCATCGCCGTGGGCGTGCTTGCCTTCGTCGATGCTCAGGCCGGCTTCACCAAGACCAACAGCTGGTCCAGCCACGCCGCCACCGGCATGCTGCTCTCCAACGAGATCCGCGAGTTCTCGCGCCGCCTCTCCCGCCACGACCCGGTCACCGGGCTCTTCCTCACCGGCTCGGGCGGCAGCGCCGTGCTGCACGGATGGGGGCGCGAGGACGGCGAGACCACCGTTGATGACATCGACGACCTTGACGATCTCGACGGCGTGAGCTTCGGCCTGGGCGGCACCTTCCCCGGCCCCATCGATGCCTTTGGCTACCTCGTCCCTCAGACCGATCTTGAGGGCAACATCGTGCTTTCCGAAGGTCAGCCGGTGGCGCTCGAAGGGTGGTCGCAGCATGTGACCGTGACCAAGGTCGATCCGTACAACTTCAGCCAGGCCCGCGCCGCCGCATACACCCAGGCCGCCACCAGCCAGTTGCCGGCCATCGGCGTCGATCAGTTTCCGCTGCGTGTAACCGTGGTGGTCAACTACACCGATCCGAGCACCGGCCAGGCAAGCGAAGTGACCCGCACGACGTGGATCGTGCCTCCGTGATGTTCCGCATTCCGCACGAATGAACTCTTACCCGCCGCGTGGGTATGAACCCTTGGAGCCGAGGATGAACCGAGCCACGAAACTCACAACACCAGTCACGCGCACCGGAAAGGTGCGCCAGTGGCTGAAGGCCCGCCGCGGCGTCGCCGCCGTGCTGGCGATGATGTTCATCATTCTGTTTGGTTCCCTCTCCGCGGCCATGGCCATCGCCGCCCGCGGCAACATCACCACCGCCGCCACGCACCTGCACGTCAACCGCGCTCAGAGCGCCGCCGAAACCGGTCTCGCCGTGGGCAAGTCGCGTCTGGCCGAAGCCGCGGCCCGCTTCGTCGTCTCCAAGAGCGAAGTCGATGAGGCCTTCGGTCAGGCCCTGTGGTCCGGCAGCCTCAGCTCGCTGGGCACGTACCAGGTGCTGCCACCCAAGACGGGCCGCCAGGACCTTGCCGCCCCTACCAACCTGGTGAACGCGCTGGCCCAGGCCCACACCCTGGACCAGGACATCGTGACCGACCTGGGCATTTCGCAGCCCACCATCGGAAACGCCATCGCCGGTGTCAGCAGCGATTACGCCTCCACGCAGTGGCTCTACACCCCCGGCGTCGCGCTCGAGGCTCGGGCCAACGGCCAGTCCGACCCACCGCTCGCCTATCAGATCACCTACGCCCCGCTCGCGAACGGCACCGACGTGCGCGTCATTGCGACGGGGTACGACTTTGGGTACACGCGCGATGGCCAGCCGATGGCGCGCACCATCATGCAGGATTTCCGGTTCGCCAAGTCGGTCAAGAGCGCCATCGTCTCTTCCAGCCGCGTGATGATCGGGCGCAATGTGCTCGTGAACGGCGATGTGGGCACGCGGTACACCGCCGTCGACTTCAGCCATGGCGACCCGCTGGTCATCAAGTCCGACTTCTACGGGCTGGATCCGGTGCTCGATCGCAAGCTGAACGACTTCTACACGGCCCTGCGCACCTACGACGTCGATGGCGACAACCGCTTGCGTGTCGGCCACCCCGTCGAAGGTGCCGGCATCCCCAGCGGCCAAACCGACTACGACGGCAACGGCACCGCCGACAACGCCTTCGCCGACGTCACCGGCGACGGCTATGTGGACGAGTTTGACATCTTCATTCAGCATTTTGACCGCAACGGCGACCACAAGGTCACCCTCAGCCACGCCCTCACCGACGGCACGCCCGCGCAGGGCGCCAGCCCGGAGTTTGTGGACAGCGGCGGGCACGCCATCAACGACGATCTCGGCCTGCTCATTGATTCCAACAATCCGGACCGTAACCGTAACGGAACGTACGGTTTCATCGATGCGAACGGGAACGGCCGCTGGGACGCAGGCGAGCTCATGCTCGATGTCGACACCACCGACGGCAGCTACGCCGATCAGGTCCTCGGCTACCGAGATGGCTACATCGACAAGAAGGACCAGTACGCGAAGATCAAGGGGGGCCTGAAGTTCAAGGCCACCAGCTCCGCCTGGTCTACCGCGCAGGGCGCCATTCAGCCCAAGCTTCAGGGATCAGTGGTCGCTCCCTCCGGCACCGCCACCCAGGCCTTCGGGCTATCAGATACCGACCTGCCCGACGTGAGCGCCAGCATCTTTGACTCCAGCCGCAACGCCCTCCAAGCCGCCGCCGACGGCTCATCGTTTGATACGCAAGTTTCAACCCAGCTCGGCGTCTCCACCACGGCCCTCGCCACCTACAGCGCCGCCCGTCCCAGCAACCTCTCCGCCCCGTGGTACCGGCGCGTGGATGCCAACACCGACGCCACCAGCCTCCCCGCCAACGCTGGCACCGCGTATTGGGAGAAGATGCCCTTCAACTCCCCCTCGTATTCCGACGTCTACTACCGCCCCGTCTACTACAACATGAACTTCAAGGATGTCCAGATTCCCATGGGCAACAACGGCCTGTTCATCAACTGCACCTTCGCCGGCGTGACCTACGTCCGCACCGACACCGCCAACACCCATCCGCTCTGGGGCGAATACGGGCGACTCACCATCACCAGCGGCTCGCCCGCGCTTGTCGCCCCCCGCGTGATCTACGGCGGCACCAACTACCCGACCATGCTCCCCAACACCGCCATCCCGCCCCAGCAGAACATCCTGATGGCCGTGACACCGCTCGACAAGGCTGACCTGGACAGCACGCAGACCACCCGCCCCGGCTACAACGCTCTGCCCGCCCCGCTGGTCATCAGCGGCAGGCGCATCACCGACACCAAGACCCGCTCCAACAACCTGCGCTTCCACGACTGCCTCTTCGTCGGCAGCATCGTGAGCGACGCGCCCAGCACCTACTACCAGACCCGCAACAAAATCCAGTTCACCGGTGCAACGCGCTTCGCACTCAAGCACCCCGACCAGCCCACCAACTCGGCGCTCAACCCCGAGACCGCCGACATCGCCCAGATCAAGAAGTCTTCGATGATGCTCCCCGGCTACTCGGTGGACCTGGGCACCTTCAACAGCCCGACCAACCAGAACATTCAGCTCCAGGGAGCCGTCATCGCTGGCGACCTCGACGCCCGCGGCAACGTTTCCGTCGACGGCTCTCTCCTCCTCACCTTCAACCCCAACTACGGCACCGCCCCCCTCGCCGATGTCACCGGAGCCCCGGTCGGCAACCCCGCCGGTTTCAACGCCACCCTTGGCTACTTCGGCGCGGCCGACGGCGATAGCGAATCCATCGACCCCAGCACCCTCCCGATCGTCAACGGCGAGCGCATCGCCGGCTGGGATACCGACGGCGACGGCCTCGCCGATGTCGTGGGCACCCAAGCCCAGCCCGCCGGCTCTACCGCCATCCCCTTCAACGGCTACGGCCGTATCAGCATCAACTTCCGTTCCGACATCACGCTGCCCGATGGCATCCTGCTCCCCATGAGCGTGAACCCAATCGCGAGCTCGTACCGGGAGGGTCACCCATGAGTCGTTTCCAACCCCGTCGCGCCTTCAGCATGATTGAAATGCTGATCGCCCTCACCATCACCGCCACCCTGCTCACCGCGTCCCTAGCCGCCCTCGACGCGTCGTTCAAAGGGTACAAGTCCACCACCGAGAGCGCGAGCACCAACGTGATCACGCGGATGGTCATGCAGCGGATCATGTCCATGATCCGCAATGGAACGACCTTTGGGCCCTACCCAGTCGACGTGCTGGACAACACACAGAATCCGCTCATCTCCAACTTCATCGAGTTCGAAACCACCAACGACGGTGCGGGCAACCGGCGAGTGGTACGCATCGAGCGGCGCGACCCTACGACCACCGCCAACGGCCCGTACGAGCTCTGGTATGTGCAGACAGATTTTGTCAACGGCACGCAGTCCGACCAGCAGGCACGTCCGCTGGTGACCGGCGTCACCGAAGTCTCCTTCACCCTCGAATATGATGTCGGCCCGCGACTTCGCCGCGCCACCGTCGACCTGTGCGTGCGCCCCAACGACTACCAGGCCGCCAAGTTCGGGTCGGACTTTGAAACGCCCACCATCCGGCTGGTGTCAACCGTGAACCCGCGCCGGCTGGATTGAGCCCGCGCCGATAGTCGCATGATGTCTGCAACAAGGTGGCACCGCTCTTCAGGGCGGTGCCTCTTTCGTTTTATGCCCCGCGCTCATCCCGCCGGACGAAACGCCTCCAGCGCGCGGGGCACATGATCCGCCAGTTCCGCCGCCAGCAGCCCGGCCTGCACGCCGCTCGCCAAAGCCCATGCCTCGCCCGCCCGCGCGTGCGCCTCCACGCCAAACCGCGCCGCATCAAACAGCCCGAGCCCGCCCCGCGAGTGCTGGGCCACCAGCCCCGCAATCACGCCACCGAGCACATCGCCCGTACCGGCCGTCGCCATGCACGGGTGCCCGCGCGCGCACACCCACGTGCGCAGCCCGTCGCTCACCACCGTCCCCTGTCCCTTCAGCACCACCACACACCCCAGGCGCTGCGCCAGCGCGGCCGCCGCCATGGGCCGGGCATCCCGCTCTACAGGCGAGTGGGCAATCTTGAGCGTCGCCGCGATTCGCGAAAACTCTCCCGGATGAGGCGTGAGGATCGCCCCGGCCCGGAAGTCGCGCCACAGTTCAGGAATCGCCGCCAGGTTGGTGATCGCATCCGCGTCCACCACCACGGGCACATCCTGCTGCTGCACCGCCCGCAGCACCATCGCCCGCTCCACCTCTCCTACACCCATCCCGGGCCCGACCACCAGCGCGTCGGCCGCGACCATCTGCGCATCCAGCACCGTGATTGCATCCGCCATGTCCAAGCCGCCCGACACGTCTGTCGCGATGCTCACGCCTGTGGCCGATGGGCACATGGAGAGCGATTGCGCCAGCACCGCGTCGCTCGCCACCAGCTTGGCCAGCCCCGCGCCGCTGCGCAGCGCCCCCAGTGCCACCAGCGCCGGGGCCCCGACCATCACGCGCCCGTGGCCCACGCTGCCACCAACGATGGCCACCGTGCCGAAGGTTCCCTTGTGCCCGCTTGCCAGGCGCGCCGGCAGCACCCGCGCGCCATCCTCCCATGGTCCGCCAAAGTCGATCATGCCTACTCCACTTTCTCCACCGTCACAGAGAGCTTCCCCAGCAATCCGGCGATGCTGCTCATCCCCGCTACCGGGTCGCCATCCTCCAGCGCCGAGTACCCCAGCGTGATGTGCGTCGCGTCGAACGGGCGAATGTCGGGAAACGTCGCATCCAGGTCCACCCAGTGCTTGCCCCCGTTGCCGTCCAGCAGCGCCTGCGCCCACATGTGATACCCGAAGATGTTCTTACCCCCAGCGAACGAATCCGCATAGATCAGCCCCGAAGCCACCCGCGCCGGAATCCCCGCGGCCCGCAGCATCCCCGCCAGCAGCACGCCGTGCTCGGTGCAATCCCCCTCCGCGTTGCGGGCCACCTCGCTGGCGGAGGCAAAGCCCACATCGAGGTCTTTGTTCTGAATGTACTTGTGCACAAACCGCCGCAGCGCTTCGGCCTGGGCCGCCGGGGCTTTGCCTGAGTTTTTCAGCGCCTTGGCCGCCAGTTCCTTCACCTTCTCATCCTCGCTGTTGCACATCGCCGTCGCCTTCAGATACTTCGCATCTGTCGCGTCAGCCTCCGGCGCCTTGTTCCCCGCCCCCGTCGCCACCGTCACCCGCGCGCTCCCTCCGTCCAGCTTCTCCACGGTCTGCGACCCCGTCGACGGAATCGGCGGCAACTCCCCTTCGCTCATCTTCAGCACATACACGCCCCGGTTCGAAATCCGCGCATTGGGGATCGCCCGGCTCGGCTTCACAAACGTCGAGACCATCACCTCCGGAGCCGCGTGCGCCGCCAGCGCCTTGGCCTCCTCCTCAGTGGCCGCATTCAGAATCACCGGCAACCCCGCCAGGCTGGTTTCGCTCCGCAGCAGTTCGCCCTCGTCGTCGGTGTACTCGGTCGACGTCACCCCCGGCCGCAGACTCACTGTCACGAGGCTCTTGGTCACATCCATCTCGCGCTCGCCGACCTTCAGCTTCGCCGGCTCAATCCCCTTGCGGGTCGACGTCGCCACCGTCAGCCCGTTCGATGGATCCATCGTCCGGACCGTCACCTCTTTCGCGCCGGATTTCACGCGCTGCAGCACGTACTTCTCCGCCGCGGCGGGAGGCAGCCACTTGCCCTCCGGCAGCGGCTCCTTGCTCGTCTTCACGCTGTCACCCTGCCTGCTCGTCATCGTCACGCCGTCGGGCCCAAACACAAACTGGTTGTCGATCGCGGTCGCCCCGAACTTCTGCACGCTGCGCATCGATACCGGCGCACCCTCAGCGGTCTCCACAAACTCCGTCTGCATGCTCATGTTCACTTCGGCCGCCCCGCGCTTCAGCCGAAACTCCATCACGCTCTTGCTCACCACCTGCGTGCCGTCGTCGGTCACGGTCGAGTGCATCCACCCCACCTTGCCCCCGAACATGTCGAGGATGTACCAGCGGTCCTTGCCTTCACCATCCCGCCGGCCCATGCCCATCAGGCACACCAGCATCAACGCCCCGCCCACCCCCAACATCCCGCGCCAGCGCTTCACAACGCGCGTTCCCTGCATGTTCATCGGCAGCCTCCATGGTGAAACAATCTATTGAAACAATCTCTGTCGTGACTCTCTCGCGGCCGGGCTATTCTCTCTACGTTTTGTGCCGTCCACGCTTGTCTGTACAAGGGGAGCCTGTGACACAGTCCGAATCCAAGCCCAAGCCTAGCGGCCTCGTCTCCACACAGACCAAGCTCATCTTCCTCGCTTCTATCGCCGTCCTCGCCCTGCTCGGGGGGCTTCTCTCCGGCTCATACGCCGCCGCCCTCATGTTCCTTGTCATCGGCTTTTTCGCCTACCGTGGCCTCAGCCAGGGGCTCTCCGGCGGCATCGCCACCATCATCGCGTTGATTCTCGCCGCCCTGCTAAGCCCGTTGCTGGGCGGCGTGCTCACGCCATTGCTCTCGTCGGCCTTCGGCATCACCGGCCTGGTGGGCCGAGGCCTCGGGCTGGGCCTGGGGGGCATGATCGTCTTTGCCGTCGCCGCCGGCGTGCTCCGCGTCGTGATCCGCCGCGCCCTCAAGGATCGCCAGCTCATCAAGCGCGCGGACGCAGCTGTAGGTGCCATCATCGGCGCGGGCGTCGGCACGCTGGTCGCCTTCGTCGGCGCCTGGGTCATTCTCGCCCTCGCCCCGCAAACTCAACCCGTCGCCCTTGCCCCCACCCCGGCCCCCGCGTCCACCCCCGACGCCCCCGACGCCGAGGAGGTCGAGGCCCCCACGCCCAACCCCGCGCTCGAAGCCATCACCGCCTTCGCCAACGACCTGCGTGGCTCCAGCATCGGTGCCGCGGCTCAGGCCACCCTGCCCGGTGATGAGTCCAAGATTCTCACCCTGGCCAGCGACTTTGCCTACGTCGCCCGCGATCCCGTCGCCCGCCAGCATTTGGTGGACAGCGAAGTGCTCAAGGAAATCCAGAACCTGCCCGCGGCCAAGCAGGCCGCCGAAAAGGCCAAGGCCGACCCGGAGCTCCGCCACATCATCGAACAAGGTTCCCTCAGCCCCTCCGACATCAACCTCATCGCCCAAAGCAAAACCATCACCGACATCATCGACACCACCGACTTCGTCAAGCAGGTGACGCCCCTGCTGCCCAGGCTCGAAGAAGCCATCCGCGAAGCCAAGGCCAGCGTCACCCGCCCGCCCAACTAAACCTTGATGCCTCGATGCCGCATGCCTTGATGCCTTCTTCTTCTTCTTCTTCTTCTTCTTCCGCCTTCCCAATCTCCCCTGGCACGGGCCTCGCGCCCGCGTCCTGCTCACTCTTCTCCCCGCCTTTTCCTACCTTCCCCCGTGATCGACACCCACTGCCATCTCACCTTCCCCGACTTTCACGAACCCAAGATGCCCGGCGGCATCCCCCGCGTCCTCGCCGATGCCGCCTCCCACGGCGTCACCGGCTGCATTTCCATCTCCACCACCAGCGCCGACTGCGTGAACGCCCTCGAGATCGCCCACAAGTACCCCAACGTCTGGTGCAGCGCCGGCGTTCACCCGCTTTACAGCGATGAAGGCCCGCACGACTGGGCCACCATCGCCCGGGTGGCCGCCAGCCCCCGCTGCGTCGCCTGGGGCGAGCTCGGCCTCGACAACCACTACAAAGAGCCCGTTCGCGATACTCAACACCAGGTTCTGCACGAGCAGCTCGCGTTCATCGAGGCGCAGCACGCGAATGGTGTCGGTCAGCCGGGGCGCACGCTTCCGATCGTGATCCACTGCCGCGAGGCTTTTGCAGACCTGCTGCCGATTCTCCGCGCGACCAGGCTCGATCCGTCCCGCTTCGTCTTTCACTGCTTCACGGGCACGCCGACCGACATGCGCTCGATTCTCGACTTCGGCGCGTTCGTCAGCTTCACCGGCGTCGCCACCTACCGAAACGCCGCCGATGTACGCGAAGCCATCCGCCTCGTGCCAAATGACCGCATCATGATCGAGACCGACGCACCCTTCCTCTCTCCCGAGCCCCATCGCGGCACCCGCCCCTGCCAGCCCTGGATGGCCAGCGTCACCGCCGCCAACATCGCCGAACTGCGTGGTACGCCCTTGCAGGCCTTCCTCAGCATCATCGACGAGAACACCAAGCGTTTTTACGCCGTGCCGCCCCGCTGAACTTCGGTCTCATTCAGCGTCTATCGAAGGCGCTCGCATCGCACGGCCGTCGATTCTCCGCCGAGTGCGTTCGTGCGTATTCCAACACGAGATTCGTGCGCTGAGGATAGTTCCCTTATATCAACACAAGCACATCTTCTACGTGCTTTATGTTCGGTCTCGCCACTCCGTGCGGCTAGGGTAGCAATGGAAACTACGCCCCCTCAAACACCGGAGATGATCCACTTGTCGTTCATCAGTCTTCATCTTGGGGCCCGCGTGGGGAGAAAATGTATGAAAAGTCAAAGCCTCTGCCTGCTCGGTCTTGTCGCGTGCGCGTCGCCCGCGTTCGCGATAAACATCGCCGGCAACGCCGGATTCGAAACCGCCGGCCCCACGATGACTGACTCCGCCCAGTGGCAGGCCACCGGTGGCGGCCCCGTCGGCACCTTCTCGCAGCGCGATTCCTCCAACCCCTTCGCGGGCAACTGGGATCACAACCTCGTTGCGGTCGGCAACGCCGTTGCCGGCGCTTCCGCCGGAATCGTCCAGAACTCGATCGCCGACGCTGGCTTTGCATCCCTGGCCCCCGGATCCACCGTTTCCCTCTCCTTCGAAGGCCGCTACAACCTCGGCCCGGGCGGCGTTGGCTTCTACGCCCTGCGAATCCTCGACAGTGGCGGCAACATCGTCGCCGACACCGGTCTGCAGACCATCTCCAGCAGCACCAACGGCTACTTCCTCTTCTCCTCGCAGGCCCTCACCGTCCCCGCCTTCGGTGCCAGCCCCGCCGACGCCTACGCCGCGTTCATCGAGTTCGATGTCGCCGCCGGTGCCTTCGATGGCTCCTTCGCCCAGGCCTACATCGACAACGTCAACGTCGAAGCAACGCTCGTCCCCGCGCCCGCCACGCTCGCGCTGCTCGGCGGCTCTCTCCTGCTCGGCACCCGTCGCCGCCGGTAAATCCGCTTCTCCTTCACCCCCAAACGCGTGACACGCCCCCCGCCGTTCGCGGCTCGCGGGGGCGTGTCCGCTTTTTGCGGAGTACGCCCACCCACGGAATCACGGCAGGAACGCCGACAACAGGCGTCGGGCGGGTGCCGTCCGTCGCGGGCGTGGACCAACGACATGAAATTGAAACAGTTGCTGAAACAGCGAACGAGCGAACGATGAGTTGAAACAGTTGCTGAAACACATCAATTTCAAAGAAATTGACTCTGCCGGCATCAAGAATCTTTGGTATTTCTGATTGGAATTCTACGTAAGCGGTCAAAACATGCTGCTTTTGCGACAAAATGCCGAATCTGGAAATTAGAGAAATACTGTTGAATGCCGCGAGCACCTGAGGTAGGTTCAATCCCGGAGAACTTGTTCTCGTGGGGGCTCGGCGAGCTTCTTGTTGACCGCCGACGTCTCGCGGGGGATCTCACATTTCAGGGAGATGTATCATGAATACTCGTGCACTCGCCGTTTTGGCTCTCGTTGCGGCCGCTGCTCCGGCATTTGCCGATCCTCTCACCGGCAACGGTGGCTTTGAGACCGCGGGTATGGGCCCCACCATGTCTGCACAGTGGTTTGCAGGTGGCGGCGGTGCCGCTGGCACCCTCTCTGAGCGCAGCAGCGCCAACCCCTTTTCAGGTAGCTGGTCGCAGAACCTCAACGCCGTCGGCAGCGACCTGACCGGTGCCTCCGCCGTCATCACCCAGAACTCCATCGCTGACGTCGGTTTGCCCTCGCTTGCCCCAGGTTCCTCGCTCTCTCTGTCGTTCCGGGGCAACTACACCCTCGGCCCGGGCGGGGTCGGCTTCTACGCACTCAAGATTCTCAACGGCTCGGGCGCCATCGTCGCCGACACCGGCCTGCAGGTCATCACCGGAAGCACAGCCGGCTACCAGCTCTTCAGCACGTCCGCCTTGACGGTTCCCGCCTTCGGTGCCGCCCCCAATGACACCTACGCCGCCTTTGTTGAGATCAGCGTCGCTGGTGGTGCCTTCAACGGCTCCTTCGCCCAGGCTTACATCGACGATGTCAATGTGCAGGGCACGACCATTCCCGCCCCCGCCTCCCTCGCACTCGTCAGCGGCGGACTCCTTCTCGCCGGCCGTCGTCGCCGCGCCTAATCCTGTCGCCGTGTGACGCGGCAACTACCCAATGCAAAAACGCTCAAGCCCCGGTGCCTCGCAGCATCGGGGCTTTTCATTGATTCGCACCGTTTTTGCACAGGCCGACATTTGTTGATGGAACTCGACGAACCCCCAAAAAGAAAAAACCTCGGTCGCCGGTGTTCCGCCCGCGGCCGAGTACTAGGAGGAGAGAGACAAGACTTCGTCGAAAGGTCGGTTTCCCGAACCCTTCATAAACCTCGGTCGCCGGTGTTCCGCCCGCGGCCGAGTACTAGGAGGAGAGAGACAAGACAACCACAACATGCATCACAAATCCGAGAATGCCAGGAAAGTGGACGGAATTTTTGGTGTAAGCGGTAAATTCCTCTCAGACCCACGCAATCAGACCCCGTATCCTCGATTCTTCGCCGATAACCATGCAAAAAGCCCCGCATAAACGCGGGGCTTGACTCCATTAAGTTCGTATATTGATCGGTTGGCGAGCCTACGCCATCGCGCGGTCAAAGAGTTCCTGGGCAAAACCCCAATTCGCGACGTTCATCCAAGCGTCGATGTATCCCGCCCGCTTGTTCTGGTACTTGAGGTAGTACGCGTGTTCCCACACATCGATCCCCAGAACAGGGTGTGCCCCGGTCAGCATCATGTCCTGCTGTTTTTCTTCCTGGATCACCACCAGGGTTTTCGACAGGCTTTCCACCGCCAGCCACGCCCACCCGCTCCCTTCCACCTGGGCGGCCGCCGCCTTGAACTGGGCGGTGAACTTGTCGATCCCACCAAAGTCCCGCTCGATGGCTTTGGCCAGCGTGCCGCTGGGCTGGCCGCCGCCCCCCTTGCCCGCCGGGGCCATCATGTGCCAGAAGAGGGTGTGGTTGACGTGGCCCGAGCCGTGGAACGACACCTCGCGCGACCAGTGCTTCACGAGGGCCGCGTCTCCCCCAGCTCGCACATTCGCCAGCTCCTTCAGCGCCTTGTTCAGCCCGGCCACGTACCCCGCGTGGTGCTTGTCGTGATGGATTTCCATCGTCTGGGCATCGATGTGCGGCTCCAGCGCCTCTTTGGCGTATGGCAGAGGGGGGAGTACAAACTCGCCCTTCCCCGCGTCGTAGCCGCCGAGTTCCGTGGCAAGGTTCGCCCGGCCCGGTGCCGCGAACGCAGGCCCCGCGACCGCCGCCGCGCCGAGCGCCCCAAACCCGGCCAGCACGCTGCGTCGATTCATGTCATTGCCCATGAGCAAGCTCCTTTGGTTGTGTGGCTCCCCCATGACCACGGACGCATCAGCATATGAGGTGCGGCCAGCGTCGGCCGTCCGCCCGTGCCTCGCGGCGTCGCAAACACTCACGCGCCGATGCCGTGCCGACGCAGATTCAGGATCAACTCCACCTGGCCCGTGGGGCGCTGCACCTTGGAGGCGATTTCCGCAGCGCTCAGCCCTTGATCCGCCATCTCGAAGATCCCCGCAAAGTCTGGGTCGAGGGGCACTTCGCCGGTCAGGTTCCGCGGCTTGGCTTCAGTGC
This sequence comes from Phycisphaerales bacterium, assembly GCA_041661205.1. Classification (GTDB taxonomy): domain Bacteria; phylum Planctomycetota; class Phycisphaerae; order Phycisphaerales; family UBA1924; genus RI-211. The sequence goes on from JBAZUW010000030.1 coordinate 21,489, forward strand.
GGCCCGCCTGCCGGGCAGAACGATCGGCGCCGACAAGATTGAGCCCTCGGGCAGCCTGCGTGGCGCCTGGCACCAGGGTTTCCTGAGTCGCCGCCGTCGCCAGCACACTCGGCGCACTCGCCTTCGAAGCTGGCATCGCAGCCGTGCGGGGTGCGCGGTGTTCTTTCAGTTCGGCGATATCGCCCCGCGCTCGCTCGATGATCGACTCAAGTCGCGAGACGCGGGCTTCCATCGCTCGCAGGCGAGGGTCGTCCACAGTGGTTTCCGCCGCAGCCGACCGCTTCAGGCGGTGCGCCCGCCCCTTCAACCCGTAGACCACCAGCATGATGCCCAACACCACGCCGCCCGCCGCGACAAGGAGCGAACCCACCGGAGCCGCGGCCAACATCAACATCTCTGCGTTCATCAGGCTTCCTGCCCTCATTTGACCGTATCACTTTGATCGTGCCACTGACCTTTTGACGCCCTGGTGAAAAGGTCAGTGCCGGACCTCCCGCATCATCCTCATCGTCGCACTGACCCCGAAGACGGGGTCAGTGGCACCTCGCCCTCTCTTCGTACTATCGACCAGTGCCCCTCCGCAGCCCCAATCGCGCCCTGTCAACTGACCCATCCGCCAAGCTCATCCGGCGGGAGTGGCGACGCCTGACCGGCGGCAAGGCAGTTCGCGACGCCGGCCGCCGCACGCTGGTGGCGTGCTCGGGCGGGGCGGACTCGGTGGCATTGGCCTTGGCGCTCGCCTCACGCCACATCGTCATCGCCCACGTGGTGCATGACCTCCGCCCGGCGGCCCAAGCCCACGCCGACCGCGACATCGCGCGTCAGCTTGCCGCGCGGCTGGGCGTCGCCTTTGACGAGCGCGCTGTGCAAGTGCCCCGCACCGGCAACCTCGAAGCCAGTGCCCGAAGAGCCCGCTACGCCGCGCTCGCGGAAATGGCCGCGGCTTACGCGTGTCCGTTCGTCGCTGTGGCTCACCAAGGCGACGACCTCATCGAAACCGTGCTCATGCGCCTTATCCGCGGCTCCGCTCCGCGCGGACTGGCCGCCCTCGCCGAGACCCGCCCGCTGACCCCCGCCGTCACGCTCATCCGCCCCATGCTCCGCCTCACCCGCGCCGACAGCGAGCGATTGTGTGCGCTCGGCGGCGTGACCTCCGCCACCGACGCGACCAATACCGACACCACACGCCTGCGGGCGAACTTGCGCCGCACCATCACACCCTTGCTGCGCGATCTGGCCCCGTGGCTGCACACCCGGCTGCTCTCAACCACGAGCCTGCTGCGCGACGCGGCGGACATCGCCGACGCGCGGGCCGGAGAGATCCTCGCCAGCGCGGCGCGTGTTGGCGATTCAATCGTGTTCGCTCGGGGCGAGCTTCGGTCCGCACCGGCTCTCGTCATTGGCCTGAGCCTGCGTCAAGCCGCCGGGCTCAAGCGTGCGGATCGGCTGACGAGCCGCCACCTGGCCCCGATCATCCGCGCGATTCAAAGCAGCTCGACCGACCCGAAGCATTTCTCGCTCGCGAGCGCCCAGGTCGAAATCACAGCTCACGAAGTTGCAGTCTCTGCACGCCCGGGATGAGCGAAGCGAATCCCGAGATCGATGTGGCCACCGTGCTCAAAGCGGAAGAGATTCACCACAGAGTCACAGAGGCACAGAGAAACGCAATGGCAGAAAACGGCGAGAAAGAAGAGGAAAAGCGATGCAGGAAATACTCGATGCCTAGTTGCCGCGTGCCTTGATGCCTTCTTCTTGTTCGAAGGGCATTTAGCGGGCGATCTCTGTGGTAATCACCGCGCTTGGGCTGATCTCGTCCGGGCGGGAGAAGTTCAGACTTCAGTTTCCGAGCCCTCTCGATCCGGAGTTCCGAAGTGTTGCAAGAACCCCCCGATGAGCTTGGGGTCTTTCGTGGTCATGTCGAGCCAGGAGTTATCGATAATGGATAGTCGGACGACGCGCTCACCTCCCGAATCGGAGCCCACGAACGACCCATCGATGACTTGATCGATCCCGCGCAGCAGTCTGGCCAAGTCGGGCGTTTCCAACGCGGTTGCATCTGTTGCTCGGCTATCGAGTTCATCAGCGCCAGCTCCAACCCATTCGCCATTCGACTCCACCCGCCAGACCAGCCCTTCAAGAACCAGGTGAAGTGATTCAAAGACTGCGGCAAAATCACCCCCGTGTCTGCCGGGCAGCCGCGCATCCCAGCGCCAGGAGAGAGTCGTGATCCCCAAAGTGTGTTCCCTTGAATCCACTGCGACATGCGGGGCCTACGCGGCGCTGCTTAGCGTTGGAGGTATTCGCCTACCACCCCCGCGCCACACCCTCAACCACCATCA
>JBAZUW010000031.1:0-23609 GCA_041661205.1 Phycisphaerales bacterium
GTTGGCCTCAGCATCGCGAGCGTCGCGGCTCTTGCCGCTGTTTACGTCGATGGCCACCAAGGCTTCGGTCTGGTCGATCACCAGGCGCCCACCGCTGGGCAGGGGCACTTCCCGGGCGTGGATCAGGCTGATCTGCTGCTCGATTCCGAAGGCGTGAAAGATCGGCGTGGTGCTGGGGAAATGAAACAACTTGGTCGTGCCGCGGGGCGCGACGATCTTCATGAAGCGGCTGGCACGCTTGAGGGCCACATCGCTGTCGATGATGACCTCCGAGATGTCGTTGCTCAGCATGTCGCGCAGCGAGCGGACCAGCAGGTCGCTCTCGCTGTACAGCAGGCGGGGCTTGCCGCCGGCGCGGAGTCGCTTGTCCATGTCCTTCCACAGTCGCTGCAGGTAGGCCAGGTCGCGCTTGAGCTCGGCCTTGGTGCGCTGGAACCCCGCGGTGCGCAGGATGAACCCGAACCCTTCGGGCAGATCAAGCTGATCGAGGATGTCGCGCATCTGGCGGCGCTGTTCCTCGTCCTCAACTTTGCGAGAAACGCCGACTTTGTCCATCCCCGGCATCATCACGAGGAATCGCCCCGGAATGCTCAGGTAGCTTGTGACGGTCGGGCCCTTGGTGCCCACGCCCTCCTTGAGCACCTGCACGATCACTTCGTCGCCGCGACGCAGCGCGGCCTGGATCGGCGGGCGCTCACGTCGGGGGGTCTTGAACCCCACGCGCTCGGTGGTATCGTCGTCTTCACCGGGGAAGTAGCGCGGGTGCAAGTCGGTCACGTGCAGGAAGCCGTTGTCCTCCACGCCAAAGTCGACGAACGCGGCCTGGATTGCAGGCTCCACGTTGACGACCTTGCCCACATAAATGTTCCCCACGCGGCTGGCCTGCGCGTGGCGCTCGACAAAGAGCTCTTCGAGTTTGCCATCCTCGACGATCGCCACCCGGCACTCTTCGCCGGGGACGTAGTTAATCAGCATCTGACTGACAGTCATGAATCGCTTTCTGCGGCGTGGCCTCCCACGCTCCGCGACGTTGGGCGGCTCGCAATGGCCACCCGACGCTTTCGCGATTCGCACGACGCGAGCCTGAAGACGAGATCGCCCGTGCACAGCGCCGAGAAACCCTGCAAACTCCGGAGGGGCCAAGTGGCCCGGGCCGGCCCGGAACGGGCTTGGCCACGGCCCCGCGCCTTGGGGACCCGCAGGCACCCAGAATCTGGGAGGCCAAGGGCCCGCTCCGGCGAGGGAGCGCTTCGGTCGCGAGGCACACCGCAAAGGCCCGAAGGCCTCGCACGCGGCGCTCGCGATTCCGTCCGGAGGGCCCTCTCACGTGAACGAGTCACGCGAGCGCCACCCCGGGCGGGGAGCTTGCTGGGTTCGACGGATCCGGCGGGCCTCGCAAAAGGCCGCGGCGTCAAACCGCGTATCTGTTCCCCCTTCGGCTATTCGGCGGAACGACCGTCGAAGGCTTCGGGGACGAATGTTCGCGCCCGGTCGCGGAGTAATCGCGCGACCTGGTCGCTGGAATCAAGGGCGAGGACCTGTCGGGCCACGCGCTCGCACTGCTGCACGCTCACGCTGCGGATGAACCGCTTGAGCTGGGGAATGCTCCCCGCTGATACGGAAAGGGTACGCAGACCCAGCCCGATCAGCAACAAGGCGAATTCAAGGTCGGATGAAGATTCGCCGCAGGCGGAGACGGGGGTCTCGTGCCGGCGTGCGGTGCGGGCGACGTCGCGGATGAGGCGGATCACCGCGGGGTGCATAGGGGTGTACAGGTGGGCCACCCGCTCGTTGATGCGATCAACCGCCAGGGTGTATTGCACGAGGTCGTTGGTGCCGATGCTGAAGAAGTCGACCTCGCGTGCGAAGGCCTCGGCCTGGATGGCGGCGCTGGGCACCTCGACCATCATGCCGATTTTCATGTTGGCGTCGAAGGGGATGCCCTCTTCGCTCAGGTCTTCCATCACCTCGCGCACCAGGAACTTGGCCTGGCGCAGTTCGCTGATGGCGGTGATGAGCGGGAACATGATCTTGATGGTGCCGAGCGCCGAGGCACGCAGGAGCGCCCGAAGCTGGCGCTTGAACATGGGCGTGTTGCGCAGGCAGTAGCGAATGGAGCGATTGCCCAGGAACGGGTTGCGCTCCGGGATTTCTTCTTGAGCCTGGGTGTACTTGTCGGCCCCGAGGTCCACCGTGCGGATGACCAGTTCGCGGCCCTTGCACAGTTCCACGCAGCGGGCGTAGGCGTTGTAGTGGTCTTCCTCTGTGGGCTCGGTAGCGCTGGTGAGGTACAGGTATTCCGTGCGGTAAAGGCCCACACCCTCCCCCCCCGCGGCGATCACCTTCCCCGCCTCGTCCGCCAGCTCGATGTTGCCCAGGATGGTGACGTGCGTTCCGTCGGTGGTGACCGGGGGCAGGTCCTTGAGCTCATTGAGCGAGACGCGGAAGAGGCGCCCCTGCTCGATGAAGCGCCGATACTCGGCGATCGTCGCCTCGTCGGGGTTCAGAATGATCGCGCCCTGGTCGCCGTCGAGCACCACCGGCATGCCGTCGCGCGCGTGCTTGAGCAGGGTCTTGCAACCAACGACCGCGGGGATGTCCAGCGCCTTGGCGATGATCGCGGTGTGGCTCGTGGCCCCGCCAAGGTCGGTCGCGAAGCCGAGGATGCGCTTGCGATCAAACTGGGCTGTCTGCGAGGGCGTCAGGTCGCGCGCCAGCAAAATCGTCCCGTCCTCGGCGTCCGCAATCGGGCTGGACTTCGCGCCCACAAGGTGCTTGTTCAAGCGATTGGCAAGGTCTTCAAGGTCGTTCACCTTGGTCGCAAAGACGCTGTCACCGGCGGCGCGGAACCGCTCGGCCAGACTGGCAAAGACCGCCCCGACCGCGAACTCCGCCGACACCTGATCTCGCTCGATCTGCCCCTGAACCTGCTTCAGCAGCGTGGGGTCTTGCAACATGCCGACATGAAAGAGAAAAATCTTGGCGGCCTCGTGCCCCATCTCGCGCGTGGCGCTTTCGTGCACCCGCAGGATGTCGTCGATCGACGACTTGATGGCCGCCTGCAGGCGGGCGATCTCCGCCGGGACCAGCTCTCTCGGGATGCTGCGGCGTGTGACCCGCCGCCGATCATCATCGACCACCAGCGCGCGACCGATGACAATGCCCGCCGACACCGGCAGACCCTTGACAAGGATCATTCCGGTGGATTCGCTGATCGGAGTTGGCGGGGCGGCTTCGGGCACGGGCGGGGATTCTAACGCGATTTCTCACCATATCTTTCCCGCCCGCCCGCTGCGCAACTCAAGACCCCCCCTGGCGACAACCACGAAATATTCGTCAAAGCATGTCGGCTATGCTTTGAGTGCCTTGACAGGGCGGCCGGAATCGTGTGAAATCCTCCCCGTCTGGCACTGGGGCACTTTTCGGCCGGGATCTTTCCGGCTTAAATGCGTGTTTTGTCTCCCTCGGCCACGGCTTTCAGCCAGTGCGGCTTGGGCCCTTGCCGCACCTTTGCCGGGAAGATCGGACAAGATCGTGGCTGTGTGGGCGTTTTTTTCGCCCTTGGCGGGCCCATCGTGTGGGGCCATTTGGAACTGATCGTCTTGGGCTTGGCGGCTTGGGCGTGCGCGAAGGTGCCGCCGGCAAGCCACCGGCGACGGGCAAATCTGCCCGCGCAACGCCTGAATAACGCATGACTGGTTGGTGGCAAGGCCCCCTCGCTTTGCTCAACACGTCACTGGCAGGAGGCTGTGTGAACGGATTCGGCAACAACAGACGGGGTGGCGGCGGGCGCGGGCCCCAGCGGGGCGGCCCTCAGGGCCAGCGCGGCGGAAACCCCGGAGGCAATCGCAACGGTCACGCCGGCCCCCGCAACAACTGGAACGAACCTCGGCATGTCAACGCTCCTCGCGACAGCGGGCCCACCGACGTCGACGGCAAGCCCATCATCCTGCCCCCCAACGCCAAACGCTTTGATGAACTCACATCCATCGACCCGCAGCCGCGACTGACCCTTGAATATCCCGGGTGCCCCGCATCCTGCCGCCTGATCGATCTCTTCTGCCCCATCGGGCGCGGCCAGCGCGGGCTGATCGTCTCCCCCCCCAAGGCCGGCAAGACGACGCTGCTCAAAGACATCGCCACCGCGCTGCTCCGCAATCATCCGGATGTCGAAGTGGTGGTCCTGCTTGTCGACGAGCGCCCAGAAGAGGTGACCGACTTCCGCCGCACGTTTGTGCAGCCCGAAAGCCAGCAGGTGGAGCGCGAGATGATGGCCCGTGGCGAGGCGGCCTTTCGAGAGGCCGGCCAACCCGTGCCCGCCGCCCCGCTGGCCGCCCCCCGCGTGCGGGTCATCGCCAGCAGCAATGACCATCAGGTCGAAAAGCACATCGAGATCGCGATTTCGACGATTGAGCGCTGCAAGCGGATGGTCGAGGCTGGCAAGCACGTGGTGGTGCTGATGGATTCGCTGACGCGGGTGGGCCGGGCCTTCAACAACAGCCGCAAACACGCGAGTTCGGGACGCACACTCAGCGGCGGCCTGGATAGCAAAGCGCTGGAAGTGCCCCGCCAACTCTTTGGCGCCGCCCGCAACACGGAGGAAGCTGGCAGCCTCACCATCATCGCCAGTTGCTTAGTTGATACCGGCAGCCAGGCCGATCAGGTGATCTTCGAGGAGTTCAAGGGCAGCGGCAACATGGAGCTGATCCTCGACCGCAAGGTGTCCGAGCGCCGCTTGTTCCCGGCCATCGACCTCGCCGCCAGCGGCACCCGCAAAGAGGACTACCTGCTCACGCCGGACGAGCTCAAGACCATGTCTGCCCTACGCCGGCGGCTGCTTTCGATGCCCCCCCACCAGCAGGTTGAGCAGCTCCTCGCGGCTCTCAAACGCTTCCCCACCAACGCCACGCTGGTGGGCGGAGCGGGCTAAGTACTCCAAGCCACCTGCCTTGATGCCTCGATGCCGCATGCCTCGATGCCTTCTTCAACTTCATCCTTCCGGCATACCCCACTACCCTGCACGTCGATGATCCTCACCGAACCCATCGGCCAGGTCGCCGTCATCCGTCTTGACCGGGCGGCCAAGCGCAACGCGCTCACGCCCAAGATGCTCGCCTCGCTCGTGAGCGCGGTGTCGACCGCCGTCAGCGCGCGGGCGATTGTGTTGTCGGGCATGGGCGATGTCTTCTGCGCGGGCTTTGACCTGGCCGCCAGCCAGACCGACGACACGGTACTACCGGCTTTGCTCGACCAACTCGCGGCCGCCGCCGACGCCCTGCGTCAGGCCCCCTGCCCGGTGGTGTGCAGCGCCCACGGCGCGGCCATCGCGGGCGGCTGCGCTCTGGCCGCCGCGTGTGACTTTGTCATCACCGATGACGCCGCCAAACTCGGCTACCCCGCAGTGCGACTGGGCATCTCGCCTGCCGTGAGCGCCGTGCACCTGAGCGCCGGCATCGGTTCCGGTGCGGCCCGCACTCGCCTGCTCGACCCCGGCGTCGTCAACGGCCGCGACTCCGTGCGTCTGGGCCTCGCTTCCGAGAGCTTCCCGACCCCCCGCGAGTGCGAAGCCCGCGCCATTTCGCTCGCCACCGCCCTCGCCGAAAAACCCCGGCACGCGCTCGCGTACACCAAGCGATGGCTCAACGAGCTCGACGGCTCAAACGATCGCGAGATGCTGGCCGCCGCCTTGGCCGCGTCGCACTCCGGCGTCGGCTCGCCCGAGCAACAGGCGATGCTGCAAGCCGCGTGGAAGAAGTAGTGCCGGTTTGAAAGCGGTTGCAATCGCAGGCTTCGGAGATTCACATCTGTGAACCGCGGCAATCTGGGCACCTGCCGCGAGCCAACATGCGCCCCTGGCGAGCCGAAAACGCCACCTCACCCACGGGTCGCAAACATGGATGGCTCGCTCCTCTTTGCAGTTTGGAACAAACTCCGTCCCGGCGCATCTAAATAGCCGTAGAACCGCGTGTGCTTCGGACGCAAGGGACAAGGCCCATCTCCGAACAACACAGCATCCGCCGCGTGGAACGCGGCGAAAGTTAAAGATCAGAAAAGAGGCCCTCGTGTCACTTCTTCAACTTTCAACCTTCGCGACCAAGACTCTTTCGAGCAAGACCCTGGGTGTGAGCGTGGCCGCTGGCGTGCTCGCGGTCTTGCAAGGGTGCACGGTGGTGCAGGAGCGACGGGTGTACGTGCCCGTGGAGCGGCCGCCAGAGCGCGTCGTGGTGTATCAAACCCCTCGCGACAACCCGCCGGTGGGGATTCCCGCATCGGCCAACACCGTGATCTATCAGCCCCCTCCGGAAGTGGTGTATGAGCCCGCGCCGGTGGTGGTGTATCAACCGTCGCCCGTCGTGGTGTATCAACCATCGCCGGTGGTGGTGTACGAGCCCGAGCCTGTGGTCACCTACGTGCGAGAGCCGGCATGCGAACCCATCTTCAGCGGCAGCATCTTCGTGGGCTCCGGCTATCGCGGGTCGGCGTATCGGCATGACGACCACGACGACCGGTATCGCGGCGGCCGCGACGACCACCGGAATGATCGCTCCGACGACCGTCGTGATCGGGACGACCATAGCGGCCCGCGCGGGCGTAACAACGACCACAGGGACGACCATCGAGGCGACTCACGCGGCAACCAGAACAACGATCGCGGCAACGACCGTGACCAGGGAAACCGCGGCGACCGGGGAGATCGGGGCCACACCGCTCCGCCCCCCGCGCCGCGTCAGGATCCTCCGCCGCCCCGGCGCAACCCAGACCCGCCGCGGAGCAATCCGCCCGTGGGCCCGGCGCCCCGGCCCGCGCCTGCTCCCAGCCGCGTGACGCCCGGTGGCTCACCCCTGCTGGCCCAAGCCGCCCGCGACACGCAGGCCAACCGGGCCAAGGCGAACTCCTCGCGCAATGACCAGAAGGATTCGGGCGGCGACCCAGGCAAAAGCGCACGTCGCGGCGGCAGCCCACTCGTGCCCCGCTAAGCGCCCCTCAAAGAACCAACCCGCCAATCTCAAAGGCCCGGTATCCTTACCAGGATGTCCGACCTCGCCACACTCTCGATCTCCGGCAAAGTCGCCACGCTCACCCTCAATCGGCCAGCGGCGCGCAACGCGCTGTCGGTCGATCTTTTGCGCGACCTGCACGAGCGCCTGGACGATCTCGCCCCTGCGCCGGGCGTGAGCGTGCTGGTGCTGGCGGGGGCGGCCCCGGCCTTCTGCGCGGGGATGGACCTCAAGGCGGTCATGAACGAAGCCGCGGCCCCGGGTGTGCTGCTGCACTCCCTCGCAGACTTCACACTGCGATTGCGCAAGCTGCCGCAGGTGACGGTCGCCAAGGTGCTGGGGGCGGCCATCGGCGGTGGGTGCGGGCTCGCCTGCGTGTGCGATATGGCCATCACCCACGCCGACAGCAAAATGGGCTATCCCGAGGTCGATCTGGGCGTCTGCCCGGCGGTCGTCGCTCCGTGGGTGGTGCGGAAGATTGGCCCGGGCAGAGCGCGGCGGGTGTTGCTTTCTGGCGGCACCATGTCGGGGCGCGAGGCGTTCGACATCGGCATGGTCGATTCGCTGGTGGAGACCAAAGAACAGCTCGACGGCGCGTGCGAAGCGCTGGTGCAGCGCTTGGCTTCCGGCGGCGCCAACGCCCTGGCGGCCACCAAAGACCTGCTGAATCAACTCGACGGCTCACTGGCCGATGGCGTCGTGAAACGCGGCGCGGACCTTTCGGCCAAGGTGATCTCCATGCCGGAAACCAAGACCATGCTGCTGGCAAAGCTCGGCGGAGCCTCCAAGAGTTAGGCGGGCGTTGCCCAAGAGCCAGGCGGCTACGACAATCGGAGGAATGGTGTATGACAGGCTGGAAACTCTGGACACTCGCGGGCGTCATTCTGGCAGCGGCTTTCGCCGGGGGCTGCACGTACAACAAGACCACGGGCCGCTCGCAGTTTAATGCCCTCAGCCGCGACGAAGAAATTCAGATCGGCACGCAGGGCAAGGCGGAGATGACCAAGGAATACGGGGGCGAGGTGGCCAAAGCCGAGCTTCGCCAGTACGTCACCGAAGTGGGCATGAAACTCGTCAAGACCACCGCCGTGGACGACCCGGACTACCAGACGCTGCCTTGGGAGTTCACGCTGCTGGACAGCGATGTGATCAACGCCTTCGCGCTCCCCGGGGGCAAGGTCTTCATGTCGCGCGGGCTGGCGGTCAAGCTCACCAACGAGGCCGAACTGGCCGGCGTGCTTGGGCACGAAGTCGGACACGTCATGGCCCGGCACACCAACGAACGCTTTGCGAGGGCCGCGGGGCTCTCCGTCGGCGCCGGTCTGGTCGACGCCATCCTGGGTGGCGACATCGCGACCACCCTCGCCGGTAACTTCGGTGATATTGCGCTTCGCGGCTACGACCGGTCGCAGGAGAGCGAGGCCGACACGCTGGGCGTGCGCTACATGGTGCGAGCCAACTACAACCCGGTAGGCCAGCAGCAGGTGATGGAGTTGCTCGACACCGTGACGGGCAAAGACGGGCGTCCGCCGGAGTTTCTCTCCACCCACCCGGACCCGGGCAAGCGGGCCAAGGCGGTGGCCGCCCTCATCTCCAGCCAGTATCCCACGACCCAGAACAACCCGGCGTATGTCCTCAAGGAGGCTGAATATCGCCAGCGGTTTTTGAGCAAGATTTCGCTCGCCTACCCCAACGCAGACGAGTCGCGCCTGGCCCGCACCCCCGACGAACTGCCCCCGCCCGGGGCGATGGGTATCCTCGGGGGAGAACATGAAGGGGATTGTTCGGATTATGGATCGGCGGCGAGCGCACGGCCGCCGACCGGAAACAACTGACGCGACGGGCTGAGTTTCTCAAGCTCGATTTCTCATTTGGCGGCGGTCAAGACGGTCAATCGACGGCGGGCATTGGCGGGACGCGGACGAGGCGGCCGCCCATCAGAGGAGTTTGCACCATGAAGACTGAATCTCGCGGCGTGAAGATGGGCGTATGGATGGTCGCGGTGGCCGGCCTTGCAGTTGCCAGCTTCGGTGGCGCGGCCTTTGGTCAGGCCGAGCAGCCGCCCCAGGTGCACCCGGCCGCCCCCGCCGCCCCGATGGTGAAGCCCGGTGCCGCCCCCGCCGTCACCCCCCCCGCCGCGGTCCCCGCGGGCGAGGGGCCGGAGATCACCTTCGACGAAAAGCTCCACGAGTTCGGCATCATCTCCGACGACAAGAACGTGAACCACCAGTTCAAGTTCAAGAACACGGGCAAGACCACGCTGACGATCACGAATACGCAGGGCTCGTGCGGCTGCACGGTGCCCCAGCTCGATAAGAAGGCGTACGAGCCGGGCGAAGAGGGTGAGATCAAGGTTGAGTATCACCCGCAGAACCGCAAGGGGCCCCAGCACACCACGGTCACGGTGACGTCCAACGACCCCACCAAACCCCAGGTGGTGCTGGAACTCAAGAGCGAAGTACGGCCGCTGGTGGCGATCGAGCCCACCGTGCTGAATGTGGGCCAGGTGCCCAAGGGCAAGGCACAGGTCATGAAGGCGATGATCACGTCGCGTCTGGCTGATGTGTCGATCGTTTCCGCCACGCCCACCATCGCCGCCATCGACGCCAAGGTGCTCCCGGGTGTCGAGGCGGAAATCAACGGGGAAAAGGTGATGCAGTACCCGATCGAGATCACCGTGCCCGCCAACGCCCCGGTGGGCCAGCTCATCGGCAACGTTGCCATCCGCACCAGCGACCAGGCCCGCATGCTCACCATGACCATCACCGGCGAAGTGGTTGGCGACATCGTTCCCAACCCGGCGCGCATGCAGCTTGGCGCCTTGCAGCCCGGCCAGACCTTCACCAGCGAGGTGCGTTTGTCGGCTCGCAATGGCAAACCCTTCAAGGTGACCAAGGTCGAAGAGCAGTCCGGCACCCCGGGCAAGTCCTTCTCGGAAATCAAGTTCGCGGAAGACACCAACACCACCCCGCCCAGCTACGTGGTGACGGTGACGGGCACGGCCGCCACGACGCCCGGTGGCGTGCGGGGCGACTTGGTGGTCTCCACCGATCTGCCCGGCGAGGAGCAGTTCAAGGTCGCGTATTTCGGGTTCATCCGCCAGTTGCCCCAAGCCCAGCAGCCGCAGCCCCGCAGCGGGTTTGATTCCGAAAGCACGTTGGTGCCCGGCGGCGTGCGATAAGCTGACCCGGTCCACAGGAGCCGCTTTTGTGAGGGTGTGTGAATGGGTTTTCTAACGCTGGTGCAGCGGGCTTGCACATTGGCGCTGCTGGGCGTGCTGGCCGGCGCGGTTCACTCCGCGCTCGAAAAGCCGCTGCAGTTGGCTCCCAAGCCTCCGGCACCGCCCATCGCCCCCGCCAACGCGGGCGTGGTTGGAGGGCATAGTCCGGCGGCCAATTCCTCGGGCGGGAGCACGGCCCGTGGCGGCCCGCCGGCGTCTGTCACTGAGGCCCCGGTCAAGCAGGATGGGGTCCTCGGCCTCGACATTACCCTCGACCAGGCGTGGGAGCTCTACCAGCAGGGAACGCCGTTTGTCGATGCGCGTGGGATGGACGAGTACATCGCCGGGCACATCGACAGCGCGTTCTGGATGCCCACCGAGGAGTTCATGAGCGGGCACACTCCGGCGGCGCTGCCGTTGCTGGACTCGCAGAGCCAGATCGTTGTCTACTGCGATGGCGGGATGTGCGATGCGAGCAAGAACGTCGTGGTGCTGCTGCAGCAGGCGGGGTTTACCCGGTGTCATATCTTGACGGACGGCTACCCGGCGTGGGCGAAAGCCAACCGGCCGATCGCCACGGGCAAGCCGCAGATCGGGGGCAACTGAATGCCGTCGAAGATCCGCCCGCTGGGGTGGCTGGTGCTGCCGTGCCGGATTATTTTGGGTGGCTTGTTTGTATTCGCGGGCGTAATCAAGCTGATGAACCCGCAGTTGTTTCAGCAGGCCATCGCGGCCTTCAAGGTGCCGGGGATGCCCAGCCACCTGGAGATTCTGTTGACGTTTGTGGTGCCCTGGTGCGAGATCGCCGCCGGGGCCGCTCTGCTGCTGGGGCTGTGGACGCGTTCCGCCGCCCTGCTGCTCAGCAGCATGCTGGTGGTCTTCATCGCGCTCATTTCCAGCGTGCTGTGGCGCGGGATGGACGTGAAGTGCGGCTGCTTCGGCAAGTTTGAAGTGCCGTGCACCGGCCCGGTTGGCCCGTGTCACCTCGTGCGCAACGGCGTGCTGCTGGCGCTGGGCCTCATGGTGGTCTTCTTCGGGCCCGGCCCCTTGGCGATTGATCGAGAATCGACCAAGTAGCACCGTAAAACAAGAAGCATCGGCAACACGCCGGCTTCACACGCTCAGCTCGGACGCGAACTATCTGGGTGAAATCGTGTCGCGATCCACGGGGCGAGCCGCGGGAGATTGACGGGCCTCGGCCTCGATGCGGTCCAGGCGCTGCTGCTGCTCGGTGGGGGTAGCGCCAAAAATCCGCCCCACAAACCGGGTCGTGCCGCTGAGGGTTTTCATTTCGACCACCGGCTCGATGAGCGTGCCCTGAACCTGGGCGGCGAGGAGCTCGTTGCGGATGCTCTCGACCATGCTGGTGATGAGGGGAATGCGGTTGCGGGCTTTGGGCCGGAAGCGCATGTCAAGCTGCATCCCCGGCCACTCGAGCGTGCCGAACCCGATGATCTGCACGCTCTTGCTGAAGACCGACAGCTGCTCAAAGTTGATCAAGGGGCCCTGGATGAAGAACTCCGCGTTGGCAAAGTCCAGCGGCTCGTCCACCGGAAGCTCCAGGTTGCCCACGCGCACCAGCGGGATCACCAGCGGCAGGTTCAGGATTTTCCCCCCGGCGATGGCGCCCGAACCCCGCCCACGACGCGCGGATGAATCGCCCACCACGCCCGCCAGCGACACATTCGCGTCAAGCTCGCCCCGGGACTGATCGGCGACCCCCGCGACAGAGTCGGGGGCGGTTGCCCGCACCGGCGTCGCCTTCCAGTCATCCAGCAGCGACGCAAAGCGGACCCCTGAGGTTCGCACGTTGACCTGATAGTCGCGCCCGCGTGTCGCTTGCGAGCCGGTGGGGAGCGTCCCCACCCCCACCGTCGCGTCGCCCGTCACCTTGCCACCATGGCAACTGGCGGAAAACTGAGGCAGAATCACCTCGCCCGTTGGGGTTCCCGCCACCCGCACGTGCGCGTCGGTCATGAGCACCTCGCCCACCCGCGCCGTCGGCAGAACGCCGAAGAACTCAAAGGTGACCGGCGCCCGGCCAGATCGCTGCACGGAAAAATCGATCGCCCCCTCCGCGTTTTCGATCTGCACGCCCGGGTCGAGGGCGAGACCCTGCACGGTGGCGTTGCCGTCGATGTTGAGGTCGGTCAGGTCGCCCGCAGGGCCGAACGAAAGTTGCATCTGCAACTGGGGGACATGCAGTTCCTTGCTGACGCCGATGGAAAGATCTGCAGCCGCCTGACGCACGCTGGCGGGCAGGATGGCCGCCAGGTCTGGCGTCAGACTCGCTGCATCGAGAGAGCCTGCAACTTCCAGATGCGTCGGCCCGCCGGGATCGCGTACGAAAGAGCCATCGGCGTGAAGCTCCCACGCGGGCGTCTTTGCTACCAGGTGGTCGATGCGCCCCGATGCGTCGTCAAACTCCACGCGCCCCGTCAAGGTCGGGATGGCGACATCCACGCCATCTAAATTGATCGTGAGGTTCTGCGGCGAAAAACTCCCCCGCGCGTTCCAGCCGCTGCGGTCGGGCTTGCTCGCGAGTGCCAGTTCCAGGTCAAACCGCCCGCGCGGGTTGGCGCTCTGAATGAACTTGGCGACACCATCCGAAGAGGCCGCCACCATGCCTTGGCGCAGCAACCCGCACTCAAGCCGGGCGTCGATCAATCGCGCGGAGAGCGCCCCGCCCTCTGAACCGGGCAGACCGTCGGTGCGGATCGCGCCGCTCGCCTCGAACTTTCCGTCGACTTGATGGTTGTAGGTAAAGCTCCCGGCCGCGCCGCTCAGTGTGATCAATCCCGGGTGGTCACTCCCTTCCGGCCACGCAACCGCGACGGTGCCTGCTTCAAGCGTCGTCCCCACCCGCCCTTCCGCGGCGTCCACCGACGCATCCTCGGTGCGGCTCACGATCACCTGCACAACGGGCGACTGCTCACCATCGCGCGTGACGTGCACTTTCCCATCGGCGCTTCCTGCCGGGTTGCGATCTTTTCGCAAGCTCGCCAGCACCTCTGCGCCCTCAGGGGCCACCGGGCGAATCAGGTCTTCGACGGGGAGCGCGAGGTCGAGCGATGTCGCGTCTACATCTGCCACCAGCTTCTCGTCTAGCAGCGACGCCTGCACATGCGTGCGGCCCGTCGCGGGCGAACTCTCCGGAGGCGTGACCCGACCCGTGATGTCAACCACCACCTTGTCCGGCGAAGCATCGACGCTGCCGTCGACATCTCGAAACGCGACACGCGACGCGCCCGCCGCGTCGCGAGGGGCGGCTGTGCACTGCAGCGCGTCGACTTGAACGCGATAATCCAAGTCCTCGTTTTTGGTCCCCACCTTGGCCGCGAGGTTGACGTGCCCGCTGAGATTGAGTGCTGAAAGGCGATCGGCCAAGCCGATCCGCGTGAGCGCCCCGGTGCGCGGGATGGCGTTGATGAGCAACGCGTTGGCGGGCAGGTTCGTCGCGGCCGCTTCGATCTCCGGCACGGCCGGCCGGGCCGGATCAAGCAACGCGTCGATATCGGCGACGGCATGAACCTTGATATCGCCACCCAGGATGCCGGTGTAGGTACCGCCCGAAACGATGAGGCTCGCGTCATCCTTCACAACCGTGACGCCCTGGGCTCTGACGGGGTAGGGCACTTTTTCCGGGAGCATCCCAGCGTCGAGAATCTCGATCTCAACCCGGTCGTGCCAGGGGCTCTCTTTTCCAGGCGGGCTGTACACGTGCGTGTGAACGTTGGCGCGTCCGGTGAGCGCGAAGACCGGAAGCGTGGGCGAAGCTTCGCCGGCCCGCTCGGGGGGCACCACCAGGCCCTTGTCGATCAGTTCCTGATAGCGGGAGAGATTGAACACCGCGTCGAGCAGCGCGACGCGCTGCTTGAGGGCCTGCCGCAGGGTGTCGTCGATCAGCAGATTCTTGACCACAACATCAACATCCACCGCGGCATCATCATTCGGCGGCGCGACCACCACCCGGCCCGTCATCGTCACGCCCCCGGGGGCATCGCCCTTGATGTGGTCGATGACCACTTCCTTCTCACTGAACGTGACCGAGCCGCTCATGTTGTAAAAGCGATAGGGAAACCGCTCGAAAGCCGCGGTGGTCTTGCGAAAGTCCAGCGTGCCGGTCACGGCAACATCCGCCGCTTTGCCGCCAACGGGCGCGCCGCGCGACAGGTGAATCTCAGCGTCCAGCACACCGGTTGGATCGGAAAACTGCGCCAGCCGCTCTCGCACTTTCTCGGGTGCGAACCGCAGGATCTCGGGCTTTTGTCCCAGGGCAAAGTTGGTGCTGCGCATCATGCCCGTGAATGGCGAGTCCGCCGCTGAACCCTGATAATCAAGCTCCACGTGATAGGGCAGTTCTTCCAGTAGCCCGTCGAGGTTGGCCTGCAGCCCGGCGTTGCGGATCGCCAGCGTGCCCCGGACATCCTGCATCCGCAGCCGCCGTGGGGGCGAGTCCGACGTCGGGTCCGCCGCGGCTTCCATCGGCAGCGTCATCGCCACACCCGACAGATACGCCCGCGCTTCCACATTGCCGTTGAACTCGAAGATGAGCTGGGCTCCGTACACCTGCCCCTCCAGCCCGAGGCTTTCGTAGGTGGCGCGCAGCGGCTTGGGCATCGAAGCCGGGGGCCAGTTCGAGAGGCTCAGCACGCCCAGGTCCAGCGTCACCGCGTCTTTCGAGACGGTGCCTTCCACCTGCAGCCCACCTGGCCCGGCGATGGGGTTGCCATTCAGATCAAGCTCATGGAACGCGATCTCCATATTGCCGGATTGATCGCGCGAGCGTTCGACCTCGCCCCCGACAGGGATGCGTCTCAGGCTGGTGAAGGCTGGCGTGCCGCTCTTCTGCGAGTGCTCACCCAGTTCGATCACCCCGCCCTTGACGATCATGTGCGGAATCTCGACCGGCCCGCCCCCACCCTTGGGGGGCGAAAGCGCCGCGATGTTCACGCTGCCATCTTCCAGCGACTGACTCAGCCGCGCCAGGGGCTGCTCCAGCGTCACGGAATCGATCTTGACGCTTCCGGCGAGGATCGTGCCAAGTTCAACCTGCACGAGCACGCGGTCCGCGCGAAAGACCACCCCGCCCTCTCCGGAAACACCCGGTGCGCGAATCTCCGCGCCGCGGACTTCCAGGCGCCCGTCCCGCGAGATGCTCACGCTGGCCGCCGACGCCTCGCCCCCCACGCGGGCCCCCACCTGCGACATCACAATCCAGCGGGTGAGAAACGAATCGGTGAGCAGGAAGTACCCGCCGATGAGCGTGCCCAGCGCGATCACGCCGCGCACCAGCCAGCGGCCGCGGCGTTTGGCTCGTGTGGGTGCTGCGTCTTTGGGTGGGGTGGGCGTAGTTGGCATGGGCGCCGCCGCCCGTGGCGGCCTTCCAAGCGTAGGGAGTAGGCCAAACACATCGCAGGCAGGCTCAAGGCGTACGGTTGAGGCATGGCCAAGGTTCGCCGCGTGTTCGTGTGTCGCAGTTGCGGGTCGGCCCACAGCCGCTGGCAGGGCAAGTGCCCTGACTGCGGCACCTGGGACGCCCTTGAAGAATCCAGCTTCGACCCCGCGCTGGAAAAAGACACCCACAAGGGCCTGGCCGCGAGCTTTGCCACCGGAGACGACGGTGAACTCGTCACCAGCGCCGCCGCCGTGTCTCTCAACGAACTCAGCGCCAACCCTGAGTCACTCCGTCGCCTTCCCAGCGGCATCGGCGAGCTTGATCGCGTGCTGGGCGGGGCCGAAGGCTCGCGCGGGCTCGTTCCGGGGAGCGTCGTGCTCATCGGGGGAGAGCCCGGCATCGGCAAATCCACCCTCATGCTGCAAGCCGCCGGGGCGTATGCCGCCCGAGGCCACCGCGTGCTCTACGTCACCAGCGAAGAGTCGGCCTCGCAGGTCGGCTCGCGCGCCCAGCGCCTGGGTGCTGGCACCGGCAAAGCCGCCGAGCAGCTCTTCGTGCTCGCCGACACCAACCTCGCGCGAATCGTCGAGCAAGCCCGCAAGATTGGCCCGCAGTTGCTCGTTGTCGATTCCATCCAGATGGTCTACAAGCCCGATGTGCCCGCCAGCCCCGGCAGCGTGACCCAGCTCCGCCGCTGCTGCGCCGACCTCGTCACCATCGCCAAAACCAGCGGCATCGGCGTGGTACTCGTCGGCCACGTCACCAAAGACGGCCAGCTCGCCGGCCCCCGACTGCTCGAACACCTGGTCGACGCGGTGCTCTCGTTTGAGGGCGACCGCCACCATGCCCATCGCATCGTGCGCGCGGTGAAGAACCGCTTCGGCACCACGCTCGAACTCGGCCTCTTTGAGATGACAGGCTCCGGACTGCGCGAGTCCCCCGACGGCGCGGGGCTGCCCGCCGCCCAGGTCACCCCCCGCCCCGGCTCCACCGTGTGCCCGGTGCTCAGCGGCACCCGCTGCATGCTTGTTGAAGTTCAGGCCCTGACCGCGACTGGCTTTCTAGGGGCCGCCAAACGCAAGGCATCGGGGCTGGACCCGAACCGCCTGGCCATGCTCATCGCCGTGCTGGAGCAGCACGCACAGCTGCGCCTGGCCGACCGCGACATCTTCGCCAGCAGCGTGGGAGGCGTGCGCGTCGTTGAACCCGCGGCCGACCTAGCCCTGCTCCTCGCCATCGCCGGAGCGCACCTCCGCCGCGGCTTGCCCGCCCGCACCGCGGTCGTCGGCGAAGTCGGCCTGGGGGGCGAAATCCGGCCCGTCCCGGCCATCGAGCAACGCGTGCGCGAGGCCTCACGCCTGGGCTACCAGAACCTGCTCGTGCCCCCGGGCGTCAAGCTGGGCCTGCCGGGTACGGAGCTGACGGCAGTAAAAAACATCGACGCGGCGATCGAGCATCTGACCTAAGCCGGAATCGGGAGCGCGCCGGCCAGTTGCCATTCTGGCACAGCAGTTCTCGATGCATCCGGCCGGCCGGCCCGGTGCGAAAGCACTAGCACGAGTGAGCGAACACCACGCAACCAGTTCGATCCGCCGCACCGGAAGGCCTACTATCCGCCCTCCACCGGCCCCGTCGTCTAGCCCGGTCTAGGACACTACCCTTTCACGGTAGGGACATGGGTTCGAATCCCATCGGGGTCACTTGCCTCGCTCTCAGAGCCCGCGTTAAGGCAACATCGGTTTTTGAGCCCGCCATGCGGGCTCGATTGCGTTCTGGAGGGTCCGATCCTTCGTAACGCTCACACGACGGCTCGCGGCACGATCACTCCCGACAAGTATCATGGTCCCATGAACCACGCGCATTTCTGCATCCGCGTTGCGTCACTTTGCTTCGCCGCATGCCTATCCGCCGCACAGCTTCGCGGCGTCGCCGTCGCGGCAAACGCGCAACCCGTCGCGGCAGCCGCAGCTCCTGCCGACGCCCTGCTCCGCGGCGTCGACGCCATCCCGCCCGTCGGCTCCGTAGGCGAAGTCGCGCTCTGGGGCCAGGAAGCTTTCGCGGTCGTCGTCGGCAAGGAGGGCGACGGCCGCCTGCCCATCATCGGCGCCGGGCCGCTGGGCAAGGGGCGCGTGATGGCCTGGGCCCACGACTACGGCACCGCCGCCGCCGCCGCCAAGCTCTCCACCGGCCAGCTCCTCCAGAACGCCTGCACCTGGGCCGCCGGACCTCGCACCGGCAAAGTCCGCGTCGCGCTCCTGGGGTCCGACCTTGCCGACTACCTCACCGCGCACGGCTTCGAGGCCGCCCGCATCAAGGACGCCAAGGGCAGCACGCCCCTCGCCGACTCTCTCGCCCACGCCGACGTGCTGCTCTGCACCAACGCCGATCTCTCCGATGTGAACATCGCGGCCATCGACCGCTTCGTCCGCGATGGGGGCGGGTTCATCTGCTTCGCCTGCCCGTGGGGGTGGGCGCAAGTTCACCACCGCCCGGTGAGCGACATCCCCTTCAACCGCATCCTTGCCCCCGCCGGGGTCGCGCTCGCCGACGGCATCGCCGACCCCACCAAAGACGGCACCTTCGACGCGACCGCCGTACCGGGCCCGGAGTTCAACGCCTCGCACGCGTTGGACATTCTCGAAGCCGCCCCCAAGGCGCACGCGAACACGCCCGACGCCGCACTGGTCAAGCAGGCCGGCCTCACCGCCACCAGCGCCGTGCCCGCCCTGCCCGCCAGCGACCAGCTCCTGCGTCCCCGCCTGCAAGCCTTCTTGCAAGCCAACGCCAACGACCTCGCCCCGACGGCAAAGCACCCGCTCAAAGACACGCAGGCCCTCGACCGCGTGCTGCTGTCGCTGCAAGTCTCGGAGTTGGATGCCCTGAAGCCGGCCGACGTGCGTGCCCACGCCGCGGCCGCCGACTTCCCCGGCGCGGTCCCGCCCGACGCCCCCCGCATCACCCGCGCCGTCAGCATCGACACGTCCATCCCGCAGTGGCATTCCACCGGCCTGTACGCCCCGGCGGGCGAGGTCATCACGCTCACAGTCCCTGATCCCGCCTCCGGCCTTCGCGTCCGCATCGGCTGCCACACCGACGAGCTGTGGCACATGCCGCAGTGGAAGCGTGTCCCGCGCATCAGCCGCGAGTGGCCCTTGAGCGCCGCTGCCGTGCAGGTCGCCAGCCCCTTCGGCGGGCTGGTGTACATCGACGTTCCCGAGCGATCGACGAAATCCCCCACCACCCTCTCCGTCACCATCGCCGGCGCGGTCGAGGCCCCGCTCTTCGTCCTGCACCAGACCACCAACGCAGACTGGACCACCCGCGTCCGCAATCTCCCCGGCCCCTGGGCCGAGCTCGCGTGCGACCGCGTGATCCTTGCGATCCCCACGTCGGTCGCCCGCACCATCGACGACCCCACCGCCATCATGGAGCACTGGGTGCGCGTGCTCGACGCCGACGCCGACCTCGCGGGGCTCCCCCACGAGCGCCCCTGCCCGCAGCGCTACGCCGCCGACGTGCAGATCTCCGCGGGGTACATGCACTCGGGCTACCCGATCATGACGCACCTGGACGCGGCCACGTTCATGACGAGCAGCAAGGGCCTCGTCGATTCCGGCTGGGGCCCCTATCACGAAATGGGCCACAACCACCAGCAGGACGCGTGGACGTTCGACGGCACCGGCGAGGTGACGTGCAACATCTTCACCCTGTACGTGCTCGAGAACGTCTGCGGCGTCGCCGACGCGTCTCATCAAAAGGTCTTCAGCGACGAAGCGACCCGCGCCCGCGCCAAGTACTTCGCCGAAGGGCACCAGTTCGCCAAGTGGAAGAGCGACCCGTTCCTCGCCTTGCAGATGTACGCCCAGTTGCGGCTGGCCTTCGGCTGGGATGTCTACAAGCACGTCTTCGCCCAATACCGCGATCAGCCCGCTTCCGACCGTCCCACCACCGAGGCCGACAAGCGTGACCAGTGGCTGACGCACATGAGCCGGGCCACGGGCAAAAACCTCGGCCCGTTCTTCGAGGCCTGGGGCGTCCCCACCACCCAGGCGGCCCGGGACGCGCTGGCCGACCTGCCCGCGTGGATGCCCGATGAAATGAATGGCCAGTAACGCCCCGCGCGAAGCTAGCACTACGCTCCGCCATGATCCTCTCCCCCGCCCAGCTCGCCCAGCCCGACCGCTACAAGCTCCTCATCGGCTCCATCGTCCCCCGCCCCATCGCGCTGGTCAGCACGATTTCGCCCGACGGCCACCCCAACCTCGCACCCTTCTCCTTCTTCGCAGGCGTCGGCAGCCACCCCATGACGCTCCTCTTCTGCCCCGCCAACACCGAGCAGGGCGGCGAGAAAGACTCGCTCCGTAACGCCAAGCCCGTCAGCGAAGGCGGCACGGGCGAGTTCGTTGTCAACATCGTGTCCGTCGCCATCGCCGAGCAGATGGCCGCCTGCGCCGAGCCGCTCCCCTACGGCGAGAGCGAGTTTGATCTCTCCGGCTTCTCCCCCGCCCCCTGTCAGGCGGTGAAGCCGTCACGCGTCGCCGAGTGCCTTATTAGTTTCGAATGCAAGACCACCCAGGTGATCCGCACCAACCCCGGCCAGCCCGCCGGCGGCAACATCGTGATCGGCGAGGTGGTGCGTGTGCACGTCCGCGACGACATCATCAACGAGCGCCACCACATCGACGCGGCCAAGCTCGACGCCATCGGCCGCATGGGCGGGCCCGGGGCCTACTGCACAACGCGCGAGAAGATCGAGATTCCCCCCGGAAAGGCAGCGCTTCGGAAGTCGTAAGTCTCGAAGGGCCGCGCCATCCCTCAGTGACTGGCACGCCGTGCCCGGCTCGCCACCGAAGTCGCGACCAATTTCGACCATCCCAAAAGAACAAGAACCCGACGAAAACTCGCCGGGTCCGTGTGAGACGAACTTGATTGAGGTGATGGATCGCGGGCTGGAAGCCCGTGCCACACACCGGGGTGCTTAGGCCGCGGGTGCTGCCTTCTTGAGGGAGGCGGCGTAATCGCGGCGCTTGTCGGCGATCTTGCGACGGGTGCTGCGCTGGCCGCTGATCTCGGCCCCGTCTTCTGCGCCCACGAACTGCAGGATGCAGAGTTCGGTGCCGTCGCCCACGCGATGGCGCCCGAGCTTGACGATGCGGGTGTAGCCACCGGTGCGATCCGCGAAGCGGGGCGCCACGTGGTCGAAGATGTGCTTGACGAGCTTGGGGGCCTTGCGGAGCTCGCCGTAGCGGTTGCGCTCCACCTGGCTGCTCTCGGGCAGATCAAAGAACTGGCTGGAGTGGTCGCGGAGCTTTTGGACCGCTTCCTGCTCGGCTTCGGTCGCCTTCTTGGGGAGGTACAGCCAGTCGAAGCCCAGGCGATCGCCGCCCAGCTTGGCGATGATGCGCCGGCGGTCGGCCAGCGTGCCGCTCTTGGCGGCGGTGATGATCTTGTCGATCATGGGGGCCACGGCCTTGGCCTTGGGGATGGTCGTGACGATCTGACCGTGCTCAAAGAGACCGGCGGCGAGGTTGCGCAGCGTCGAAGTGCGGTGCGCGGTCTTCCGTCCGAGTCGATATCCAGCTCTGCCGTGACGCATGATTCAATACTCCGCTGAAACCACCTGGATGGAGCCAAAGGCCCCGTCCCCACCGTTGCACCCGTGGCAAATATTGCCAGCCGCGGGAAAGACTCCGGAGGGGCGTTGAGGCCCCTCCGGAATAGGTCAAGATATTAGGCTTGCCGCCAAGCCTGAGTGAAGCCTTTTGGGCCTCACATCGTCGGAATCTGGGTCGGGGCGACCGAATACCCCTCGGGGAGGGTCATTCCCAGGTCCAGATTGATGTCCTGCAGCTTGCGCTTCACTTCGCGGAGGGAGGTCCGCCCGAAGGACCGAAGCTTCAGCAGCTCCGCGTCGCTCTGGGTCACCAGCTGGCCCACCGTCTCGATGCGGGCCGACTCAAGGCAGTTCGAGGCACGCACCGAGAGTTCCAGCTCGTTGATTGACATGTTGAGCTTGCGGATGAGTTCTTCATCCACGCTGGCGGCAGCCGCGGCAGCCTCGCTCACTCGCTCCTCGCCGATCTCGAAGTACTGCACGAAGGGGTTGAGGTGCTTGCGGAGAATCTTGGCGGCTTCCACCAGGGCGAGGTCGGGGGCGACCGTGCCGTTGGTCCAGATTTCCAGGGTCAGCTTGTCGTAGTTGGTGCGCTGACCAACGCGGGTGTCTTCCACTTTGTAGCGGACGCGCTGGACCGGCGAGTAGATGCTATCGATGTGGATCACGCCGATTTCCTGCTCATCACCGGAGTTGTACTGCTCGCTGGCAGGGACGTAGCCACGGCCCTTGGCGACGGTGAGCTCCATCTCGAACTCGATGGGCTCGGTCAGCGTGGCGATGACCAGATCCTTGTTCAGGATGTTGACCGCGGTATCGGCCTGGATCATGTCGGCGGTGACTTCGCCCGGGCCGCGGGCGGCGAGCTTCATGGTCTTGGGCTCATCACCCTCGAGCTTCACGATGAGGTTCTTGACGTTGAGAACGATGTCGACGACATCTTCCATCACGCCCTTGAGCGGGGAAAACTCGTGCTGCACGCCCTTGATCTTGATGAACTTGACCGCGGCCCCTTCGAGGGAGCTCAGCAGCACCCGGCGCAGGCTGTTGCCCACCGTGGTGCCGAAGCCGTGCTCAAAGGGCTCAACGACGAACCGGCCGTAGGTGTCGCTCTTAAACTTCGGATCGGTGACGACCCGGGTAGGCAGTTCCAGGCCCCGCCAGCGAACGCGCATGGTCATGGTGGTATCTTCCGTGCTCGGCCGACTCGTATGGAACCAAGGCGAACGGGATCACGAGGCAACCTTGTCCGGCCGAGTGAACAAGACCTCTTCTTCCCGTAAGAATCGCCACAAGGGCGTGCGCGGCCCGCGGCAAAACAGCGCGGCTGCGAAAAAACGCCCGTCAGAACCGAAATTGATTTACACGCGACGACGCTTGCGGGGGCGGCAGC
This sequence comes from Phycisphaerales bacterium, assembly GCA_041661205.1. Taxonomy (GTDB): domain Bacteria; phylum Planctomycetota; class Phycisphaerae; order Phycisphaerales; family UBA1924; genus RI-211. The sequence continues at coordinate 22,624 of JBAZUW010000031.1, forward strand.
CGTTGTGGGGGACCGGTGTATGGTCTTCCACCGCGGTCACACGCATGCCGGCAGCGACCAGGCCGTTGACGGCCGATTCGCGACCAGCGCCGGAGCCCTTGATGCGGATCTCCACCTCGCTCATGCCCATCTTGCGGGCCTTGCCGGCGGAAGTCTCCGCGGCGCGGGTGGCGGCGAACGGGGTGCTCTTGCGAGCGCCCTTGAAGCCGATCGTGCCGGCAGAATCCCAGCAGATCGTCTCACCGTTCATGTCGGTGATGGTGACGAGGGTGTTGTTGGACGTGGCACGAATGTGCACGATGCCCCGAGTCACGTTCTTGCGAACCTTTGCCTTGGCCATATCGCCTTTCCTCGGATCCTCCGACCCAATGGGTCGTCCCCGGAACTTTCAGTTGTGATTCCCCGACCTGTTTCCCACTCGACGCCCGGCCGCGTTGAAACGCGACCGATTTGACTGACTTGATACTTCTGCCTGAAGCGCGCCGGGTGACAAGCAACCGACACACTGAAATGCTTACTTGGCCTTGACGCCCTTCTTGCCGGCCACCGTCTTCTTCTTGCCCTTACGCGTGCGGGCGTTGGACTGGGTGCGCTGCCCGCGGACCGGAAGGCCCTTGCGATGGCGGTCGCCCCGGTAGCTGCGGATGTCCTTCAACCGCTGAATGTTCTGCGAGACCTGACGGCGGAGCGCACCCTCGACGATGTAGGTGTTGTCGATGATGCCGTTGATCTGGGCCAGCTTGGCCTCATCAACCTCGTTGGAGCGCTGCTCGCCATCCACACCGGCTTCGGCCAGGATGTCCTTGGCGAACTTCGGCCCGATGCCGTGGATGTACTGCAGCGCGAAATAGATCTTCTTGGTGTCGGGAATATCGATACCTGCAACGCGTGGCACTGATTCGACTCCTCGCCCGGCGTTAGCTCGCCCGGCTGCTCACTGACCGACCTGCCCAACTGCCAATCACCAGAAAACGAACCCCAGCCAT
>JBAZUW010000032.1:0-12167 GCA_041661205.1 Phycisphaerales bacterium
GCCGGCACCCACACGCCTCGAACACATCCCACATGGGCAGGACTCACGTCCAAGCTCGGATAGACGATTGGGACCGCCGATCACTTGACTTCCGGACAGTCTTCATAGAAGTGGCACGGTTTGCAGGCACGTGTTACCGGGGGGCCACGATCAACTTTTTGATCGCCTCGAGCCGTTCCTTATTGCGCGCGCGATCCGGTTCCAGAATCACCATGGTTTCGATTTGGCGGGCGGCACCGTCGAGGTCTTTGAGGCGCAAGTAGGTGGTGGCCGCGAACTCGCGGATGGCGGGGTCGTAGGGGGCGATGGTGGTGGCGCGGGCGGTTTTTTCGGCGGCCTTGGTAGTGTCGCCGGCGGCGAGGTACTGCTTGGCGAGCTCGACGGCGTAGGCACCGGAGTGCTGCTCGCGGGCGTCGAGATACTCAAGATGCGGAATCGCCGCGGCTGGCGTGTCACTGGCGAGGTAGTGAGCCGCGAGCAGACGGTGGGGGAGCGGATCAACCGGGCGGGCCTTGGCGTAGCGCTCGGCGAGGTCGATCTGCTCGGGGGTGAGGGTCTTGATGTCGGCGCTGCGCCCTTGGAGGGAAGCTTGCAGCACCTGCTCGAGCACGAAGGGGTTGGTGGGGTTGGCCGCGAGCCACTTGGCGAAGAGCGCGGGTGTGGGCTCGTCGGGGGTGTTGGGGTCGGCCTTGCGCTCGGCGGCGAGCAGGGCCTGAATGTCGGGCGCGGCATCGCTGGAGAGCATGCCCCAGGTCACAAGCTGGTCGTGCCCCCAGGCCTTGAAATCCGTATAGAACTGATCGCGGGTGACGCCGAGGACTTTCTCGAACGCCGGCTGCTCGCGCACGCCGGTGGCGTAGAGGTCCATGAGTTCGAGGGGTTTGCGCGGGCCGAACCGCTCGATGATGTACTGGTACATGAACGCGCCCTCGGCGTAGGCCAGGCCCCGGTCGCTCGGGCGTTTGGGCCTCGCGAAGGCGATGTTGATGTTGTCAAAGTCCAGCAGCGTGTCGGTATCAAACGAACGCGTGAGCAACTGCACGGTGTTGTAGTCGCGGGGTGAGTCTTCGAGATACACCGCGCTCGCCTCTGTAAACCAGTGCGGCAGGCGGTTTCGCGTGCGGCTCAGGGTCACTGTGTGCGTGAACTCGTGCTGCACGACGCGGGCCCAGTCGTACGGGCCGGTGAGGTGGTTTGGTCCATCGCGCGGGGCCTCCATGGCGATGACAGGGCCGGTGGCCGCGGCGATGGTGTGCAGGGCGGGCATGCCGGTGATGCGCACGCCAAACCAGCGATGGTCGGGGTACAGCTCGACAACGGTCTTGTGGGCTGGCGAGTGGTCGATGCCTCCGGGGCCGTTTCCGGTGACGCGGGCGTAGCTGCGTTCGAGCGGGCCGGGCATCTCTTTGGCCAGCACTTCGTCGATGCCGGGCTTGTAGCGGATGATGAAGTGCGGGCTCTCGATGGTGGCGTAGGTAGCCAGTTCGCGAAGCAAGGTCAGGCTGTTATCCGCGCGGACGTTGTAGGGGTCGAGCGCAGTGGCGGTTTCGAGGGCCGCGAGCGACGCGTCGTTGTGCCCGGCTTGCAGTTCGCTCAGGCCGAGCTCGACCACCGGAGTAACCCAGTTGGGGGCACGCTGGCTGGCGACCCGCAGATAGTCCGCGGCTTCGGCATACTGCCGGGCCTCGGCCATCGCTTTGCCCGCGGCCAAATAGGCGTCCGGCGAACCGGGCGCGAGGGTGTCGAAGGCGTCGAGCTTGGCTTTGCAGAGGTCAAATTTGAAGGACCCGGCCGCGGCGGCGGCTTCGGCGGCGCGAAGGTCCCGATGGTTGGGGAAGGCGACGAGGGCGGGGGCGAGGGCCGCCATGGCCGCGTCGCCCTCGGTCTGGCGCAGCTGCACCCGCGAGCGGATGATCGCGGCATCGGGCGAAACGCCTCCGGCAAGCACGTCGAGCCGAGCCGCGACGCCCTCGGCCTTGGGGAACTCCAGCCCGTCGACCAGAATCTGGCCGAAGAGCGACCAGCTTTCCGCGGCTCTTGGGTTCAGGCTCATCGCGGTGTCGAGGGCCGCCCCGGCATCCTGATAGCGGCCTTTTTCGTGGAGCAGCAGGGCTTCGGCAAGGAACGCTTGCCAACAGAGGCGATCGCGTGTGTCGCGAGCCGCGGCAAGGGCGTCGAGCATTCCTTGGTAGCCCACGACATCCGCGTGATTGGGCCCCAGCACATGGGTGATGAGCAGCATGGCGCGAACGGCCTGCGCGGTGTCGGCGGCGGGCCGAGCGGAGTCCTTGATGATGGCGCTGGCTCTAGGCGCAAGCGGCGCGATGTCGGCGAACTTGCCAAGGGCTATGAGGGCCGCGACGCGGATGTGCAGCGCGCGGGCGGATTGGTCATCGCCCAAAAGCGCGAGGGCGGCGGCCGGGTCGCCCCGAAGCTGGAGGGCGGCCGCACGGTCGATGGCGGGCGTGGCGGGGTCGGTGAGCGAAGCGTCAGCGATCGCGAAGGTCGTGAGGGCGGCTTGGGCGTGCTCTGCCGGGGTCGTCAGGTCATCGTCGGTCCACGCGCCGTGGTCGAGGCGGATCGCGCGGAGTTCCTCGGGCTTGAGGAAGGACTGCGAGAGGAGGTCGTTGACGGATGGCGCGAGGTCGGGCGGGTCGAGGGGCTCGGTTTGAGCGAGCGAGGGGATTGCGAAGAGCATCGCAATGAGGGATGCGAGAAGCACATGACATCGTGGACTGCCCTGAGTTCTCGATGGCGCGATTGAAGCCGAACGTGCCACTGACCCCGTCTTCGGGGTCAGTGCACTATGACAATACGTCTGAGCCAACCCGCACTGACCTCTTCGCAAAGCCGAAGAGGTCAGTGGCACGCTGTGTGCCACCAGCTGACGTGTCGGGTTTGTCTCGGCGTCCGTTCCGAACTGGCTCATGGCTGATCCTCATCGCCCGGCGGGCGCGAGGAGCGACCAGCGGACATCTTTATATCGGGTTTCGACAGGAGTCGGTTCGGTGCGTGCCACGGCTTGGGTGCGGGCGGCCATCAAACCTTTACTATTTGTCTGTGGGCGGCGCTGTGGCAGGGGTTTCGCCGGTTTGGGGGTTGGCAGGTTCCTTGCCGGGGACCACCAGCGAATCGGGCGCGCCCGCCGGCGGCAGATCGTCGATCTGCACGTGCCAGTCGCCCTTGGGGGGCGTTGTCGAGATCGACTCGGGGTCGATCGGTTGGTTCAGCTTTACGTTGATCAACTGCACCAGCGTCACGTCCTGGGCACGATTGATCGTGCGGGCCATGCGGGGCAGCAGCGTCGGCTCGTTTCCGGTGCCGGGGCGGTACCACAGCCGAATCTCTTTGAGCTCTTCGGACTCGATGATGGTCGGCTTGGGCGTGAGCTTGAGCTGGTAGCACCCTTTGACGAAATCCTCGAGGGATTTCTGGGCGGCGGCGTTGCCGGGGTCGTTCGAAACAAGGTCCTTGGTCGCGGGGAACAAATCCACGTCGTAGCGCTTCAGGATGTCGGCCTTCTTCTGGCCGATGGGGAGCGGGAAGGGGCCTTCGCCCAGGCGCAGCGGGTTGAAGTTCTCGCCAGGACGCGCGACGCGGCGTTTGGTGAACGACTTGTTCGAGTCGACGCGTTCCACGAACCACTGGCCGTCGAAGATGAGCTGGCGGTCTTCAGGGTCTTTGCGATCGCCGATTTGGACTGACTTGATGCGGATCGCGAACTTGCGGCCACCCGCGGCACCCGGAGCGCCGGCGGCGTCGCCCCGCGTGTCCACATACACCAGCGACCCATCGCGAATCTGCCGGTCGCCGGCGATCTCAAACACCCGGTCATATCGGATGTCGGCGGTCAGCGTGTGCAACCCGGCGTCGGCGGTCTCGAGCGCGTCCAGCAGTTGGTCGGCGGTGGTGATGTCGCCGGGCTTGACGGGCGACACGGGGGGGGCCGTCTGTGCAGGCTGGGTGGTTTCAGAAGGCAGTTCGGCGCTGGGCTGGCGGGTGATGGCGAAACCTGTGGCAGCCGCGGCCATCTGAAGTGACGCGGCGCCCGCGACGGAGAGAACGAACTTCTGAGAGAATGGCACGGCAAAGGTCATCGGTCGCTCCGATGTGAGTGGTGTTGCAAGGAGATGCTCATGATGTGCGGCAAACGGCGGCTGCTGGTGGTTCTCGCGGGGCTCGCGGCGGTGGTGCCGGCGGTGATGCTATGGGACGCCACGGGGCGGCGGGTCTTTACGTTCTTTCCATCGGACGATCTCGCGAAACTCCAGCAGGCAGACGGGTCCCTCACCGGTCTCTTCGGCGGGCAGAAAAATACTCCGATCCGCAATGACTTTGGGCTGGGCCTGCTGCCTTCCGGGGCCGGCCAGGGGATGATCAGCGTGCTCACCTTTGCCCTGCCGGTGGGGGTGGTGGTGCTGGTGTCGCTGCTGAGCGGGAAGCACGAGGTGTGCGAGGTTTCATGAGGCACACCTGGTGAGACGCGTCGGAACACGTCGCGTTCCGGGGAGTCTCAGTAGAAGCGGGCGAATCAAAGGAGGCTGGCATGCGTGGGAACAGAGGGAAGCAGGGCGTGGCGGCTGGGCGCCGGCTTGGAGCGGCGACATGTGTGGCGGCCGCGGGGCTGGCGGCGCTGTCTCTGGGTTGGGCGACGCAACCTTCGCTGCCCACGAAGCTCCCCGAGGCCCCCAAGCTCCCCGAGCGGCCTCAGCTCCCCGGGAAGTACCCGATGATCCCCGGGCGCGAGCCAACGGGGCCGTCCAAGGACGACATCGAGGTGCCGCCCCGTGAGATGCAGCTGGGCGTGGTGTACCGCACCATCTCGGGCAAAGAGCGGCAGGTCACCTTTACTTCCGAAGCGCTCAACGAACGCATCAACGGATTCACCAACGATGTGCACGGGTATGCGGTGCGCGGCGGGGACGCGATCTCCGCGGACCTCAAGGCGGGGCGCTGGCGGTTCAAGGTCGATTCCCTGCGGACGGGTATTGCGATGCGAGATCAGCACCTGACCGAGCCCAACTGGCTGGACGCGGCCAAGTTCCCGTATGTCGAGTTCACCTTCAAGAAAGTCAAGGACATCAAGCCGGTTGATGCCGATGCCGCCCTCGACACGAGCGAGCCGCACGAGCCCCTGACGAAGGACGCAAAGGCGTTCACATGCACGCTGGAGGGGGAGCTGACGTTGCACGGAGTGACCAAAAGCGTGACGCTGCCGGGCGCCACGATCACGCTCTTGCCAGAGAGCGAAGAGACGAAGAAGCTCGCCCCGGGCAACCTGATGCGGATTCGGGTGGCATACGACGTGCTGCTGAGTGATTACGGCGTGAGCAACGACATCATCGCGGTGCGCAAGAAGGTGGCGGAGAAGATCAGCATCGTGACGGACCTGGTGCTCAACCAGATCTCGCCCGCGGTGGATGAGCAGAGCTTGCCGGGGAAGCTGATCCCCAAGGACTTGGCGCCGGATCGACCCAAGGTGCCCGAAAAGCCGGAATTGCCGCGGCCGTTTCCGTGATACGCGTGCCATTGACCCCGCCTCGGGGTCAATGCAGGGGCGAGTGGCGTGCGATTACTTCTTTGCCTGCGACAGAATCGACTTGACCGACTCACCCTGCGCGTCGGTGCGGGTCGCGGCCCAGTCGAGGGCGTTCATGCCGCTCTTGTCTTTCACAGTTACGCTCGCGCCGGCCGCGAGCAACGCGCTGACCATCTCCGCGTCGGCCTTGAGCGCCGCCTTCATGATGGGTGTAAGGCCATCGGCGTCGGCGGCGTTGGGGTTGGCGCTGGCCTTCAGCAGCGACTGCACCGCCGCCAAGCCGTGATCGGATTCGGCGGCCAGCAGCAGCGGCGACTTGCCATCCCGGTCCGCGTCGTTGGCGCTGGCGCCGGCGTTGAGCAGCGATGAGATCTTCTCGGCATCGCCGGCGAGGGCGGCGGTCATGAGCGCGGTCTGGCCCCACTTGTTGCGGGCCGCGATGTCGGCCCCGGCGTTGCGGATCGCGGAGAGACTGGCCATCTCGCCGCGAGCCGCGGCCAGCATCAGGGCGGTCATCCCATCCTCGGCGCGGTCATTCACACGGGCGTTGGCATCCAGCAGTGCCTGCACGGTGGCGGGGTTGCCCCAGCCCGCGGCGTACATCAGGGCGGTCTTGCCGTCGGCGGAGCGGGTGTTGGGCGAGGCTCCGCCTTTGAGGAGGGCAGCGACGGCGTCGGTCTTGCCCGCGGCAGCCGCGGCCATGAGCGCGGTCATGCCGCCACGCCCGCCGGTGGAATCGATGACCTGATCGGGCTTGGCGCCGGCCTTGATCGCGCTGTCGATGGCCGCCACATCGCCCTTCTTGGAGGCGGCCATCAGGTCGACCGTGCTGGCCGGCAAGGTGGCGGCGGCGGCCTGAGGCATTTCGCTGGAGAGCTGGTTGACGGTGTAAAGCAGGATGCCGCCCGCGGGCAGCAGCGCGATGCTGATGACCGCGAGTGAAAGGCCGCGACCTTCTTGCATGCCAAACGGAGAGCGATTCGTGTTCACGCGGCACCTCTTGAAATGGAAACGAAGCGAACGAGACTCGATGGGCAAGGCTTTCTCAGAACTGAGCGCGGGCTTGCAGCCCGTGACCGACTCCCGCTCCAACTGGAACCTCAATCGGAAGAAACGAAGTAGAAGCGAGAACGAAGCGAAGCGCCGGTATCGTACCAACCCCGACTTGAAGTTGGAAACTCGGGCTGGAAGCCCGTGCCACCAGAGACTACCAATAGCAATAGCTCAGTCCACCTCCGCCTTGGGCTTGTAGGCCGCGATGACGGTGGATTGCACGTTGGGGGGCGTTCGCTCGTCGTGGCTGTATTCCATGGCGTAGGTGCCGGCCCCGCCGGTCATGCTCTTGAGCTCGTTGCTGTAGTTCTGCAGCTCGCCCAGCGGGGCCTGGGCCCTGACGATGCATACGTCCCCCGCGATCACCTCGCTGCTCTGCACCCTCCCTCGCTTGGTGGAAAGGTGCCCCGCCAGATCGCCCATGTACCGAGACGGGGCGGTGATTTCGAGGTGCACGAACGGTTCCATCAGCACCGGCCGGGCTTTCTGGATCGCCTCGACAAACGCGCGACGCCCGGCGGTGATGAACGCGATCTCCTTGCTGTCGACATCGTGGTACTTGCCGTCGTACACCGCGACGCTGACGCCGGTGATGGGGTAGCCGGCGATGGCGCCCTCCGTAAGAACCTGCCTGACTCCCTTTTCCACGGCGGGGATGAACTGGCGCGGGATGGAGCCCCCGACGGTGTCGTTGACAAACTCAAAGCCCACCGGGTGATCGGGCGCCAGGGGTTCAACGCGCAGGTACACCTCGCCAAACTGCCCCGCCCCGCCGGTCTGCTTCTTGTGGCGGTAGTGTCCCTCGGCGCGGCTCGTGATCGTCTCCTTGTACGCCACCTTAGGCGGCGCGGTGATGAGATCGATGGCGTACTGGTGCTTGTAACGCTCGATCATGATCCGCAGGTGCAGGTCGCCCAGCCCGCGCATCACCGTCTGGTTGGTGGCGCTGATGCGCTCCACGCTGAAGCACGGGTCCTCGGCCATCAGCTTGTGCGTGGCCGCGGCGAACTTGGTCTCGTCGGCGTGGTTCTTCAGCGTCACCGCCAGCATGAACATGGGCTTGGGCAAGGGCAACGGGCGAAGGTGCACGCTGTCCAGCTCGTGGCTGTCGTGCAGGCAGCCATTGAACTTGATCTCGTCGATCTTGGCGATCGCGCCGATGCCCCCCGGGCCGATCTCTTGAACTTCGACATGGTCCTTGCCCTGAAGGACGAACAGGTGAGCCACCTTGATCGGCTTCTTGTGGTCATCGATGAGCAGGTCGGTCTTGGCTTTGACGGTGCCCTGGTGCACGCGGAAGATGCCGACCTTGCCCAGAAACGGGTCCGTGCTGACGCGGAAAATGTGCGCGAGAACCTTGCCGGCCGGGTCGGGCGTGGCGTGCCACTCATGCTCCACGCCCCCCGCGCCGTCGTCGGACATCTCACGCTTCACAAACTCCGGCGGGTTCACCTCTTCGGGGCTGGGGCACAAGCTGGCGAAGATGTGCATCAGATCATCCACCCCCGCGCCGGTCTTGGCCGACACAAAGCACAGCGGGATCAGGTGGGCGTCCTCCAGGGCCTTTTCAAAGGCCCCGTGCAGCTTGCCCTGGTCAAACCCCCCCTCGCCGTCTTCGAGGTACTGCATCGTCAGTTCGTCGTCAACCTCGATGACCTGCTCGACAATGTGCTTGTGCGCTTCTTTCACAGACGAAAAGTCGGCTTGCCTGCCCACGCCGTCGCTGCCATCATGCTCAAAGACATTCACAACGCCGGTGCGTTGCTGCATGGGCAGATTAATCGGCAGCAGCGTGGGCCCGACGATCGCGCGGAGCCGCTCCACCAGTTCTTCGAGCGCCGAGGTCGGGGCTTCGTCGATCTTGTTGATGATGACCAGTCGCGGGATTCGCCGCTCCTCGGCGACGGCGAGCAGCCGCCGGGCCACGCTGTCGGGCCCTTTGAGCGCGTCGATCACCACCGCGATGGTTTCGCACGCGGGGAAACAGGCGATGGCGTGCCCGCCAAAGTCGGCCAGGCCGGGCGTGTCGATCAGGTTGATCAGGTGATTCTCAGACTCAAAGTGCAGCACGCTGGGCTGCAGGGAGTGCTTGTGCGAGCGCTCCTCGTCGGTAAAGTCGGAGACGGTGTTCCCCTCGGCAATCGTCCCCAGACGCTTGGATGCACCGGACGCATAGAGCAGTCGTTCGGCCAGTGTCGTCTTGCCCGCCGCGGTCGTTCCGCACAAGCAGATGTTGCGGATGTTCGCGGGGGGAGTGGTTGCAGATACCGCCATCGGGCACAAACTCCTTTCGCGCCCCGCCCGAACTGGGCCAGGCGGAGCGGGTTTGAGGGCGGTCGGCGGTCCGGATCACGCCGGGCAACGTCGGCCAAGTTCATTGTACGTTTTTTTTCCCGTGCGGGGGAGTCAAACATTTCGGTGGGTTTTTCGTACCCCCGCGTGAGGCGCTCGGCGATCCTCCGTTTCCTCCTTGGCTCTGTGCAACTTTCCGCCCGATTCGGGGTGTTCCCGAGGGGGTCGAATGGCGCAGGAAACTCATGGGGAGGCTTGCAATGAACTTCAAGATGTGCGCGTTATCGGTGGTGGTTCTGGCGGGCGGCGTCGCGAACGCTGGGATGCTTCTCAAGCCGGGCGGCAACTGGCCGGGAGGCAGCGAGTTCGCCATGACCGGCAACGTGAAGGTTCGGTCGTACGCCCCCAACTACGCCACCACGGCCGGGGCCGCAGGCTTGTCCGAGGCCTTGCAGCAGCAGACCTTCCAGTGGGATTTCCAGGGAAGCACCACCGGCAACTTCCGCCTTGACCAGAACACTGCTTGGGCGGTGAACGAACCGGCGCAGAACTTTTACGGGTACAACTTCCCTGCCGCCAACCGGCCCGACACCGTGGGCAACGCCTTCGCGGTGGGGTATATTCCCGGCGCGGGCGACCCCGCGATCGCCAATGTCCGCTGGCTCCAGGTCATCCGCACCAACACCCCGCTGCAGTGGGGCATCGATCGCGGCACTTCGATCAGTGGCGACGACGGCTTTACGTGGTACATCGACAACGGCTGGTCGGGCCAGCCGGTGCCTCCGACCGACCCCTTCTACGGCGCCGATGACAACAACAACGCCACCGGGTACGCCGCCAACGGGCGCGGGCTGATCGATTCTCCCAGCCGCGACGCGCAGGCCGGCATCGTGTGGGAGGCGTGGGCCTTCGCCTCAACCCGTGCCAACGGCAGCATCACCATCTACGACGGCGTGCACTGGGGTTGGGAAACCACCGCAGTGCCCACGCCGGGGAGCCTGGCGCTGATGGGTGTGGGCAGCGTGCTGGCCTTCCGGCGTAAGCGCTGAAGTTCTTTACGGGCCCGGAGCGCTGGCGAGGGTCACGGCCAACGCTCTCGCGCTACCCCGCCAAAGCGGCGAGCCCCTCTCGCGACATCAGCACCCGGGTGGCCCTCGCCAGCGCTTCGGGCTCGTAGAGACTCAAATTCGGGAGAGACGAGCGGGCGACCGACCACGTCGGCGCCCGCTTGTCGCGTGCGGGGGAGTGTGCAAGCCAGATGGCCGCGTCTACTTCGCACTCGATGTGCCGGTGGGCGAGCACCTGGCGGATCAACTGATGTTGCCGCTGTGTGCGTTGGCGGGTGGACGCTATCGCACCACCACGCTCACGCCGCATTCGACGACGAACATGCAGACCATCCGGGCGTTCGGGGGCAAAGTTGTCGTGGACGAGGCCGGTGTGGTGACGGTGGGGGCGTTCGGTCAAAGGTAAGATCGCCCGCGTCGGGGGCGGAACACTCACGACTGCCGCGATGAAAAACCCTACATGCCGACCGAGGGTTACGGGCACGGCCCGCCAGCGACGACGTTTAGCAGGGCGTCGATATCCCCCTGATCGACGTTGCCGTCCGTGTTGAAGTCCGGGTCGATGCCGGTGGAATTCGGCCCGCCAGCGACGACGTTGACGAGGTAGTCGACATCGCCCTGGTCGGCGTTACCGTCCTGGTTGGCGTCGGGGTCGCAGCCGGGGCCGCCGCAGGCGCGGTCGGAGTCGGGGAGGATGGTGAGGGTGGCGGCGTCGCTGAAGGCGATGCCGCAATCGTTCTGCACCATGCTTCGGAAGATATTGGCGGCGATTCCCGGCCCGGAGATCGAGAGCGTCGTGCTGGTCGCCCCCGACACCGTGCCCACGCCAACGATCGCGCCGTCGGCGAGATCGCTCCAACTGCCCGCGCTGAACCGCTGCCACTGCACCGTGCGCGGGAGCGCACCGCTGGCGATGACCGTGAACATGGCGGGCGGCTGGCTTGCGCAGTGAACAAGATCGGACGGTGCCGTGACGGTCGGGCACTCCGGGGGAAAGAGGCGGACCATCACGATCGTGCTGGCGCTGCCGTCGGCGGATGAGTTGAGGCCGAAGGCTTGACCGTTCCCGCTGGAGGCGACGGTGAACTCGTAGTCGAGCCCGGGGATCAGCCGGGCGACCCCGCCCTCGGCAATCGTCTCGGTCGATAACGACCCGGTACTGTTGCGGACCGTGCGACCAAAGAGCGTCGTCGGCCCTTGGGTAACAACCACGCTGCTGGTGGAGGAACTGATCCCGCTGCCGCCGATGCCGGGATCGACGTGCGACGCGGCCGAGATGACGCCGCTGAGAAAGAGCACGGCCTCTTCGCTGACCCTGAACGTGGCTCGCGTGGTCACGCCGGCTGAGCCGCTTCCGTTGCCGCAGCCGTTCTCATGGCAAATGGACGAACCCTGGGCGAGAATGATTGACTGGAGGCGGATGATGCCGCTGTCGAAAACAGAATCGGTCGTGATTTGCGCGAAGGCGCCACCGCGGCTGGCGACCCCGACACTGGCGGTCTGTGTGCCTGACTGCGGAAAGAACAGGTTGCTGATGTTCGCGGAGTCGGTGGCGGGACCGTTGGGCGACTGTACGGTGCAGCTCCCTGTGCCGGTGCCGAACCCGTCGAGGTTCAGAAAGACCTGGGCGTTCGCCGAGGCCGACGCCAACCCAAGAGCGGCAATGACTGGCAACGTTCCAATGTAAACGCCACGGACGGTCTTTCGAATGTGGATCACGTTCACTTCTCCTTCAAGCATGTCCGTTCGTTACGGGCATTCTCCGCCCGCGACCACATTGATCAGCGCGTCAACGTCGCCCTGGTCGATGTTGCCGTCCATGTTGAAGTCGGGGTCGACTCCGGAGGGGTTGTCGCCCCCGGCGGCAATGTTGATGAGGTAATCAATGTCGCCCTGGTCGATATTGCCGTCGCCGTTCACATCCGGGTCGCACCCGGGGCCACCACAAGAGCGGGCGTACAGCGGTACAACGGTGAGCTGTGCGGGGTTGCTTACTGCCGGGACGCCGCCGCAGGGGCCGGTGACGACGCAGCGATAGAGGATGGCGTCGGCGGGGTAGACGCCGTTGATGGAGAGGGTGGGCAGGGCGGTGCCGCCGTAGTTGCCGTAGTTGCCGGTGGGGCCGTTGTAGATGTTCACGAAGTCGTTGGGGCCTGGGCCGACGAACTTCTGCCAGCGGTACGTGCAGCCGGCGGGAGAGGCGGCGACGGTGAAGA
>JBAZUW010000032.1:12177-23335 GCA_041661205.1 Phycisphaerales bacterium
GTCACCCAGGCACTGGGCGGTGTCGGCGGGCTGGGTAACGATGCTGGCATCGGGGGTCGCCGCGAGCTCGGCCGGGGCGCTGACGACAACAGTGCCGAAGCAGGGATCGGTGACGACGCAGCGATAGTTCCGGAGGTCGCCGTAGTAGACGCCGTTGATGGAGAGGGTTGGGGAGTTGGTGCCGCCGTAGTTGCCGCCGTTGCCGGTGGGGCCATTGAAGATGTTGGCGTAGGCGGTGGGGCGAGGGCCGACAAACTTCTGCCATTGGAAGGTGGTGCCGGGGGCGTAGGGGCTGGGGGTGCAGATGAAGAAAGCGTCGTTGTCACCCAGGCACTGCTCGGTGTTCACCGGACCGATGAGCGTGGGGTTGCCCCAGGGGCGGAAGAGCGTGACCGGGCTGATGGTGGTGCCTCCGCACGGGCCGGTGACGACACAGCGATACTGGTCGCTGAGCCCGGCATAGATGCCGCTGATGGTGAGGGTGGAGGTGGTGACGCCGCCGTAGGAGCTGCCGTTTCCGACGAAGCCGTTGGCGATGTTCACAAAGGTGTTGGAGCCAGCGGGGATGGCCGCCTGCCATTGGAAGGTGGTCGGCCCGGCGGGCGCGGAAGTGATGGTGACCTCCGCGTCGTTGTCGCCCTGGCAGGCGCCAAACTCCGGAGGAATCGTGACGATCGGAGCGCTGGGGTTGATGGTGAGGAGCGCCGAGTTGCTGGGCGTCGGGGTCACGCACGAAGGATCGGTGATGAGGCAGCGATAGCGATTGGTGTCGGCGGGTTGAGCCGGGAAGACGCAGAAGATCTGGGTCCCCTGGCCCGAATAGTTGGAGCCGTTGCCGCTGGGACCGTCGTAGATGTTCACATAGTCGTTGTGTCCGGGGCCGACAAACTTCTGCCACTGGTAGGTGACGGCCGGACCATACTGAGAGACTTGGACGTACGCGCAGGCGGCTTGTCCGGCGCACACCGCTGTGTCCACCGGCTGTTCATCGAAGGGGCGCGACTCGTAGGGGTCGAAGATCTGGCCGTCGTATGTCGTGACCTCGCACGCTCCCTGCGCGCTGGCGTGGACGGTGTAAGTGCCGCCGTCACCGGGGCTGAAGTTGTGATACGCCATGGTGCTGGTGAGCGCGCCGGTGACGACCGAGCCGGTGGGCTGGGGGCCGTCTGAGATCTGCACTCCATTCTTGAACCAGCGCCACTGGAGTGGAGCCGTGAACCCGACGATGTTGCCGGCGTTGAAGTTCAGCGTCGACCCGATGCACCCGCTCAAGGCGCTGGGCCCCCAGATGATTTGAGGCGGGCACTTGAGCTGACGCACCAGCCACCCGGCGGGCTGGCCGTAGTAATAGCCGTTGCCGCACAACGCGGTGCCTTCGAGGCTGATCCCCGTCGCGTCTGTAATTTGCCAGCCGGTGAGGTCCACACCCCGGGCGGCAAGGTGCGTCGCCAACAACTCGGTGCCGTTGATCGGCGTCCAGATAAACGCGGTGAACCCGGCCGCGTTGTCGACGACTTGCCCCACGATCGTGTTGCCGTCGCTGGTGACGGAGCGCGGGCGAAGGGCGCTGCACCCGGCCAACGTCTGCGGCAGCGCCACCATGCCGGTCGTCGTGGTCCAGCGATAGCCGAACTCGTTGCCGCCCGTGCTGTATCGCCCGGTGACCACGGTGCCGTCGTAGTTGACGGCTTCGCCCATCGCCCACACCTGCCCCGGGAGCGCGCCCAGGTCGGTCATGGCACCGGTGGAGAGGAGCCAGCGAAAGGCGCGGCTGCCGCTGGTGCCGACAATGGTGGAGGCGTCTCCGCTCACAGCCAGGCCCGAGGATGAGTTCTGCCCGGGGAGCACGCCCAGGTTGATGATTGACGCGGGGGTGGAGTAATCCCACCGGAAGGCGCGGGCGCCCGCTCCGATGCCGCTGACACCGGTGACGATGCCGCCGCCTTGATTCATGGCGAAGGCCTGGTTGAAGTTTCCGGTGCCGGGCACAAGTGGGATGATGGTGTAGCCGCCGGTGGTGGTCCAGCGGAAGGCACGCGTGCTGCCCCCGGAGTCGCCGTAGCCCACGATGGTGGTTTTGTCGTAGTTGATAGCCTGGGCGTAGGAGTTGATGGTGCCCCCGGGGAGGAGGCCGATGCTCGTGGTGCCCCCGGTGCTCGTCCAGTTGATGGCGCGGTCTTGGCCCGCGGCGTTGTCGCTATAGCCCACCACATTGACGCCCGAGCCGGTGCCAAAGGAGTTGAGCCCCGAAACTCTGACGGAGGTCCCGCCGGGAAGGGGAAACACTGGGATGATCATCTGGCCCAGCGCGGCTGGCGCGAGGAGACTCGCGGCCACGGCGCTCGCGAGCACCCCAAGAGCTCGCGACCGCGCCGGGCGGCCAAGACGCACGGACACCCTGCCCGAAACAAAGGCGTTGAACAACATAGTTTTGCTCCGAAGCGCGACCCCCGCCGCAATGGTTTGATTCCTCAGCACACACTCTACCATGGCGTAGCGACCCGTACGGGCAA
Source organism: Phycisphaerales bacterium (assembly GCA_041661205.1). Lineage (GTDB taxonomy): Bacteria > Planctomycetota > Phycisphaerae > Phycisphaerales > UBA1924 > RI-211. The sequence continues at coordinate 14,691 of JBAZUW010000032.1, forward strand.
ACTACACGCATCACTCGAATTTGGCGCGCAACTTCCCACACTCTCGCCAGTATTTCGGCGAGAAGGGGAGAGAATCTCGGACTAAGGGCGACCCCTGGGGGGCCGAGGATCGGGGACTTACGGGCACTCGCCGCCGGCGACGACGTTGAGCAGGGCGCTCACGTCGTCGGAGTCGACGTTGCCGTCGCCGTTGAAGTCGGGGTCGATGCCGGTGTCGTTGCTGCCGCCGGCGACGACGTTGATGAGGTAATCAACGTCGCTGGAATCGGCGTTACCGTCCTGGTTCACGTCCGGGTCGCAGCTGGGGCCGCCACCGCCGCCGGAGTTGAGCACAAACGACACATCCTGGTTCTGTGGCGTGAAGTTCCCCGGCGAAAAGAACCACTGCTTGCAGGAGAGGCCCGAGATCGATTGTGCGGGGATCCAGCCCCACTGGGGCTCGTTGGCACTTCCGCCGCGATCGAGGATGGCGGTCACGCTGATCCAGTATCGACCGTTGGCGGGGACGGCAAAGGGCGTACTCAGGTCCAGCGTGTAGTGATAGCCCCGTACGATTCCCAGGCCGGAGAAGAAGACGGAGTAATACTCGGTTTCGGTGAAGGTGAAGACGTCTTGCGCGGAAAGCAGCGAGCCGACGACCCCGTCGGAACCGTCGTAGAAGCGGATCGTGAAGCCGTGCGTGTTGCCGGGGATGTCGGTGACATAGCCGCCCCAGAACTCAACATTTCCGATGCTCCAGCCGGCCTGGCCGGGGAAATCGTCGACGACTTCGCTGAACCAGCCGAGGCCGCCGGGGTTGCGGGCGTCCTGGGCGGAAAGTCCGCCGATGCCGTTGGGAATGGGGCTCTGCCGATAGAGCTCTTGCGCAAAGCAAGGAGCCGCGGCCAGGAGAAGGACGACAGGGAGGGCGCGCTTGAGCATGTGATGATTCCCGTAAGAGGTGACGAGAGATCCGCGACGAGACCAGAAGTATGTCCGAAAATGGGGATCGCGCCAAGCAAAAAATCGGAAGTGTCGCCAGAGCACGAGCTCAATCCCGCTCGGATGATTGGTCAAACCTACCGAGTTACGGGCATTCCCCACCCGCGACGACGTTGATCAGCGCGTCGATGTCGCCCTGATCGACATTACCGTCCTGGTTGAAATCGGGGTCGATGCCGGTGGGGTTCGGCGCGCCCGCGACCACATCGATCAAGTAGTCGATGTCCCCTTGGTCGACATTCCCATCCTGGTTCACGTCCGGGTCGCATGTAGGGCCCCCGCAGGTTGGGTCGTTGGCGGCGAGCACCGTGAGTGTGGCGGCGTGGCTGGGGGTGCCGCCGCACGGGTTGGAGACCACGCAGTCGTAGGCACCCGCGTCAGCCCCCGAGGCGTTATTGATTGAGAGTGTGGAGGTTGCGGCCGTTGGGTTGCTCGCGGAGAAGATGGCCACGCCGTTGCGACGCCACTGATAGGTGAAGGGGCCGGTTCCCGTCGCCACGACGGAGAACGACGCGTCGCCCGAGTCGCACAGGCTTAGCGACTCTGGTTGAGTGGAGAACGCGAGGCAATCCAGCGAGCCCGCGGGGCGCGGCGGCCGGGCCAGGGCCGCGTTCGCCGGGGTGGCATTGGCAGCGGACGGAGCGGCCTCGCCGGGGCTCGACTGCAGCACCGCCGCGGCATCGGCACCGGTGACACTCACGCCCCAGAGCATCGCGATCTCCGCATCCCCGCCGGTGGTGGAAGAAAGAACGGCCGCCGTCACCGCGCTCGCGGTCATGTCCATGCCGATCTGCACTGTCTGCCCCACCCCCACGTTGGCGGTGATAACGCCAAAATCACCCAGCATGTTGAGCGTGCCGGAAACAAAGTCGGACCCGCCGCTGGTGCTGTACGAGCGCCGGTAGACCCCGGTTTTGTTCATGACGGTCGCGCCGTTCACGTTGACTTGGACGCGGCCATCCACCTCACCGCTTGACGTGGAGAGGTAATAGGTCAGGTTCCCCGCCGCGTACGCGTGGCCATCCAAAGCCCAGCCGATCGTCACCGGCACCAGCGTCCCTGGCGGGAGCGTCGCCGAGGTGATGACATAGGTCTGGCTCGTGTCGCAGTGGGCTTGCGCGTTGGACTGTCCCCCCGTCCCCACCCCGCCCCCGGAGCGCGCCCCGGCCGTCAGGATGAAGATGCCTGTCGGGGCCAGCAACTGGCCATCTGCCGTTGACGCGTTCCCCACGGCATCACCCGTTGACAGCCCAGTCAGGGTCGCCGAGCGCACATCGAAGAAGCTCTGCTGAACCAGCGTCCCTGGAGTGCTGGTGAAGACCGACCCGCTAAGCGTGGTGCTCGCGGCGAAAGCCGTAGCCCCTCCAGCCGCCGCGATCGTCATGCTGCCGATGAAAAGAGTGGAACGGATCGATTGTGCAAGGCTCACGCGGGGGCTCCTAGAGGAGATGGGCAACATTGGAAGCAAAGGATCGGGACAGAGCCCCGACATGGTGGCCTTGGCAAGATAGCAACTGCGATGCAAAACCGAACATCAAAACCGATAGATTGTTCTTGATCGATCTCCGAGTACCGCGTCAGGGGTAAGTTGGTGGTCGCCGAAGACAACGGGCCGCCTGCAACCATGGCCACGTAAGAGAGGCGTGACGGCTCCGATCTTGTCGATTTGGCATGGGTGACCAGCCAGACCCCTGCCGTTGAGTCACAGGCAAAGACGAGGCCGGACGAATGCTGCAATGTTTCACGTAAGCTGGGTAGCTTCGTTCAAGGGTTCACGGGCAATCCCCCCCAGCTACCACATTAATGAGCGAATCAACATCGCCCTGGTCGATATTACCATCGCGGTTGAAGTCGGGATCGATGCCGGTGGGGTTGTCGCCGCCCGCCACGACGTTGATGAGATAATCGATGTCGCCTTGGTCGGGGTTGCCGTCTTGGTTGAGGTCGGGGTCGCAAGCGGGCGGCGAGGCGGGCGCGTCGAGGCAGAGGAACTGGACCCACGCCGGGACCCGCCCGGTAGAGTTGCAGGAATACTGGCGAATGATGGACCTGTCGGCGTTCTGCACCCCGATGGTGGCGCTAGCGCCGCCGTTGCTCACGTCGTAAAGGTACACGTCGCACCGGGGCAAATCCTCGTACAGCACGGCAGTGAAGTTGGCGTGCAGCGCGGGGTTCGAGAAGTACGAGGCCTGCCAGTTGACCGCGAGCACGCGGTTGGGCACGGTGCCGAAGACCGCCGTGGTGATGCTGTTGCCCGGCAGATCGGTCCGAAGGTCGTCCCAGTGGGCGAAGATCGTCGGCCCCATCGTGGGCACGGGCAGGCAGATGTTCGAGAACGATGCGATGCTCGTTTCGAACTGGATGTTCCCGTTCGAGGAGACGTTCGCCGAATTATACGATGTCCCGAAGAGCGTTACCGGGAAGGGCAGAGTGATGTTGGTCACGCAGTCGTCGCAGTGGTTGCCGATGTCGACTGTGCCCGAGACCGCCGTTGCATTGGGCGACAGCACCCGGATGTTGCCCAGCGAGTGGGTCACGAGGCTTCCGGGGCTGAGGGGGGCGTCGGCCGGGTTGCACCACAACTGCGAGTACCGCTCATCGCCCGCCTGCGACCCGATCGTGGCGCCGGCAGCACGCTCGGGCAGCGTGTCGTAGTAAAACTCCGCGTAGTCGAGGTTCTCGAACAGCCGAACCGCGAAGTGCAGGGGAGAACCGGACCCGAAGTATTTCGCCCGCCACTCGTACGTCACAAATCTGGAAGGTTCGTTCCCACCCGTCGAGGTGAAGATTCCCTCCCCCGGGCCGTTGGTCAGGAGGTCATCCCAGTGCGGGAAGAGCGTCGGGCCGAACGCGGGCGAAGGGAGGCAGACGTTGGTGAACGCCGCCGTGCCCGCTCCGAACTGAATGTTCCCGTTCGACGACAGGTTGGCGCTGGAAAAGGTCTGGCCGTACAGCGTCACCGGGAATGGCAGTGTCACGGGTGTGAGGCAGTCATCACAGTGATTGCCGGTGTCAATCGTTCCCACGGGGAACGGGCGGGCGGGAGGCGTGCCGCCATAGCTGAAATCGGCGGCCTCGGACCAGACGAAGCGCGTCCCGGCCGCGAAAGGCGCGGCAGAGTTGCAGCGCACATAGCGGTAGAGATCCCCCCGCCCCAGCTGCACCCCCACGGTGTACGTCGTGTAGTCGCTGTGCCCGTAGATGATCTCGAAGTTCCGCGAACCCTCGAAAAACCGGACCTCGTAGTTGGCCGTGCCTGCGGCGGTCAGGTGATGCGTCCGCCACTCGATGTTGAAGACGCGGTCTGGCGCATCGCCCGTGATGGAAGTGAAAACCCCGTCGCCCGGGGTAAAGGTCGTCTGATCATCCCATAGCGCGAGGATGGAGGTGTTGATGGTGGAGTCGGGCAAACAGTGATTGTCGTACCACGGCGTGGCTTCGGCGAACTGCACCGCCCCGTTGGAAGTCACGTAGGCTTGCGTGTAGTCTTGCCCGTAGAACCGCACCGGGAACGGGAACACGACCAGCGCGCTGCAGTCGTCGCAAGACAGGCTCAGGTCATCAGTACCCGGAACAATGGCGGCACCCGTGTACACGCCCGCGACCCCCATGCCCGTGCACTCTTGCGCGGCGGCCGGGGCCGCCACGCACAGGAGCGCCGCCAACACACCCAAAACCCCCAGCCCGCGCAAAACGAGCGGGCGAACAACATAAATGACATGGCGCATGATTAATCTCCCCCTCAGGCTCCGATCATCGATCCGAACACCCACCCCGCAACGCGGAGCGTATCACGTTAGACAAATCAATACTTACGGACAAGCCCCCCCCGCCACCACATTGATCAGCGCATCGATGTCCCCCTGATCCGCATTTCCGTCCTGATTGAAATCCGGGTCGATGCCTGAGGGGTTGGGCCCGCCCGCGACCACGTTCACGAGGTAGTCCACGTCCCCCTGGTCGGCGTTGCCGTCCTGGTTCACGTCGGGGTCGCAGGGGGGGCCGCCGAGCTGGATGAGGTTGGCGGGCACATCGACGGTGCCAAGCACGGAGGCGGTGGTGTAGTAGATGCGGCACGAAGGGTTGATCAGATGGCTGCCCGCGTCGATCTGCAGGTGATCGACATACAGCGCCTCGCAGGAAGCCTGGCCCAGCCCGTCGTTGTCGTGGGCGTCGACCAAACGCACGGTGGAGCTGGCCGGGCCGATGTGCAGGGTGCCGATGGGGTAGTTGCCCGGTTGCGCGCGATCCAGGCCGGCGGGGCTGGGGCCGATGTCGGTGGACATGACTTCGAGGGTCTGCTCAAGGCCGCTGCCTTCGAGTTGCAGGGTGGCGAGGCTGAGGTCAAAGCGGGTGTTGGAGTTGATGGCGCAGTCGAAGTCGCCACCCATGTGAATGAGCGAATCGACGAAGGGGAAGGTGAGGCTGGAGGCAGGGCCGATGGCAAAGTTGCCGCCGACATCCATGTTTGGGGGCGAGCCGGCGCAGTTGGAGCAGATGGTCCCGATGATCGTGCCGTTGTTGGTGAGGCTGCCAAACACAAACAATGTACCCGAGCGGATGGTGGTGGTGGCGCCGAAGTCGTTGGTGAAGGAGCCGAAGACGGCGGAGGCGCCAAAGGTGTTGGCCTGGGCACGGTTGAAGAAGAGCGGCGTGTTCATGGTGCCGGCGGTGATGGTGAAGGTGTCCATGTTGGTGAAGGTGGCACCGGTGGTGATCGCACTGTTGAGGTTGGCCGTGGTGGAACCGATGGCGGTGGCGGAGCCGGCGAAGGTGAGGGAGGCCCCTTGCTCCAGGCGAGTCTGGCCGTCGAGTTGCGCCGTGGAAGCGTTGATGGAGAGTGACGAGCCGGTGCGGGCGGTGAGGATGCCGCGAGAGCCGAGGCGGAAGGTGTCGCTGTCGACATTTACGAAGCCGGCGGCTCGGAGTTGGCCATAGATCTCGATCGACGCGTCCGCCCCTGATGCGAGCGAAGACGAACCGCTGAGATCAAGAACCGAAGTCGAACTTGTTCTGAGGTTGGAGGAACTGAAGAGCCCGAGCGAGCGGCCGAGAGAGTTCACGCTGCCGACACCCCTCCACGCGGCCTCGGTCGCGGTGATTTGCTGGCCCGACTGCGCGGGAAGCAGCGCGGCGGCCAGAGTGGGATACGAAGAATCGGTTACATCGTTGTGCGCGAGTGCGAGGTCTTCCACAGGAACGTCGAAGAGTCTGGCTGAGCCCTGGTTGGCGTTGGCGCCCACGTCGTCGCCGTACACTCCGATGATGGCGGTGCCCCCGGAGATGGCAACGACGCCGCCGAAGTAGTCGCTCGTCGCGCCGTCGATGGCGGTAAGTTTCGTCTGCTGAGTCCAGGTGGTGCCGTTGCGCACGAAGAGATAGGCCGAACCCTGGTCGGCGATGGCACCCACATCATCGCCGAACGCCCCCACGATGACAGAGCTTCCTGAGATGGCAACGGAGCCGCCGAAGAAGTCGCTCTGCGCACCATCGGATGCGGTGAGCTTGGCCTGCTGTGCCCAGGTGGTGCCGGAGCGGACAAAGACATAGGCCGAGCCCTGGTTGAGGGTGGCGCTGACGGTGTCATAAGGGACCCCCACAAGGGCGGTATCGCCGGAGATGGAAACGGCGTTGCCGAAGTAGTCGAACGCCGCGCTGTCGATGGCGATGAGCTTGCTCTGCTGGGTCCAGTTCGTGCCGACGCGAACGAAGATATAGGCCGAGCCCTGGTCGGTGTTGGCACCGATATCGTCACCCGGCGCCCCGATGATTGCAATGTCGCCGGAGAGCGCGACGGCGTACCCAAACACATCGTCCGCCGCGCCGTCGGTGGCGGTGAGCTTCATCTGCTGAGTCCAGGTGGTGCCGGAGCGGACAAATACGTAGGCCGAGCCCTGGTTGAGGTTGGACCCCACGTCGTCTATGTACGACCCCACGATGGCGGTGCTCCCGGAGATGGCAACGGAGATGCCGAAGAAATCGTTCGCCGCACCGTCGGATGCGGTGAACTTGGCCTGCTGGGTCCAGGTGGTGCCAGATCGGACAAAGACGTAGGCCGAGCCTTGCGCGCTGTTGGTGCCGATGGTGTCCTGGGCTGCCCCCACGATGGCGGTATCGCCGGAGATGGCGACCGAGGTGCCGAAAAGGTCATTCGCCGCGCCGTCGGAGGCGGTGAGCTTGGCCTGCTGTGTCCAGGTCGTGCCGTTGCGCACGAAGACATAGGCCGAGCCCTGGTCGAGGTTGGCACCGATGTCGTCACCGTTCGCCCCCACGATGGCGGTATCGCCGGAGATGGCGACGGAGATGCCGAACGAGTCAGACGCCGCACCGTCGGACGCGGTGAGCGTCAGATCCGGGCCGATCCACTTGGAGCCAATGCGAGAGAAGACCCACGCCGAGCCCTGATTGGTATTGGCGCCGATGTCGTCCACCACCGCGCCCACGACGGCCATGTCGCCTGAGATCGCGACGGAGTTGCCGAAGACATCGGCAAAGGCACCGTCGATGGCGGTGAGCTTGGCCTGCTGTGTCCACGCAGTTCCGGAGCGCACAAAGACGTAGGCCGAGCCTTGACTCGCATTGCTTCCGATTGTGTCGTTTTGTGCCCCCACGATGGCGGTGTCGCCGGAGAGCGCGATCGAGGAGCCGAGCTGATCGTTCGCCGCCCCGTCGGCGGCAATGAGCTGGGCTTGCTGCGACCAAGCGGTACCGGCGCGGACGAAGATGTAGGCCGAGCCCTGGTTGGCGTTGGCGCCAACGTCATCGGCGCTCGCGCCCACGATGGCGGTGTCGCCGGAGAGGGCGACGGAGAGGCCGAACTGGTCGGCCGCCGCGCCGTCAGCGGCGGTGAGCTTTGCCTGCTGAGTCCACGCAGCTCCCGTGCGGATAAAGACGTAGGCCGAACCTTGGTCGGCATTGGGCCCAACGTCATCGAGGAACGCGCCCACGATGGCGGTGTTGCCGGAGACGGCGACGGAGATGCCGAACTCGTCGGCCGCCGCGCCGTCGGCGGCGGTGAGTTTGGCCTGCTGAGTCCAGGTTGTGCCGGAGCGGGCGAAGACGTACGCCGAGCCTTGGTCGGCGTTGGCCCCGACGTCGTCAAGCCATGCCCCCACGATGACGGTGTCGCCCGAGATCGCGACAGAACGCCCGAAGCGATCGTTCGCCGCACCGTCGGCGGCGGTGAGTTTGGCCTGCTGTGTCCAGGTAGTGCCGATGCGTACGAAGACGTAGGCCGAACCTTGGTCGATGTTGGCGCCGACGTCGTCGAAACTCGCGCACACGATGGCGGTATCGCCGGAGATGGCGACGGAGACGCCGAACTGGTCGCCCGCCAAGCCGTCCGAGGCGGTCAACGTGGCCTCAAACGTCCACCCCGAGCCGGTCCAGCGGTACACGCTCGCTGAGCCCTGGTCGGTGTTCGCACCGATGTCGTCGAGGTTTGCTCCCACGATCATGGTGTCGCCGTCGATCGCGACGGACTGCCCGAACTGGTCGTTCGCCGCGCCGCCCGGCTGCACAAGCTGCAAGGGCGTAGAGCGCTGGGCCAGGGCGGGACTGGCGAGCACCAACGCGAGCAACGCGCCGAAGACGCCAAACAACCCGCGCCTGTACGCCGCCTTCAGAGCAGAACGAAGACCGCCGGACAAGCCGCCGCAGAACAA
>JBAZUW010000033.1:0-22970 GCA_041661205.1 Phycisphaerales bacterium
ATTCAGATGGTGGAGGCCAAGGCGACACACCTGGCGGACGCGCGACGTGAGCAGGCGATGGCCACGGCACAGACCAAGGGCGTCAAGCTCACCGAGGCGAGTCTCAAATCGATCGAGCGGAAGGCCACCCAGCCGATCGCGGAGATGCGGCAACCCCACGTGCTGGTGCGACGTGTGAGCGACGACGCGGGATTTTCGTGCCAGGTGCTGGCGACCGAGGAGACCGAGCTCGAGCTGCCCGCGCCGGTGGACCGGTTGAACGACGCGCGGGCCGCCCGGACGGTGACGGTGGATCGAGTTCCGGGGCTTGTGGTTCGGGACTCGGGCGACCGGGAGTATCCGTTTGAGACGCTGATCGTGAGCGTGGATCGCAGCACGTTCCCTGGCGCGGTGCGCAGCGACACGCCGATCGATGTGACGGTGTCGGGCATCGGCTCGCACATCATCGGGCGGATGCGGGATCGGATCTACGGGAGCGCCGAGGCGGAGGATTCGCCCACAGGCAAGGCGTTTGTGGGCGATCCGGAACGCCGCGAGCAGTTTTTGAGCTCGAACCCGGCGGCCCGGGCGGATGCGTACGCGCTGCTCGGAGTTGATCGTGGGTCCTATCGCGATGGGGACCGCGTGGGGGATGGGGGCGTGGAGCTCACGCAGGAGAACCTGCTGCGGGGCCTGCGCGGGGTGCAGACCAATCGCCTGGACACTGGCGAGCGGTTGATCGAGCCTCCGGTGCGCGGGCAGGATGTGCATCTGACGCTGGATGTGATGCTGCAGGCGCGTGTGCAGGCGCTGATGACGCCGGCCGCCGGGTTGGCGGTGGTGCAGCCATGGCATCATCAGGAGAGCACGACGCAGCCCCTAGGGGCGGCCCTGTACGGGGCGGCGGTGGTGCTGGACATCGACACCGGCGACATTCTGGCGATGGTCTCAACCCCCAGCTACACACAGGAGGATTTGCGGGAGCACCGGGAGCAGTTGCTCGCGGACAAGGTGGCGATGCCGCTGCTGAATCGCGCGACGCAGAAGTACTACACGCCGGGGTCGATCGTGAAGCCACTGATGCTGTGCGGGGCGGTGCAGCGGCACGTGTACAGCCTTGATGAGCGGATCGCGTGCACCGGGCACCTGTTCGAGAATCAGCCGAACATTTTTCGGTGCTGGATTTACAAAAAGTATCAGACGACGCACACGGCCTTATACGGGCACGCGCTTTCGCCGGATGAGGCGATCATGTGCTCGTGCAACGTGTTCTTCTTTACGCTTGGGAGGCGGCTGGGACCCGAGGGCGTGATCGACACGTACCGCGAGTTTGGCGTGGGGGACACGTTTGACCTGGGGGCGGGGTACGAGGTGCCCGGGGCCTTGGGCTTCAAGAAGGACGACACGCTGCTGGGCATCAAGCTGCCGGATGCGATCCAGATGGGCATCGGGCAGGGGCCGGTGACGTGGACGCCGCTGCACGCGGCCAATGCCTATGCCACGCTGGCGCGGCGCGGCATCTCGCAGAATCCGCGGCTTATTTCGGGGCGGGCTCGCCCAGAGCCGCGTGACCTGGGGCTTGATCCATCGGCGGTGGATATCGCGATTCACGGGCTGGAGCGATCCGCGAACGAACACGAAGGAACGGGCAATCACATCTCGGTGGACGGCGCCGAAGAGCCTATTTTCACGAATAAGAACGTGGATGTATGGGGGAAGACCGGCACGGCCGCGGCTCCGAACATCTACAACGACCCTGATGGCAAAGACGGCCCAGCGCCCCCTGAACTGCTCGAAGAGGGGGACCACAGCTGGTTTGTGGTGATGGTGGGGCACGGGGCGCCCAAGTACATCATTTCGTGCGTGATCGATTACGGCGGCTCGGGGGGCAAGGTCTCCGGGCCCATCATCAACCAGATTATTCATGCCATGGAGCTGGAGGGGTACCTCTAGTGCCCTTTTTCAGCGGAGCCGCGGCGGATCGACCGGTGCAAACCGCGCTGCGGCGGGCGGTGCAGATCACCGTCAACATCGGTCCGGCGTGGCTGACCCTGCTTGCCTCGCTCGGGCTCGCGCTGGTGGGCGTTCACGCCATTGACCTGGGTGCGGCCCCCAAGCCCACGCACGCGCTGGCCCCGATGGCCCTCAAGCAGTTGATCTACGTGGGCATGGGGCTCTTGGCGTGCCTTGCGATGACCGTGCCCCGATATCGGCTCTTGGGGGCGCTGTCGTGGGGGCTCTACGCGATCATCATCGCGATGCTGGTGTTCCTGCTCTTGCCATTTGTGCCGACGTGGCTGGTGCGCCCGCGCAATGGTGCCCGCGGGTGGATCGACCTTGGGCAGTTTGACCTTCAGCCCAGCGAACTGGCGAAGATCGCGTGGGTGCTGACAATCGCGTGGTACTTGCGATTCCGCAAGAACCATCGCACGCTGCGCGGGTTGTTGCCACCGGCGATCATCACGGGCGTGCCGGTGGCGTTGATCACGCTGGAGCCGGATCTGGGCAACGCGGTGCTGTTTATTCCCGCGCTTTTTGCGATTCTCGTGGCGGCGGGCGCGAAGCTCAAGCATTTGGCGCTCATCGTGACGATCGCGGCGATGGCCGCCCCCGCGGCGTATCCGCTGCTGCTGCCGCACCAGAAGGCCCGCATCGTGGGGATGATTCTGCAGGCCCGGGGAGACGCGAGCGCCGACCAGGACATCAACATGCAGAGCGTGACGGCCCAGCGGCTGGTGGGCGCGGGGGAGGAAGCAGGCGTAGGGGCCAGCCGCACGCGCACGCTGGTGCACTTCAACGCCCTGCCCGAGCGCGAGAACGACATGGTCTTCGCAGTGGTTGCGAACCGGTTTGGGTTTCTTGGTGGCTTGGCGATGATCGGGATGTACGCGGCGTGGATTGTCGGGGCGATCTGGACGGCGGCGTTGTGCCGCGAGCCGTTTGGAAGGCTGGTGCCGGTGGGGCTGGCCGCGTTCGTGGGCACGCAGACGTTCATCAATATCGGGATGAACCTGGGGCTGCTGCCGATCATCGGCATCACGCTGCCGTTTGTCAGCCAGGGTGGCAGCAGCGAGATCACGATGTGGGTGATGACCGGGTTGATCCTGAGCATCGGGGCACGTCGCCCGCACGCGATGCTGCGGCATTCGTTTGAGTATGACGATGAGAAATAGGACGAGAGACGAAGTTCCGGAGAGACGAAGAGACGAAGTTCGGCGTGGATTCGTGTCGGCTCTTCACTCGACCACTCGGCCACTTCGCCACCCGACCACTTCCCCCTACCCTCCCCCCAATGACCAAGCCGCCCGCCCACGGACCTCGCCCCACGTTGCCGACTGAGCCCCTTACCCCCACCCCGGAGTTTCTGGAGCGGGCCGCCGAAGCGGGGATTGAGTTTGATGGTGAAGACGTGCCAAAGCTCGGGCGGTATTTGGCGATGCTGCTGGCCGCGAACGAGGTGATGAACCTGACGGCGGTGCGCGAGCCCGGCGAGGCGTGGCTGCGGCACATTCTGGATTCACTGCAACTGCTGCCGATGCTCGCCGACCTGCCCGAAGGCGGGCGGGTGATTGACGTGGGCAGTGGTGGGGGCCTGCCTGGTATTCCGCTGGCGATCACGATGCCGCACTTGCAGTTCACGTTGCTTGAGGCGACGGGGAAGAAGGTGGACTTTCTCACGCACGTGGTGGCGACGCTCGGGTTGAAAAACTGCACGGTGGTGCAGGCGCGGGCGGAGGCGGCCGGGCAGGATCGGGGGCAGCGCACCGGCGAAGGGCGTCAGAACGCTTTTCGCGAGAGCTTTGATGCCGTGCTGGCGCGGGCGGTGGGGCCGATGCCGGTGATCGCCGAACTGACGGTGCCGCTGGCGAAAGTCGGCGGGCTGATACTGCTGGTGAAGGGCGAAAGAGCCGAGGCGGAACTTGCCGAAGCCGAAGGGGCGCTGCACGCGCTCAAGGCCGTGCACGAGTCGACGGTGATGACACCGACCTCGCGCGTGGTGGTGTTGGGCAAGCAGAGTGCGACGCCTCGCACCTACCCGCGCGCCGATGGCGAACCGAAGCGCTCGCCACTGGGTGTGAAGAAGCGAGCGGGAACATCGGAGCCCCCGGCGGCGGCCGGGGGGTAAGAGGCGCGAACCGTCGTGGGGAGCTGGGTCAACCCGGAGCTTCGCCAAGCCTCAGCTCCGGCGTCAGAATGCAGCCTCGCTCGCTCCCAAACTCTTCCCGACTACGCTTGCGTCGTGCTCTTCGGCGCTGCCGACATTCTCTCCTCGGGTGGCCCGATCTCCAAGCGACTCGGCGAAGGGTTTGAGTCTCGCCCCGAGCAGGTGCGGATGGCCGAGGCCGTGGCCGCGGCGATGGAAGCTAAGTCCCATCTCCTGGTCGAAGCCGGCACGGGCGTTGGCAAGAGCTACGCCTATCTCGTCCCCGCCATGCTGCGGGCGCTGAAAGGTGAGCGGGTGGTCATCGCCACCAACACGATTTCGCTGCAAGAGCAGCTCGTAGAAAAAGACATCCCGCTGCTGACCGAGTTGGTGACCGCCCTCGCCACGCCCCAGGACGATGTTGATCGCGACCCCGAGGCCACTCCCCCGGGCATTCACGCGGTGCTGGTGAAGGGCCGTGGCAACTACGTCAGCATTCGGCGGCTCAAGCTGGCGAGCGAGCGCCAGGACCGGCTCTTCGGCGACCCGGCGGCGCGGCGGTCGCTGCATGTGATCGAAGACTGGGCGATGACGACGACCGACGGCACGCTGTCGAGCCTCCCGCCGCTGGAGCGGGGCGGGGTGTGGGACAAAGTGCAAAGCGACTCGGGCAACTGCATGGGCCGACGCTGCCCGACGTACGAGCAGTGTTTCTATCAGCGGGCCCGCGCCGACCTTGACCGCGCGAATCTGCTTATCTGCAACCATGCGTTGTTCTTCTCCGACCTGGCGCTGCGCAGCCAGGAGGTCGGTTTTCTGCCCGAGTATCACCACGTGATTCTGGACGAGGCTCACCACGTGGAGGATGTGGCGGGGGAGCACTTTGGCGTGTCGCTGGCGGAGGGGCGGGTGGCGCACTTGCTCACCACGCTGCACCACGCCCGCACGGGTAAGGGGTATTTGAGTCACTTGCCGCTTTTGGCGGGGGAGCCGGATGCGGTGTCCCGGGCGATCCGGCTGGTGGACCAGGCGGCGGCCGCGAGCCGGGCGTTCTTTGATGGGCTGCAGAATCTGATCGCGCGTGGCGCGGGCACGGCACCTTCGGGTTCGTCGTGGACGCACGCCCGCTCGCCCGGCGCGAGCGCCGACAGCTCGCTGCGCCTCCGCAAGCCCGGCGAACTGAACAACGTACTCACCCCCGCCATGCGCGAGCTGTCGCTGCGGCTCAAGTCTCTCCGCGAAGCGGTAAAGAACGAGCCCGACCGGTACGAACTCAACAGCTACGCCCAGCGGGCCGAGATGATCGCATCCGACGCCGAGGTGCTCGTCTCGCAAACCCTCACGGGGTGCGCCTACTGGGGCGAAGTCGCCCGCGGCCTCGACGAGTCGCGCCCACGCGTCACCCTCGCGTGCGCCCCCATCGAGGTCGCGCCGATCCTGAAGGAGCGCCTCTTCCGCCAGCCCCACAGCGTGATCCTCACCAGCGCCACTTTGGCCACGCGCACGGCCAAGGAAACCGAGACCACCGAAGGCGCCGAGACGGCTTTCGCCCACGTGCTCTCACGCCTAGGGGGCGAGGGCGCGAAGACGCTCCAACTTGGCAGCCCGTTCGACTACGCCAACCAGGTTCGCTTCATCATTGATCCGCCGAGCGCCGCGCCGGACGACGAAGGGGACTCCCGCAACGCCCTCACGCCGCTGAGTCGATCCATCTTGAAGCACGTCCGCGAAACGCGGGGCGGGGCGTTTGTGCTCTTCACGAGCTTTGCCCAGCTCAACCGCAGTGCAGCGGAGCTCGCCGGGCCGCTCGCCACGCTGGGCCTGCCGCTGCTGGCCCAAGGGCGTGACGGCTCGCGCACGCAGATTCTGCAGCGCTTCCGCGAGAACGACAAGAGCGTGCTCTTCGGGGCCGCGAGCTTCTGGCAGGGGGTCGACGTTCGCGGCAACTCTCTCCGCAACGTCATCATCACCAAGCTGCCGTTCGATCCTCCCGATCGCCCGCTCACGCAGGCCCGCTACGAGCTCATCGAATCCCGCGGCGGCAACAGCTTCATGGAAGATTCGCTGCCGCGTGCGGTGATCAAGTTCAAGCAAGGGTTCGGGCGGCTCATCCGCAGCCGCAGCGATACCGGGCGGGTGGTCGTGCTCGACGAGCGCGTCCTGACCGCCCGCTACGGGCGGCTGTTTCTGGCGGCGTTGCCCAAAGGCATTCGAATCGAAAAGCCCGGCGACGAGTGAGAGGTCCGGCTTGATGCCTCGTGCCGCGTGCCGCGTGCCTCGATGCCTTCCGCGTTTTGCAGTATTCTGCCGCCCATGGCCAAGCTTTCCAAGAGCGACTACGACATCCACCCCAGTCTGGCGATGGTGCATAAGTGGATCGCCGACATGCCGGAGAAGACCGGGCACACCCTCGCCCAGTGGCTGAAACGCATCGAGCGGGAAGCCCCGCCGGACCTCAAGGGGCGTCAGGCCTGGGCGAAGGCGGAGACGGGCATGGGTGCCCACGCCGCGGCGTGGCTCGCCAATCGCTCGCTCGGCTCGAAGGAAGCCTTCGCCGACGAAGACCCCGCGTCGTACTTGCGTCAGGCCCCCAAGCTGGTCGACGCCATGTACGCCGGCAAGAAGGCGGCCCTCCGTCCCATCTTCGACGCCCTGCTCGCCCACGCCCGCGAGGCCTTGCCCGACGCCCGCGTTTGCCCGTGTTCCACCATGGTTCCGTTCTATCGGACCTTCGTTTTTGCACAGGTTAAACCCGCCACCAACACCCGAGTCGACCTTGGTCTGGCACTGGGTGCGTATCACGGCGACCTGCCGGACTTCATCATCGACACCGGCGGCAAGGCCAAAAAGGACCGAATTACCCACCGAATACCGCTGGAAACGCCCAAGGACATCTCCAAGCCGGTGCTGAAATGGCTGAAGGCGGCGTACGACCTAGACGCGCCCACGAAGGGCGGTTAGCCCCGGATCGCCGTTATCGCCAAATCCTTGCGCGGTCTTCATGCGCAACTTTGTTTACTTTTGTCGCATTGCGGGTAGTCTTTGGAGGAGACAGACGGGCGGCCAGGCAACGCTTGCCCGAGGGAGAGACATCGATGCGTACTCAGATTACCGCCGCCATCGCGGCCGCCGTCACCGTCGGGCTGGCTTCAGCCGCCTTCGGCCAAGTGGTCATTGTCAACGACATGGCCGGCACGTTTGTCGATATCAGCACCACCGGAACGCCGCTCAACCTGACGGACGACGGTCAGGTCACGATCAACTCGGGGATCATCTCCGCGTTTTTCGGCACCAACGTTGTCACGGTGAGCAACAACATGGCGGTGGGCTTTGGTAACTTTGCCGCGGCCAACACGGCCGGCCCCGTCAATACACCGATCCCCAGCCCCGCCCTCTTCGGCGGCGGCCAATCCGTCGCCGTGCTGTGGGACAACCCCGGCCCGGGCACCGGCGGCCTCTCCAACGTCTTCTACCAGGAGTTCGCCGACAGCTACGTGATCCAGTGGAACATGCTTCCCAAGGGGGACTCGGGAAGCACGGCCACGATGGAGCTGCAGGTATTTGGCGGCGCGGCTCGGCGGGATAACGTCTTTGCCCAGTTTCTGTATGCGGACGTCGAGCAGTCGGGCGTGCGCAACGTCGGTACCATCGGATACCAGAGCGGCATCGACACCCAGCGCAACAGTGTGCAGTACGCCTTCAACGATGTCGAAGCGATTCAGAACGGCACGGTGTTGACCCTCACGCTGGCGCCGTCGCCTGGCGCGTTGCTGGTCTTCGCTGGCGTGTTGCCCTTCGCTCGTCGCCGTCGTTGAGGTTGGTTTGGCTTGCCTGACGCTAAACGCGCGGCGCCTCTCTACTTTGGGCTGCTGACGGGCGTCACGTCCGGCCGGGTGGCCCGCGCGGTGGCTGCCTGACTCAACAGTGCATCGACCCGCTTGTCCAGTTCTTCGCCCAGGCCGGCGCCGAAGCGGCGCTTGATTTCAGCACCCAGGTCAGCCGCGAATGGCTGCTTAACGGCGATCTCAAGCCCGCGAACCCACGCTTCGGGCGGCCCGCCAGCTTCGTCGGCCGCGTCGATCCGGCCGAGCCCGGCCAAGGCCGCACACCGCAGTGCCCGGAACCCCTTGGGGGCGGGGACAGCGTTGTTGCCAAAGAATGGCGAAGACTCCAGCGTCACCAAGGCCTGATCCGGCTCGCGGGCTGAGAGCTGGAGATCCGCGAGCGTCATCATGCCTTCAGCGAGGGCGGGGAGCAGAGCCGGGTTGACGCGTTCGGACATTTCCCGCTCGTCGGCGGTGAGTTGCCGCAGCAGCGTGATGCGGAGTGCTTCGTCCTTCACGTCTTTGGTGACGGCGAGCAGGTCGGTGGCGCTCAGGGCGTGGGCCAGGCGGGTGATGCCCAGCAGCGCGGTGTCCTGCGAAGGGCGGGGGAGGGAGAGGAGTGTGCGCAGGCCCGCCCCGGTGGGTTCGTGCTGCAGCAGGGCCCGGGAGGCGGCGTCGAACAAGTCCGGATCGTCGTGGGCCGCCTTGACAATATCGCCTAGGAACTCGGGGTACCACAGCAACGCCTCGATCACCGCGTTTCGCAGGGAGCTGTCCTTGGCAAAGAGCAGCGGGCGCAGGCGTTCGCGGTCGGCGGAACTGCCAAGAGTGGCGAGAATGCCGCAGGCGGAGGGGGTCAGCGCGTCATCCGGCCAGGCGCGGACGAGTTCGAGCAGTTCGCGTTGATTGGTGTCGTTCAGGTGGCCAGCCTTGTAGAGCGCCCACGCGGCATCACACGCGGGCTCTCTGGCGGGCCCTTGGGAGGTCAGCCACTTGAGCGTGGGTTCGACCATCTGCGGGCTTGGCCAGCGGGCCGCTCCAAGCAGCAGGGCGGCGGCCGCCCGCGAATCGCGCTCCACCACCAGCGCCCGGGCCATCGCCTCCGGGGCGCGTTCGGGGGCGAGCTGACGCACCAGCCGCGCGGCACTGGCACGCACCTGAGGGTTGGAATCCCCCAGCAAGCTGAGGGTGGCGTCGCCGACGCGCTCGTCGATCGCGCCCGAAGCCGCCAGCTCGCGGGAAAGGAGCTCGAGCCCCACGTTCCGCACGCTGGGCTCGGTGTCCATCAGCATCGCTTCCAGCAGTTCGCCGCGCTTTTCCGCCGGGGTGGTCAGGTGCAGCTTTCGAAGCGAGTCCGCCAGCTTGGATGTCAGCTCGGCAATGCGGCTGGCCTCCTGGTCGCCCCGCGATGCCAACGCGGCGAAGAGCGAATCCCTCCACTGCGCGTCGGAGAGGCCCTCGACCTCTTTCATCCATGTTTCCCAGCTGGCGACCTCGCGAGGGACATCGCCTCGCCCGGAGAGATGCTCCAGGGAGTCGAAGGCCGCCTCACGCACGCTGTCCGGGTACTGCTCCGCGGCGTACTCCAACAGCAGCCGCGCCGCCTCACGTGAGCGGAACGACCCGAGCGCCCGCAGGAGCTTTGGAACTTCTTCAATCGGCGTCTTGGGCAGCCGCTCGGCGAGAATCGGGTACATCGCGCCCGGGGCCTCGGGCATCGCGGCCAGGGCCTGCAGCACGTACGGCCCACCCCCGGACCCCGCCAACGGGGCCGCGATTTCCGCACGCAGGACCTCACGAATCGCCTCGTCATCGCTCTGGGCGATGAGGGCCTTGGCGGCTCCCAGCCGCGAACGGTCGGCGGCGGTGCCGTCGCGCAGCACCGTGAGCCAATCCGTGCTAGGCGCGGCGGCGGCGACCAAATCGAGATCGAAGGCGGGCGGCAGTGCGCAGGCCACACCCGCGGACCCAGCGGTCGCCAACACCATCAGCCATCGTGCTGCACTGCCACGAGCGTTCACACCTGCCGCCCTCTCACTGAGCTGGTCCACAAAGTGACCCGGTGAGAACCGGTCGCCAGCCCGCAACGCACCCACGTTACAACCCCTCGCGCGCCGCGAGTTCCGAAGCAATCTTCGGCAAGCTCGGGTCCGCGGCTCCATGTTCTCCGCCGAACAGCTGAAGTTGTACCTCGCCGAACACCATTGGGTTCGGATATCGCGCTCGAGCGTTGCGGCAAACCGCTAGCGGGCGAACTCGATCGCCCGAGTCTCCCGCAGCACCGTGACACGGATTTCACCCGGGAAGGTCATCTCTTCGCTCACCTTCTTGGCGATGTTGTGGGCAATGAGATAGGCCTGGTCGTCGTCCACCCGGGCGGCGTCCACCATCACGCGCACCTCGCGCCCCGCCTGGATGGCGTACGCCTCCGTCACACCCTTGTACTGCATCGCGATGTCCTGCAGTTCGTTGAGGCGCTGGATGTACTTTTCCATGCTCTCGCGCCGGGCGCCCGGGCGGGCCGAGCTCACCGCGTCGGCGGCCATCACGATCGGGGTGTAGAAACTTGTCGAGGGAATGTCCGCATGGTGCCCGCCGATGGCGTTGAGGACGGGCTCCTTCTCGCCGAACTGGCGGGCGAAGTCCATGCCGATCTTGGGGTGCCCGCCTTCCATCTCGTGGTCCATCGCCTTGCCGATGTCGTGGAGGAAGCCACAGCGCCGGGCGATGGTGCCGTCCAGGCCAAGCTGGTCGGCGATGATCTGGCAGAGGAAGGCAACCTCAATGCTGTGGCGGAGCACGTTCTGGCCGTAGCTGGTGCGGTAGGTGAGCTTGCCCATCGCCTCCGAGACCTTGGGGTGCACGCCCCGGAGATTGACTTCGAGGAGGGCGTCGCGCCCGGCCTTGAGGATCTTCTCATTGATCTCGCTCTTGACCTTCTCGACGACTTCTTCGATGCGCGAGGGATGCATGCGCCCATCGGCGATAAGTCGCTCCAGCGACTCGACCGCCACCGCCTGGCGAACCTTGTCGAAGCACGAGACGACGATGACGCCGGGCGTGTCGTCGACGATGATGTCAACGCCGGTGGCCTTTTCGATGGCGCGGATGTTCCGCCCCTCGCGACCGATGATGCGTCCCTTGATGTCGTCGCTGGGAATGGCGACGCTGCGCACCGTACTCTCGCTGGTGTGCTCGCTGGCGTAGCGCTGGATCGCCATGAGGGTGATCTCGCGGGCTTTGTCCTTGGCCTGGGTTTCGGCGTCTTCGGTGATCCGCCGCGTGACCTTGGCGACTTCGTGCCGGGCTTCTTCTTCGACGCGCTGGAGGAGCATTTCCTTAGCCTGTTCGCGGGTGAGGCCGCTGGCGCGTTGCAGGGCTTCCTTCTGCTGCTCCACCATGGAGTCGACCTCGGTCTCCTTCTTGGTGATTCGGGCTTCGCGATCCTTCACAGCGTCGAGCTGCTTCTGGAGCGAGAGGTCCTTCTGCGTGACCAGTTCCTCTTTGCGATCAAAGGAATCCTCGCGCTTCGTGAGGCGGCGTTCGGCTTCGCGATGCTCGTCCCAGGCCTTCTGGAGCTCCGCGTCTACTTTTTCCTTGCGTTGCAGGGCCGCACGTTCGGCTTCCAGCCGGATGCGTTCGGCATTCGCCTTCGCTTCGCTTTCGGCCTTGGCGATCATCGCCTTGGCCTCGTCGGTCGCCTGGGTGGCGGCCTTCGCGCCCGCCGCCCGCGCGATGCCAAAGCCAATGGCCAGTCCGACGACCAGCGCGCCGGCCCCGATGCCGAACTCAATGCCACCAAGAGCCAGAACCAAAATGGACGTATTCATAACGACGTCAACCTCCTGCGCGGGCAGTCTCAACCCGGGGCGGCACAACGTCTCAACTTGTTCAACTCTGCTTCGAGCCCCTTACCCATCCTGCGTTGTCGCATTTGAGGTCGTGCGGTGCGGCTTCTGCTTACTCTCGCGTTCTCACCCGGGGCTCGCTTGATGCGGGCCGCCGATAAGAATGGGAAAATTCTCCGCCAAGGCACACAGGAAAAACCAAACCCCCAAACACCACAACCAATCACCAACCATCGGGTTGACACACACCGTCGTTCCGAGGGCTCAACCCAGCCTCGAAACGTGCAAGGGCTCTCGAACTTCGTTGCTCGCCCATCCCGAATACCGGCACATGAAATCAAAATGAAACCGGGGAAGCGAACAACGCGTGAACAAATCGCGTTGACCATGCCGCCGAGTGCACTGAATCACCCGACGAATACCGCTATCCTAGCACAGCCTTGGCAGATTGTTTGGATCATGTTTTTTTCGTTTCCTGCCCGCATTTTCCATAGCACCTATCACACGCCAAACATTCACGGAGTTGCTTGATGCCCGTCTCTCGCCGCCTTGTCGTTGGTTCGCTGCTAAACGCTGCCTGGCTCACCGCGAGCGTTGTTGGCTTGGCTGGCTGCACGGCCGAGGGTGTCAAACGCGCGGCCCTAACGCCAGGGGCCGACGTGGTCCGCATCGACATGACCACCGACTACGCGCCGGGCACACCCCTGGCCATTGATATCGAGAACCAAGGGGGCGACGTCACCATTTCCGTCGATCCTTCGCTCTCCCAGCCCATGGTCAGAGCCACCAGCATGGCGCCCGGGAAGATGCAGGAGGCCGCACCGTGGGCCGCGGCCACCTTGTCCCCCAGCGGGGTTGCCGCCAAAGACGCCGCCCCGATCCTCCGCGTGCTGGCGGCCGACATCTCCGCCGCCAAGCGCCGCACGCGTCTGGAAGTGCGTGTCCCCGCGTGCGCCGGCCTTCGCGTGCGGAATCAGGATGGCAGCGTGTCACTGGCAGGGGTGAGTGGCGCGGTCGATGTTCAGAATGGCACCGCGCTCGCCCCGGGGGGGCCGATCAGCCTGGACACCACCCAGGTGCTCGACACCCCGCTCCTGTTGCGCACCTCGTCGGGCCCGATCACGGCCAATCTTCCCGCCGCCTCTCACCTGGATCTTGAAGTTACCACCGGAAGTGGCACCGTCAGTGTGCAGGCCACCGGCATGCGCGGCACCGACGTCAAGGCCACCAAGCAGGCGTGGTCGGCGACGCTGAATGGGGGCGCTGCGCCCGGCAAGATCGCCACCGACGCGGGCGATGTCGTGGTGCACCTCGTCAAGTAGTCTGAGCGCAGCGCGAGATCACGCGGCCAGTCTTCCGGCGTTCCCGGTCTGGCCCGCCTGGCTCAGCGACTCCACATAGCGCACGATCTGGTTCACCACGAACTCCCGGTGCGCGGGGTTGAACGCGAACTCGAAGGCCGCACCGATGTAGAGATTCTGCGAGCTGTCGAGGTGGGTGTGCACGAGCTTGGCCGTGATCCCCAGAGGCAGCGGCACATGAGGCTGCAGGTGCACACGCATCCACGCGAGCTTGGTACGCCCGGCGGCCGCCGCATCTTCCTTGCTCACCAGCAAGCCGACGCCGCCCCCGCCCAGGTTCATCAGCTGGGCACTGAACTTGGGGCCCACTTCGGGCAGCATGTCATTGCCCTCCGGCCCCGTCACACCCGTGCGAGTCGCCTCCAGGATCCGCTCTTTGTTCGCGGTCTCGGCCATTACGACGCTGGAAGGCTGCAGCAGAGGCCAGCAATCAACATGGGGCAGGCGAAGCTCCGATGTGGAGACCCGCATGAAATCGCGCCGGTAGCAGCGTTCAACTTTGTCGGGTGCCGACAGCCGCAGACCCGTGGCTCGCGAGCCGGGGAAGAGGGGGGCCACACCCAACGTTTTCGTGCGGAAGATCCAGCGGTTCTGCCCGACGGTCATCACGCTGACCAGTTCTAGATTCTTGGGCAGCTGCACGGATTGTCCGGCGGCGGAAGGATGATCGACCAGGAGCTCGGTGTCCGAAACGTTCAGCAGGCGCACCCGCCACATGAGATCGCCCTGATTGGGATCTGAGGCGGGCCCACCCGGGCGGGCGACGGAAAACTCGATGCCCCCGCCGCGATCCGCGATTTGCTGGAGCAGTTCACGCCAACGTTCGGTGCGAGAGCGGTGTGCGGGCACGGCGAGTCTCCATTTCAGAAGGGGCCAACCGCGAAGATGCGAGCGGCCACAGGACAATGGCTCATCGGGCCGCGTTAAGGCGTGCTTCATCGTCGGAGCGAAAGCGACGAAGACGGCCCCGTCCCAGAACCCCCGGGGAGACTGGCCGTGACGGCTGTAACGATCGTGTCATCCCCCGGGTATGGGGCGTAGACATCGACCTCCCGCGGGGTGCGACGCGTATGGTTTGCATCGCGAGTCCTTCCAAGGGCGTGCGAAGCCCGGCCCCTCTGGGTCCGGTCATCAGGAGTATCCGTGATATGAAACTCTTCTGGTCGTTCGTGGCGATTGCGGTTCTGCTGTGCGGCGGCTACCTCACGGTGGCGGCCGTGCGAAGCACCGACGCCACACCCCCGGACGCCACGCCCGCTGCCGCGACAACTGTCGACGATGCGTTGACAAGCGCCGCCAAGCCGGCCGCCCCAGTCCTCGCGCCGAAGGCCGACGCCAAGGCGGCAACGACTGAAGTTCAGGCCTCGGCCGCCGCACCGGCGCTGGCACCCTCTCCGTTGCCAGCTGCTGCTCCGGCTCCGGCCACAACTGCTGTCACCGCGTCCGCGTCAGTCGCTCCTCTCGCAAAGGCGCCGCCCGCCGTCGCGCCGTCCCCGGCCGCGCCTGGCGCCGCGGCGCCGGAATTGGCGGAAGGGGTCGATGCGCTCGTGAGCGAAATGCCCGACAAGATCGACGGCTTCGAAGTCATCCCCGCGATGATCGAGCACACCGACGACGGCATGGTCATCTTGGACGGGCGCTACAAGCTCAAGGGCGAAGGCACGAAGGAGAGCCCCTACGACATCACGTGGGAGATGCTGACGAGTGCTCAGCAGACCTTTGACCCTAAGTCGGGAAAAAAGAAAATCCCCGGCGCCGTGGCCTTCGTGCACCGCAAGTTCGTCCACATTCGCGGTTACGTGGCTTTTCCGCTGCAGATCAAAGAGCCGCGGGAGTTGCTCTCGATGCTCAACCAGTGGGACGGCTGCTGCATCGGCGTACCACCCACGCCCTACGACGCGGTCGAAGTAAACCTATTGAAGTCCGTCAGCGGCAATGCCCGCTTCGCCACGGCCGGAGGCATCACCGGCAAGTTTCTGGTGAAGCCTTACGTCACCGGTGATTGGCTGGTGGGGTTGTATGTGATCAATCAGGGGTCACTCGACAGCACCGACTTCGGCGGCTCAGGCAGCACGCCCGCAGCTCCCAAGGGAAACTCCGCGGATCGGGGATATTGAGCCGCTTCTCGGAACCGGCGCGCCACTGACCTTTTTGTGCCACTGACCTGTTCAAGCTCGGTTGAACAGGTCAGTGCCGAACGCCCGCGACCGAACTCAAGGCTTCTCGCGGGCTACGCTGGGGATTATGCCCGAGAACACACCACTGGTGCTGATTATCCGCGATGGTTGGGGACAGAACCCGAACCCCTCGCATGATGCCTTCAACGCCGTTCACCTCGCCAAGACACCAGTCGCGGATCGCCTGATGCGCGAGTATCCGTGGACGCTTGTCAAGACGAGCGGCGAGGACGTGGGGCTGCCCGCGAACACCATGGGCAACAGCGAAGTGGGGCACCAGAACATCGGGGCCGGGCGCGTCGTGCCACAGGAATCGCTGGTGATGACCAAGGCCTGTGAAGCCGGGCTGCACACCAACGTGGCGATCAAGGATGCAATCGAGAGGTGCAAGAGTGGCAACAGCCGCCTGCACCTGATGGGCATCAACTCCGACGCTGGCGTGCACGGGTTGCTGGAGCACCTCTACGCGATTCTCAAGGCGTGCAAGACGCTGGGGCTGGCGGGCGATCGGGTCTTTGTGCACCTGTTCACGGATGGGCGCGACAGCGGGCCATTCAGCGGGCTTGAGTTCGCCAAAGCGGTGGAGGCCAAGTGCACGGCGTACGGCATTGGGCGCGTGGCGTCGGTGATGGGTCGCTATTACGCCATGGACCGGGACCACCGCTGGGAACGTGTGCAGCAAGCCTTTGATTGCCTCGTGGGGCGGGAGTCGGACGGGTGGGTGTCGGCATCCACGACCGCCGCCGCGATTCAGCACTACTACGACCACCCCAGCGGCGAGACGCTCAAAGGCGACGAGTTTGTCACGCCAACCGCCATCGGCACGGTGGACCAGGTGAAGGCCTCTCGCATCAAAGACGGCGACAGCGTGATCTTCTACAACTACCGGGGCGATCGCCCCCGCGAGATTTCATCCGCATTCGTCTTCCCCAATGACCGCTGGGCGAAGGTGAAGCCCAGCCCCGACACCGGCACGGTGGGGTTCGATCGCGGCACCAAGCTGAACCTGCACTACGTGACCATGACCGACTATTGGGAGGCGTTGACGCCGTTTGTCACGGCGGTAGCGTTCCCTCGGGCGCCAAAGATGCCGCACATCGGCGGAGCGACGGTGAGCGAGCGCCATCTGCGCCAGTTCCGGTGCGCCGAAACTGAAAAATACCCGCACGTGACGTTCTTTTTCAACGACTATCGCGAGGAACCCTTCCCGGGCGAAACGCGCGAAAACCCGCCGAGCCCGAAGGTGAAGACCTACGACATGAAGCCGGAGATGTCCGCCGAGGAAGTGTGCCAAGACGTCCTGAACCGCCTCGCGGCAAAGGACTGCGAAGACCTGATCGTCGTGAACTTCGCCAACGGCGACATGGTCGGCCACACCGGCAACCTGCAGGCGGCCATCAAAGCCTGCGAAGTCGTCGACGCGTGCGTCGGACGCGTGGTCGAGGCGACGCTGGCCCGCCACGGCTCGCTGATTGTCTTCGCGGATCACGGCAACGCGGAGCAGATGTTCGACCCGGTCACGGGTTCGCCCCATACTTCGCACACGGTGTACGACGTGCCGCTGATTGTCGTGGGGGAGAAGTTTAAGGGCCGCACGCTGCGGGGCGACCAGGATCGGGCCGGGTGGTTCGACGAAAAGGTGCGTGCCAATCGCGGGCGCCTGGCGGATGTCTTCCCCACGGCGCTGGCGATGCTCGGCGAGAAGCAGCCCGGCGAAATGACGGGGAAGAGCTTGCTGGTGTAGGTGCGGTGTCGTACGTGCGGCTTGGCAGCAGCCCGACCGTAAGGGAGGGCCCGCCGCGGCTCGCGAGTACGAGAGCGTCCTTCCCTTACAGTCGGGCTACTGCAAGGCTGCGACGAACCCCACGCGCGAGCGTGGGGCCATATTGACGTCCGTGCTCGGGGCGGCTCCGCTAAAACACCACGACGCGGTTTGCATCGTGGCGCGATCATGATCGTGCGCCCCCCTCGGCGAGAGGGGGTACCCAGCGGGTACCCGTCACATCCCGCAGCCATAGAAGAACTTGGCTTCGCTGATCTTGCCGTCCTTCACCGTGTACTGGGCGAACTCGGACATGTTCATGCGCTGGCCGGCCATCGGGCCTTCGGACGCGGTGCAGTCCATCTTCATCTCACAGATGAACTGGTCGCCATTGGCGAGGGCGGGGCCGACCGACGAGCTGTGCACCGTGGTGGTCTTATTCCAATTCTCGGCCATGTCCAACAGGGCCTTCTTGCCTTCCGTGATGCGCTTGCAGTCGCTGCCGGGCATTTCCATCGCCTCAATGTGCCGCGCGTTGTCGGCGTACAGCTCCTTGATGGCGTCGAGGTGCTTGCCATCGCGCACGAGTTCAACAAGGCGTTTGGCGACGAGCTCGGTCTGGGTGGGGGGCGGAGGGGTGAAAGTTCCCATGGATTTCTTCCTCTTCGATACATGAAGTATGGTTCGGCGGCCGCGACGACGTGCCGCGGACGTACCGAACGAAAACTTACCGCGCAAGTTGCAAAGGCACAAGGGGTGCGCGGCACGAATTCAAGACAATTCTTGCGTGTGCCGGCTAAGCCCCGCATGAAAAAGGGGTTAGCTCGCCCCGACGACGACAATCTTAAACGTCCCCGGCTTCATCTTGGGACGTCCTTTTTCGCCTTGCTTCTGCGCCTCGAACTCCGCCGTGGGGAGGAAGATCTCGCGGGTGTGCTGGTCGATGGCCATGGTGCGTGCCCCGCGGGCGGTGGGGAGGGTTTGCAGCACCTCGAAATGGTTGTCGCCGGTGGTGCCGATCACCGTGATGGTGCCCTCGCCATTAGAGCTGATCGCGAACTTGCCGGTGATGTCGAAGCCAGCACCATCGACGCCCGAGCCGATGGCGGGCGTGGCGACGACCTTGCCGGCGTCGAGATCCACCACCGCCATTTTCTGATTGTGGCACGCCGCGAAGAGGTGTTTGGTGGCTCCGTCGTAGGCCAGGCCGGTGGGCTCTTCGCCCGGGGCGAGCGACACTCGCTTGGCCACGGACATGCCTTTGGCGTCGAGCTCCAGAACCTCGCTGGTGTTTTCGATGTTGACGAAGACGTGCCCCGCGCCATCGATGGCGGTGAGTTCCGGGTTGCCGCCCAGAGCGATCGTGCCCAGCACCGTGTTGTCGGCGGCGTTGATCACCGTGACGTCATCGCCCTTGGCGTTGAAGCAGAAAACCCGCTGCGTGACCGGCTCAAAGACGATCGCGTCGGGGTTCTTGCCTGCAGGAACCGTTGCGGTCACTCTGAGGGTCGCAAGATCGAAGACAGAGACATCGCCGGTCTTGCCGTTGCTGGTGAAGCCCTTGCCGAGCTTGGGGGCGAGGGCAACGTCGTGGACACCGGAGGTGCTTTCAACTTCCCCGATGAGTTTGCCGGACTGGGC
The DNA here is from genome assembly GCA_041661205.1 of Phycisphaerales bacterium. Taxonomy (GTDB): domain Bacteria; phylum Planctomycetota; class Phycisphaerae; order Phycisphaerales; family UBA1924; genus RI-211. Next base: position 18,737 of record JBAZUW010000033.1, read on the forward strand.
GTCGGCCACCATGACCCGGGTGCCGCGCGAGACATACAAGCGTCCGGCGCCCGGGTCCACTTCGATGCAGTCCCACCCCCCGTCACCACCCAGCGTGAACGTCTTGGTGACGTGGTAGGGCCCCGCGGCCTGGGTGGCGGCCGGTGCCGTCGCCGCGGGCGCGGCGTGCGGTGTTGGGGCCGCGCCGGGCTGGGCGAGGACGCAGAGGCACACGGCGGCTGAAATCATGAGGGGCATGCAGTGAACTCCAGAGGTTGGTGACTGTGAAGGCTAGCGGCGAACGGTGTGGTGAGCGGGCGTATGTTCACGAGTCGGTCATACTCGCGTCACGTTGGTTGCCACTTATTGCCGGATCGCAGCGGCCTTGCGGACCAGGAAGTCTCAAGGCGGCACCCGCAATGCGTCGAAGAGCGGGCACGACGGAACCGCAAGAGCAGAAAGTCATTGACCACCATGCACGCCCCCAACGCCCCGACCACATCCGCTACCACCATAAGCTCGATCGCCTCCAAGCTGCCGGCGCTCACTCTGGCATTTTGGGTGATGAAGATCGCCGCGACGACGCTGGGTGAGACGCTGGGGGATTTCCTCTCCAAGGGCCCGGAGCACGGGGGGATTGACCTCGGCTACTCCACGGCGTCGCTGGTGGTGCTGGGGATCTTTGTGGTGACGGTCGTGCCCCAGTTGATGGTGAAGCGGTATATCCCGCCGCTGTATTGGCTGGTGATTTTGTCGACGAGCACGGCGGGCACCACGATGTCGGACTTCATGGACCGCACGCTGGGGCTGGGGTACGCCAATGGAAGCGCGATTCTCGTGGGGTTGCTGCTCACGACGCTCGCGGTGTGGCGGGTGGTCGAGGGATCGATCTCGGTCAACTCAGTTCGTTCGCTGCGAGCCGAGATCTTCTACTGGATCGCAATTCTGTGCTCGAACACGCTGGGCACCGCGCTGGGTGACTACCTCGCGGACGAAGAGCAAGGGCCGGGGATGGGGTTCATGGGGAGCGCGGTGCTGATCGGCGCGACGATCGCGGTGATCGCGGCGGCCTACCTGGTTGGCCGCAAGCTGAAGGTGGCAAATGTCACCTTCTACGTGACGCTCTTCTGGCTGGCGTTCATTCTGACGCGGCCGTTTGGAGCAACGTTCGGCGATGTGCTGGCGCGAGGCCACTCTGAGGGTGGCTTGGGCTTTGGCCCGGGGGGCTCGTCACTGGTGCTGGCGGGAATTCTGGTAGTGATGGTCGCGCATGCCACATGGCAACAGCGGCGAGCCCTTCGCGCGGCGTGACCCGGAGATGACGAACCTCTGCCCAGGACTACGGAGTATCTCGTCGCGAAGAGATCTCGCGGAAGGCGGGAGAAGACTCGCGATTTCAGTCCGAAGGCCTGATCGGCAGTAGCCGGGGATGACGCGAGCCTTCGAGCGCCATTCCCGGAAGGCGCCCCGTGGTGACGAGCTCGTCGCACCGACTACTTCGGATCATCCGGGCACCGGAAGAACTCGGGGAAGTTGCCGGCGAGTTCGTCGTCCCCGTCGCCTTGAGTGACGGCGCGGACCAAGTGCTTGCCGCCCACGAAACAGCCCTTCCAGCTTTCACCTTTGCCGCCGAAAGGTTCTTCCTTGTCGCCCCGGCTGCGGGTGATGTTGTGGCCGAACTTGAACCCGCGAAGCTCCGGGCGCACCCGTGCGGCCAATGCGGCGTCGTCGGTCGCCAGCGAGCAGCAGAGGCTGCCATTGCTCACGTTCATCTCGGTCACCAGGTCTTCGAGGCGATCAACCACCACGATCGAATCCAGCGGGCCGAAGGGTTCTGCGTTGTACAGGCGGCAGCCCCGCTCCACACCCAGCACCGCGGCCGGCGCGAAGTAGGAATCTGTCTTCTGCCCGGGCAGGAACTGGCCATCGCTCAGCGACGCGTGGTAGATGGGCATCGCCCCCTTGCCAGTGGCTTCGTCGAACATGCCTTGGAGCTCTTCGATCTTCTTGGCGTTGATGAGTGGGCCAAAGTCGAGGGTGGGGAGGGGGTCGGCGTCGTTGGCGACGGCCGCGTGGTGGCCGAACTTCAGACCCTTGACGACACCAAAGTACATGTCAAGGAACGAGTGCAGCAGCTTGCGCTGCACGACGAAGCGCGGGTAGGCCGTGCAGCGCTGCTTGCCGTAGTCGTAGCTCTTCTTGAGCTGGGCGGCGAGCAGGGGCCACTGAGAAAACTCCCACACGCCGAAGGCGTTCAGGCCTTCCATTTCCAGCATGTAGCGCTTGGAGGTATCGATGAGTTCGATGGCAATGTTGCGCCCGGTGGCGCGCCCGCCCACGAAGCTCAGGCAGTCGATGCGGTCGTGACGCACCAGGGCCTCGGAGAGGGGGCCGCCGGGGCCGGCAATCTGCGAGACGGGAATGCCGCAGCGGCGGGCGATGGCCATGCAGACGCCAATGGCGTAGCCGCCCCCGTCGGTCGGGGTCTTGGCGATCGTCGCGTTGCCCGCAAGGTTCTGCACGAGCACCGCGTGCATCAGCACACTCAGGGGGTAGTTCCAAGAAGCGATGTTGGAGACCAGCCCCAGGGCCTTGCGACCTTGCATCATCGTGCCGATGTTGTCGCAGTACCACTCGACGCCGGAGATGCACCGGTCGATGTCGCTGCCCGCGGTCGCCCAGGGCTTGCCGATCTCCCACATCAGCAGGCCCGCGATGGTGTCACGATGCGTCTTCATCTGTCGGCACGCCTCGCGTACTTTCTCGATGCGCGTGTCCAGGGGCGTGGCAGCCCATGCCGGGGCCTCGGCGGCGCTGGCGGCGACGGCTTTCAGGGCATACGCCTTGTCGAGCATCGGCAGGGTGCCCAGTTCGCTGCCGTCGTTGGGTGTGGTGATGACTTTGTCGGCCCCGGGTGAGTTCCACACGCCGGAGATAAGGTTGAGCAGGCCGCACGAGTCGGAAAAGGCCTCGGGCGTGGCGGCCTTGGCGGCCTTCATGATGCTGGACCACTCGCAGCCGGGCTTAATGTGGAGCTTGGCCTTATCGGGCTTGGTCTCGATGACGGTGCTGGAGGTCGGCATGGTGGAGGATACTGCCATTGGTGCGACTCCGATGCGTTACAACGCTGTTGCGCACGGAAAGTGCTGGTGCGAGTACATAGTGGGTGGGATGCTGCGTGAACAGTCGATGTTACGGGAGTGGTGTGGGTCGAGTCGAGTAAACCCGGCAAACCCCCGGAGGTGATTGTGGCCTTAGGACGTGTGCTGGTGGTGGAGGATGATGCCGCGATCCGGCGCGGCCTGGTGGACGCTCTGCGCTTTGCGGGGTATGAACCCAGCGAGGCGGCCGACGGCCTGGCGGGGGCCGCCCTGGCCCGCGCGGGAGATGTCGACCTCGTGCTTCTCGACGTGCTGATGCCCAAACTCGACGGCTGGGGCGCGCTGGCCGAAATTCGCCGGGCATCCCCCGCCTTGCCAGTCATCATGCTCACCGCCAAGGGCGAGGAGAGCGACCGGGTGAAGGGCCTCAAGGGTGGGGCGGATGATTACATCGTGAAGCCCTTTGGGCTGCCTGAGCTTCTCGCGCGGGTCGAGGCGGTGCTGCGCCGCACGCCCGAACGCCCAAGCGGCGTGACAAGGGCGGTGGTGAACGGGCGCACGCTCGACCTCGAACGACGCGAGATCGTGCTCGACACCGGCGAACGCGAGGTGCTTTCGGAGCGAGAGGCCCAGGTATTGGCCTACTTGCTCGCCAATCGCGGGCGTGCGATCTCTCGCGACGAACTGCTCAGCCGCGTGTGGGGGCTGGACCCGCGGGGGGTGCGCACTCGCACGGTGGACATGACGGTGGCCCGCCTGCGCGAGCTCTTGCGCGACGACCCGAACGAGCCGAAGGTGATCGTCACAGTCCGGGCCAAGGGATACATGCTCGCGGGGGGTGAGTGATGCCCGCGCAGCGCGGCATGTGGCTGGTGTTTGTGGTGGGGGCGCTCACGGTGGCCGCGGCCTTGGCGTGGATGACCCACCACACCCTGCAACTGGAACACGCGGAAGTGGAAGCGCAGCGACAGGCGCGGTTTCAAGAATCGGTGCGGCTGGTGCTGTGGCGCATGGATTCGCTGATGACGCCCCTGATCGCGCGCGAGGCGGCCCGGCCGTACTTCCAGTATCAGCCCTTCTATCCCGCCGGGCGCCCATATGCCGACATGCTGGGGAGCTCGCGCCCGGATGATGTGCTGGTGCCATCCCCTTTG
>JBAZUW010000034.1:0-22935 GCA_041661205.1 Phycisphaerales bacterium
AGGCCGGCCTTACCATGTTCGACTCGGCAGACATCTACTCCGCGGGGGCGGCCGAGGAGATCCTCGGCCAGGCGATCAAAGGGCGGCGCGATCATGTCATCATCTCCACCAAGGGCACTTTCCGCTTTGGTGAATCCCCAAACGACGTCGGCTCGTCCCGCTTCCACATCATCAAAGCGGTCGAGGGCAGCCTCAAGCGCCTGGGCACCGACTACATCGACCTGTACCAGCTCCACGGCTTCGACGCTTTGACGCCGGTCGAAGAAGTCCTCTCCACGCTCGACGACATGGTGCGGGCGGGCAAGATTCGCTACATCGGCTGTTCTAACTTCTCCGGCTGGCACCTGATGAAGTCTCTCGCCGCCTCCGACCGTTACGGCTGGTCGCGTTACATCGCGCATCAGGCGTACTACTCGCTGGTGGGACGCGAGTATGAGTGGGAGCTGATGCCGCTGGCCTTGGATCAGGGCGTCGGGTGTGTGGTGTGGAGCCCGCTTGGGTGGGGGCGACTCACCGGCAAGATCCGGCGCGGGGCGCCGCTGCCGCCACACAGCCGGCTCAACAGCAAGATGGTGAGCGACGCCGGGCCTCAGGTGAACGACGACTACCTGTACCGCGTGGTGGACGCGCTGGACATCGTGGCCAGCGAAACCGGGAAGACCGTGCCGCAGGTGGCGCTCAACTGGCTGCTGCAGCGCCCGAGCGTGGCGAACATCATCATCGGGGCCCGCAACGAGCAGCAGCTTCGGCAAAACCTGGGGGCGGTGGGGTGGAACCTCACCCGCGAACAGGTCGCGAGGTTGGACGAGGCCAGCAAGGTCAATCGCACGTATCCGTATTGGCATCAGGCGGGGTTTGGAGAACGCAACCCGTTCCCGACGGCGTAGTCAGGTCGTGAGCCCTACCCCGCCAGACGCTCGTCCCCCAGCAGCCCATACGCCTTCATTTTCTTGTACAGGGTCGTCCGGTTGATGCCCAGTTGCTCGCTGGTACGTTGGCGATTCCAGCCGTTGGCGTCCAGCGCCTTGACCAGGATCTTCTTTTCCGGCTCACGCATGGCTTCTTCAAGGGTCATGGGCACCCACGGACCGTCGTCGCCACCGATTCGCACGACCGGCGCCAGCGGCTTGCGAACCGCGTCGATCACCGTCTGCGGCAAGTCCTCCACGCCGATCACCTGCCCCTGGGCCAGCACCGCCGCCCGCTCCACGATGTTCTGCAACTCGCGCACGTTGCCCGGATAGTCGTAGTGCGTGAGCACGTCGAGCGCTTCGGGCGAAAAGCCGACCAGTTGCCGCCCGAGCTCGGAGGCGTGCTTCTCCAGAATGCGTTCCGCCAGCAGCGGCACATCCCCGGCGCGGGCCCGCAGCGGGGGCAGCTCGATCTTCACCACGTTGATGCGATAATACAGGTCCTGGCGAAAAACTCCGGTCGCCACCAGCGGCTCCAGGGGCTGGTTGCTTGCCAGCACGACGCGCACATCCACCTCGATGGTCTGCGTGCCGCCCACGGGCTCAAATCGCCGTTCCTGCAGCACGCGCAGCAGTTTGAGCTGCATCGCCGGGGAGGCGCTGTTGATCTCATCCAGAAAAATCGTCCCGCCGTTGGCCGCCAGAAAACGCCCGGCCTTATCAGCGTGCGCCCCCGTGAATGCTCCCTTGACATGCCCGAAGAGCTCGCTCTCCAGCAGTGTCTCGGGGATGCTGCCGCAGGCAAGTTCGACAAACGCCCGCTCGCGGCGCGTGCTGAGGCGATGGATCGCCTGGGCGATCATGCTCTTGCCCGTGCCGCTCTCGCCGGTCATGAGCACGGTGGTCTTGCTCGGCGCCACCGCCCGAACCAGGTCGAGCACCTTGATCATCTTGGGGTCGGTGCCGATGACGCTGTCGAGGCTGGCCCGCACGTCGAGCCGCCGGCGCAGCGAGACGTTCTCTGAAAGAATCGCCGCCTGGCGCCGGGCCCGCTCGATGGTCTGCCGAAGCTCGGCGTCCACCAACGGCTTGACGAGATAGTCGCACGCACCAAAGCGAAGTGTCTCGACCGCGCCCTCGACCGTCGCGTAGCCGCTGGTAGCGACCAAAGCCGCGGCCGGGTGCCGTCGCCCTACCTCGCGCAAAAACTCTCCCCCGCCGATCGCCACATCGATGATCGCGATGTCAAACGGATGATCGTCACCCAGGGCGGCGTCCAGTACCTCAAGCGTGCTCGCCCGCGAGGTAGACACCACCGCACGGTGCCCTTCTCCACGCAAAAACTCCGCGATGGTGCTCCCGGCGATCGGGTCGCCGTCGGCCACCAGCACATTGAGCGGGCCGGCATCGTTTGGCCCGCTGCGTTTCAAGCGGCTCCCCCGAGCGAAAGCGTGCTGACCGACGACAGCGACGGGAAGCGGACCCGCAACACCGCCCCGCCTTCCACCCCGGGCAAGAGTTCGATCACCCCGCCCATCCCCTGCACCACGTTCTTCGCCACCGCCAGGCCCACCCCGGCTCCGTTGCGCTTGGTCGTAAACCCGAGATCAAAGACGCGCGACGCGTCCCCGGGCAGTCCGGCGCCGTTATCGGTGATCTCCAGCAGGTACCAGTCGCGGCTGTCGCGCCCGTAGCCCATGCCCGTCGGAGCGGCATCTGCTCGCGCCACCACCGTCACCTTCCCTACCTGCCCGCGACGCGCCGTCGCCTCGATCGCGTTCTGCAGCGCGTTCAGCACCACCGTGTACAACCCCCCCGCGGGGATCGATTCGGCTGCCCCGCTCACATCCACCATGATCGCGCAGCGGCTCTTCTTCGCCAATGGCTCCAGCACGTCCGCCGCGTGCTGCACGGCTTCGCCCAGCGTCACCGGGCGGGCCTTGGTGAGCAGCGGCGAGCCGATGGAGTTGGCGTTCCCCTGCATCGCGGCGTGCACGAGCTCGGCCATGCGGTCCAGTCGCCGGGCGGCTTCCACCAGTTGCTTTTCCAGGTCGCTCGCCCCACCGATCGCCATCAGCGTTCCCGGACCAGCGCCGAACTTGTTCAAGTCCAGCAGCTCGGTCAGCTCCTGGAGGAGCGCGGCGAGCCGCTCGATGGTGCGGGCGGATTGGTCGGGGGCGGCGCTGGATCGATCAATGTGGTGGCTCATCCGACCGGTTGAATCGGGTGCCGGCCCTCACCGTGCGATCCCCATGTTGCGTCAACGCCACACGTCGGAGGGCGTGCGCGGTCTCTGCCGCGCGTGCTGAGTGTGAGGGCGTAAGCCCAGGCCATTCTCGGACGGGTACGGCCGCCCAAAGCGTTATGTGTTGCTGAAAAACTTCGACGAGCTTCCCAGCACGTCCTTCAGCCGGTCCTGGGCCCGGGCCAGGAGCATGTACACGGCGCCCTGAGATCGCCCCAGCACCTCGGCCACTTCTTTGCAGTCGCGCCCTTCCAAGTGATACATGCGCACTGCCTTGGCGTAGTCGGGGGGGAGTTTTTCCAGGGCCTGGTCGAGCGCCGTCTTTACCTCGCAGCGGGCCGCGACCAGGCTGGGAGTTGTCACCGTCGCCCCGAGCAGCTCCACCAGTGCTACATAGGAGTCATCTCCGGGCCCGGCCTGCACGCGGTTGCGCGGGTTTGGCCGCTTCTGGCGTTCCAACTCCTTCACGGCGTCGCGGAGATTGTTCTCCGCGATGAGCGTGAGCCACGCCAGAAACGACCCCTCATGCCGCGGCTGGAACCGCTCAATCCGCATGAAGGCTTCCATGTACGTCACCTGCATGATGTCGTCGGGCTCCAGCACCGACTGCCACACCGGCGAGAGCTTGCCCGCCAGCCGGGCACGGACGATCGGCCCGTAAAGCTTCAGCAACTCCGCCACCGCGGCCCGATCCCCCCCGATCGCCCGCTGCATCAGGGCCGCATCTTCCGGCGGATTCGACGACACGGATTGGGGAGCAGGTGTAGTCATGGCAAAGCCCCTCGCCAAGCCCGGCAGACGCGTAAGCGCCAGAAGGGCGGACGGCGCATTGTATGAGGGATTCCAGAAGATGCTCGCCTATTTCGCGTCTGTCGCGTTGCCCCCCGCCCCGCGGAAGCTCTTGATGGGGTGCTTGGGCGCGGGAGGAACGTCCACCGGGTGCTCGCTGATCTCCTTCTGTAAATACCGGATCGCGGCTTCCAGCTGTGCATCCTGGCCCTTGAACGTCGCGTGGGGCAAGTTTTCGACCACCACGTCAGGGTCCACCCCGTGCCCTTCGATCAGCCAATCGCCCTGGAGGCCATACACGCCGATCTCCGCGGCGGTCGCGATGCCGCCGTCCACCAGGCGATTGCTCGACGACAGCCAGATCTCCCCACCCCACGTGCGGGTGCCGATGACCGGGCCGATCTTGAGGCGTTTGATCCCCTCGCTGAAGGCTTCGCCATCGCTGGCGGTCAGTTCATCGCACAGCACCACGATGTGCCCCCGGAAGGCCTGCTGCATGTTCCAGGTGGGGTCGCCCACGCGGGCCTGCCAGTAGAACCACGCCTTGCGAATCAGGCGGTTCAAGATCCAGCTATCGATGTTGCCCCCACGGTTGTGGCGGACGTCGATGATCAGACCCTTGCGATTGAAAACCGGGTAATAGCCCTTGGCGAACTCGTCCATGTTGTCCCCGCCCATGGCGCGCAGGTGGACGTAGCCCAGTTCGCCCTTGCCGGCGTCCTCGACTTGCAGTCGCCGCGTGTATTCCCAGGCGTGGTAGCGAAGGTTTGCCTCGTTGCCCATGTTCCAGGGGGTCACGATGACGTCACGCTCGCCGCCGGCTTTCTCCTTGACATGCAGCAGCACCTGCTTGCCCGCCAGCGTGCGCAGGGCGTTGCCCATGTCCTCAATGGTGCCGGCCTCGCGCCCGTTCACCATCGTGATGACGTCACCCTCGTGCACATCCACCTCGGGGCGTGCCAGGGGGGCCGTGAGGTCGGGGACATCGGGGTCGCTGGGAAAGATCTTCGTCACGACGAAGCCGTTGTCGGTTTTCTCCAGCACCGCGCCCAGGCCGGCCAGAGAAATCCGGTCGGGCACATCGCGCATGTCGCCCCCGTACACAAAGATGTGCAAGGCGCTGAGCTCGCCCACCATCTGGGCCAGCACATCCGAGAGTTCGCCGCGGCATGACACGCGGTCCACCAGGGGCAGGTACCGCGCCTTCATCGCCTTCCAGTCCACCCCGTGCATGTTGGTGTCGTAAAAGTAATCGCGCTCCAGACGCCACGCGTCGGTGAACATCTGCCGCCACTCTTCGCGGGGCGTCAGCGGAAACGTCCAACCCCCCAGGGGTAGCGTCGCCTTGGAGAGGTCCGCGTTTGGCCCGGAGGCCGCATCGATGATCGCCAGCGAATCCTTGCGGCGAACCAGAATCGCCTTCCCATCCCGCGAAAGGTCGTACCCCTCCAGGTCCTTCACCAGCGTCTTGGCCTCGACATCCTTGTTGGCGATGTCCACCGCCAGCAGCATGGTCTTGGCGTCGGGGTCAGAGTCCTTGGAGAGGAAAAACAGGCGTTTGTCGTTCATGCTGAGCCCGAAGTAGTTGCCCGGGTCCACCGGCACTTCGTTCAGGCGGGTTTCAAGGCCACCCAGGTCGATCTCGACCGGCTTGGGAGCCTCTTTCTTGGTGTCGTCCTTCGCGTCCTTGTCGCTCTTGTCGTCATCCTTCTTGGCCGGATCGGCGTCCTTGGCGGGCTGCGCGTCCTTCGCGTCGGCGGCCTTGTCGGCCTCCTTCTTGTCAGGATCAGGCTTCTCTTTCTCCTTCTTCTCTTTGTCCTTCTTCTCCTGCTCCTTCTTCGCGTCATACACCTCGTCACCCGGGATCCAGGGCGATCGCTCCCCCTTCTTCAGCGCGATCGCGTACGCCATCGTGCGCTGATCAAAGAAGGGCTCAGGCTGCATCGCGCCCCAGGGCGACGTGACCAGCGTCTTGATGTTCCGGTCGCTCAGGATGTACAGCCACTTGCCGTCCGGACTCCACGTCGCGTCGCTGGTGTCGAAGCGGTCGGTGGTCGCGAAGGTGATTGTGCTTGTCTGCGTGTCGAAGATCTTCACCTGCCGGTTCTGGTTGTTCGCGTAGGCGATGTACGACAGCCAGCGCGAATCGGGGGACCAGCCGAGCCCCGAGAAGTTGTCCATGCCGTTGGTGTCGATGTTGGTGTCGGTCTTGGTCGCGACATCAAAGAGCCAGAGTTTTTGGTTCTTGTCGTGGTGCGCGATCTTTTTGCCGTCGGGTGAGGGCACCGCCTCCCACCTCAGGATCGTTCCGTCGGTCGTCAACTGCGTCGGCGTGCCCACGCCATTGGGAGGCAGCGTCCACAACTCCACTTCCCCGGACTCATCGCTCAGGGCCAGCAAAGACTTGCCGTCGGGCATCCACGTCGCGTTGCGATAGCGCACGCCCTCCTCGCGGCTCACCTCCGCCAGACGCCCCGCGTCCTTGGGCACCGTGAAGACCTGCCCGCGCACCGTCAGCACCGCCTTAGACCCATCCGGCGAGATCGCCGCGGATGAGAGGTAGTCAAACGGCTTCTTGATCCACTTCTCGCGGGTCTGGTCAAAGTCGCTCTCGAGGCGAATGTCGATCTTGGCGTCGGCCTTGCTGCTGGCGTTGTACACCCAGATGTCCGCGCCCATCTGATACACAAATCGCCCGCTCTGGCGGCTCGCATCCGCGCTCGCCCCGCGCACGTCCAGCAGACGCGTCTCTTCGCGGGTGTGATTGGTCTGCTGCTGCACGTCCGCCCCGTCGGGCTTCATGGAGTAAATCTCCATGGTTCCGTCGCGATCGGTCTGGAAGTACACCCGCCCATCCCACCACATCGCGTTGGCGCTGGTTCCGGCAAAGTCCGCCGACATCGGCGTCGCCTCGGCGTCACCATCCGCGAACTTCCAGAGCGTCTGCACCGAGCCGCCCTTGTATCGCTTCGTCTGACTCCCCTGAAACGCCAGTCGCGTGAAGAACAGCGTCTTGCCCGTATCCTCGTACGCCCCTTGGGCCGCCTGCGACAGCGGCACCACCGTGCGAACCCCACTCGTCGGGTCGATCAACGTCAACTGCGAATCGGGCAGGGTCGAGAGCGCATCGGTCGCGGCCATCACCATCGCGGGCTTGCCACCCGCCGCCGGCTTCCAGCCCACCACGTTGGTCCGCCGCGCCCCTTCAAATGTCAGCCGCTTGGGCAGCCCTCCCGCCAGCGGCATCACGTACACATCCACCGGCCCCTCGTACTGAGCGCAAAACGCCACCATCGTGCCGTCGGGCGAAATTGCGGGGGCAAACTCCTGGCCGGGGTGCGTCGTGAGCCGCGTCGCGACCCCGCCCTTCACAGAGACCTTCCACAGGTCTTCTTCGGCCTCGAAGACGATCACATCGCCCCACAGCGACGGATGTCGATAGAACCCCAGGTGTCCGGGCGCGTCCTTGGCTTGACCAAACACACCACACGTGCCCACGCTCAACCCGCACACGAAAACCAAGACGCTCAATCGGCGCATCGCGACCTCCCAGGCCAGAACGCCGCGGCTACGCGAAAACGCGAATCCCCCCGCGGCAGTCTGGACAGGCTAAGTAGTCGCGGGGCTTGGTGCAAACGCCGGTTTCGTCGCCACTCGCATCCGGGCCGCATAGCGGCACTTGCGCACGCCTACGTACACCAGCATTTCGAAGGCCATCATGCCCAGAAAGTAACCCAGCACCACACCGCCGCCGCCGATGAGGTCCTGCACGCTCAGCGTCGGGAGCGCGGGCCCTAGGTTCAGCACCTGGTTCGGCGCGTAGTGCAGCCAGCGCACGCTCGCCTCTTTGAGTGCCAGCACCACCAGCGGCAAAATCCCGCACAGAACCCACGCGACACTGGCGTGCGCGCAAATCTGCCATGCCGCGACCTTGGTGAGTCGCCACCCGCGTCGGCCAGAGAAAAATCGAATGCCGCGATACTCGATAAGCGTGAGCACGAGAAACGTCAGGCCGACGCCAACGGCACCGACGACAAAGCTCATGCCATACCTGACAAAGCTCCCGATGTTCGCCAGCGCGTTCACGTTCCGTGCCGGATCGCGCACCCACACGCCGATCCACGGGTCGGCGACCAGCGCCCCCGCCAAAAGCATGCTGATGGCCGCGAGCCCCGCACTTCCTGGTCGAATCTGGATCTGCTCAAAGAGCCGCGACGGGTGGCGCAACACCTCCCACGCCGTGGCGGCGAGCGAAAACAACCCCGGCTGCCGCTGCCACGGGCTGCCGGGCCGGGCCGCCGGGTCGCTGCTGGCGACGCTCCGCCCGCACTCAGGACACTTCGAATCGTGATCAAGACCCTCGAAGTCGTATCCGCAGGTCTCACACAATGCCGCATATTCGTCCATGATCTACCCTTTATCGGCTCCCGCCAGGGGTTTGGATGCGGCCGGATGGTCCGGCGCTCCTCAGGCTGCAATACTTGTACGGCCATACGGGGCCCAGGGGTGCAGTCGTGCTGAGCCAGGAAGAAATCCGCAGCCTCTTTCAACAGAACGGTTTACGCTGCACCCGCCAGCGCGAGCTGGTCTATGGCGCGCTCGCCTCCACCCACGCCCACCCGACCGCCGAAGAGCTCTTTCAGGGCATCCGGGCCGCCGACGACGGGCTCAGCCTCGCCACCGTTTACAACGCCCTGGACGCCTTCGTGGAGGCGGGCCTGGCTCGGCAGGTGCCCACGCACGGCCCGGCCCGCTACGACGCCGACACCTCCCCCCACGCCCACCTTTCGACCCCGGAAGGCCACGTGGTGGATGTTCCGGCGGATATTTCCGAGCGTCTGCTCGCGGCCATCCCCCCCGAAACCGTACGCGAGCTGGAAAGCCGCCTCGGCGTCAAGGTGTCGCGAGTGCTGCTGCAAGTGGTGACGCAGCCCCCGAGTTCGCAAACTCCAAATATCTGAGATTGGGTGTGAGCGGCAACGCGTCCCGTCGCTTAACCCCGGGGGAGTGCGCCTCCTCGGCAGATGAACGTTGGCTGGAGTTGTTCTGCTCCGCCAACCAACGCTGTCATTCATTCGTACAAGTCGCTATCTTCGAGGGCCGCCGTGTCGTCTTCTCCTGATGATCCCACCTCTGCCGGTGTACCACCTTCGGGGGGCCGTGGAGATGCCGCGCCCGGAAGTGGGGGATCATCCAATCCCCCCAGCGCCCCAAGCTCTGAAGACGAGAACATTCGGCGGGCCATGGCGCAGGTTGGCGAGGCCAAGGGCTCCGGCAGCGGCTCCAAGCCCCCCAGCGGCACGCCCATCTCGGGGTCGTACGGCAGCGATTTCTCCGCGATGCCGCCGGACACCTTTCCCAACTACACCGTCGCCCGCGAGATTCATCGGGGCGGCCAGGGCGTGGTCTATCTCGCCATCCACAAGTCCACCAAACGCAAGGTCGCCATCAAGGTGCTTCGCGAAGGTCCCTTCGCCAGCAAAAAAGAACGCATCCGCTTCGAGCGCGAGGTCGACATCCTCGCCCAGCTCAACCACCCCAACATCGTCACCATCCACGACAGCGGCTCGCTGCCCGGTGACAAAGGTGGCCTGCAGTACCTGGTGATGGATTACATCTCGGGGCGCTCGCTGGACGCCTTCCTCGCCGACAGCAAACTCGGCGTGCCGCAGATCCTGGAGTTGTTCTCGAAGATCGGGGACGCCGTGAACGCGGCTCACCTTAAGGGCGTCATCCACCGCGACCTCAAGCCCAGCAACATCCGGGTCGACAACAGCGGCGAGCCCCACATTCTCGACTTTGGCCTCGCGAAAATCTCCATCGGTGACAGCAGCGACGGGGCCGAAGACCTGACGATGACCGGGCAGTTCATCGGCTCCTTGGCGTGGGCGAGCCCGGAGCAGGCGGAGATGTCCGCCGCGAAGATCGACACGCGAACCGACGTCTACTCGCTGGGCGTGATGCTGTACGCGGCCCTCACGGGCCGCTACCCCTACACCGTGCTCGGCAACATGCGGGATGTGCTGGACAACATCCTCAAGGTCACCCCCGCCAAGCCCAGCTCCATGGCGCGGCGGATCAACAACGAAGTCGAGACCATCGTCCTCAAGTGTCTGAGCAAAGAGCGCGAGCGGCGCTACCAGAACGCCGGCGAACTGGCCCGCGATCTTCGCAGCTATCTGGAAGGCCGCCCCATCGAGGCCAAGCGCGACAGCCTGGCGTACCTGCTGCGCAAAGGCGTGGCGCGGCACCGGGTGCCGGCGACCGCTGCGGGGCTGGTGCTGTTGGCCATCATCGGCGCGAGTGTGATTTCGACGGCCTTTTGGCGGCAGGCAGTGACCCAGCGCGATGCGGCCATCGCGGCCAAGAACGCCGAAGCGGAAGCCCGTCGGGCTGCCGAAGCCGCCACCACGCGGGCGACGCTCGCTTCCGAAGAGGCCGAAAAGACCTCGGGATTCCTTGAACTGATTCTCGCCAACGCTGACGCGAGCCAGCTCACCGGCAGCGGGCCCACCCCGGTCATCGCCCTCATCAACCAGGCGGCCATCCGCGCCGAGGCCGAACTCTCCGGCAAGCCCGTCGTGCTCGCCCGCGTGCTGGACACCCTGGGGCGGGCTTTCGGCTCCCTGGGCAAGGTGGACGTCGCCGAGACCATGCTGAACCGGGCCCTGGCGCTGCGCAAAGCCCAGGCCGGCACCAGCGGACGGAGTAAGGACGTCGCGCTGAGCCTCGCCAGCCTGGGCGAACTGCGCCTGGGGCGGCGCAGCGACGCACGCGGGGCGTTTCCCATGCTGCAAGAGGCGTACGACATGAGTGCCGCCCTCGCCGGCGCGGAGTCTGAGCAGACCTCCGAGGCGTTGCTCTTTCTCGCCCGGGCTCACTACGAGCTTGGTGAAGTCGACACGGCCCAGAAGCAGATGCAGCAGGTATTAGCCCTGCGCACAAGGCTATACGGTGGTGACAGCGTGGAAGTTGCGGAGGTGCTGACCGAGCTGGCCCTCATCGATGAGCGTGCGGGGCGCCTTGACGATGCGATCAGCAAGCTCACGCAGGCACATTCCGACGTGGTGGTGCATCTGACGAGCGTGAGCGTGAACGCCGCCACCGTCGAGCATCACCTGGTGGATTGCTACTTGGCCCGGGGCAGCGCCGAGGATGTGGCGAAGGCAACGCAGTTTGCCCGGACCGCAGCCTCCACGTACACCAAGCTCTTTCAGCCCCTGGACCCGGACAGCCCGTGGATCGCGCGGGGCAAGCGCCGGCTCGCGATGGCGATGGCTGCGGGGGGCGACGCTCGCGGCGCGGAGGACATGTACCGCCAGGGGCTTGGTCACCGCGAGCGCGACGGGACAGACGCGCCCGCGACGGCCATCTACGCCATGGAACTGGGGTCGCTGCTTCGTGAGGCCTTCGGCGACGCCCGCCTCGATGATTCCATCACGTTCCTGCGGCAGGCCAAGTCGCTCTTCGACGCGACGCGGGGCGAGGAACATCCGGATACAGCCCGGTGCAACCGCGAGCTTGGGCTCGCGCTCCTGGCCAAAGGTGATGTGCCGGGGGCGGAGGCGCTGTGCCGCAAGGGTGTGGTAAAGCCCGAAACCCAGTCGGCGGCTCAGCTGGCGCTCTCCAAAGCCGCGCTGGCGCGGGTGCTGGTGGCGGCAGGCAAGGCAACCGAAGCCGCATCGCTCATCAAGGGCGTGGCGGACACTGTGGCCGAAGCCCCCACGCTGGTGCGGGCGAATGTGCTCCTGGCGCTGGGCGGGGCGGAAGCCGCGACGGGAATGCGGTCCGACGCGATCGGCCACTTGCGGGACGCGCGTGACCTGGCGCTCACATCGCGGGATGCGCGGGGGTACACGCTGAAGCGAGAGATCCTGACCCAGCTTGCCAATGTGCTGCGTGCCACCGGCAAGGTGGACGACGCGGTGCAGGCCGAGCGCACCCGCGACACGCTGCAAGCCCCGTAAACGGGCGACCGCGAGACAGACGAGCAAAAACACACCGACCCCGCCGGGCGGGGTCAGTGGCATGATTCGGTTGATTTGAGAGCCGTCTTACTTCGCCATCACGCCCGCGCTGCGCTTGGCGGCCGCCTCGCGGATGGCCTTGACGATCCCCGGCACGTCCATGCCGACTTCCGCCAACTGCTTGTTTCGGCTGTCCTGGTAAATCCAGGCGTCGGGCAGGCCCAAACGCGTAAGGTGCGAGGCGTCCAGGCCCATTTCCTGAGCCGCTTCGAGCACCGCGGTGCCGAAGCCCCCGACCACGCTGTGGTCTTCGATGGTGACGATCGGCACACCCCGCTCGAGGAGTGCCCGGATGAGGTCGGTGTCCACCGGCTTGGCAAAGCGGGCATCCCATACGCCCACGTCGATGATCCCCCCCAGCGAGGCGGCGGCATCCAGGGCGTTCATCACCAGCGTGCCAAAGCCAAGCACTGCCACGTCGGGCGCGTTCTTGCCGTTCAGCACGTCATGCTTGGGCGAGAGGCACCGGGCTTTGCCCAGCACAAAGGGAGGGCAGACTTGATCGATGAGGCGTTCGCTCACGGTGTCGCGCGGGTAGCGGACGGCGGAGAGCCCGGTTTCGTAAGCCCGCATGAACTCGAGGGAGGCGCGGAGGCTCGGTTCATCGGCCGCGGCCATCAGCACAGCCTGCGGCAGCGTGCGAAGGATCGCCACATCGCAGAAGCCGTGGTGCACGGCGCCGTCGCCGCCCACCAGGCCCGCGCGGTCAAGGCACAGGCGAACCGGCAGCCCTTGGAGGCTGGATTCCTGGAAGCACTGGTCAAAGGCGCGCTGGAGGAACGTAGCGTACACCGCGAAGAAGGGCTTCCAGCCGGTCTTGGCCAGGCCCGCCATCATGTCCAACCCGTGCGACTCGCAGATGCCGATGTCCCAGGCGCGATCTGGGAACTTGGGGAGAATCTTGCTGACGCCGGTGCCGTCCGGCATCGCCGCGGTGCAGGTCACGACCTTGGGGTCGTGCTCCATGAGGTCGTAGAGGGCGTCGGCGAAGGCCGTCGTGAAGCTACGCCCTTCGGTCTTGAGTTCCACTCGGCACCCTTCCTGCTCCAGATCGCCGTTCACTTGGAACGCCGGTGGGGAGTGGAAGCGGGTGCTGTCATTCTCGGCGGCTTCAAAGCCCTTGCCCTTGACAGTCTTGACGTGCAGCACCATCGGGCGATCAAAGTCGCGAGCTTCGCGCAGGAACTCGATCAGCGTGGGCAGGTCGTGCCCGTCGATCGGGCCGACGGTCACGAGCCCAAAGTGCTCGAACCACGCGCCTTCGTTCGTCACGGCCTTGCAGGCTTCCCCCAGCATGTGGTACGTCTCGCGGATGGTTTCGCCACCCGGCAGCCCCTGGAGGGCTTCCTTGGCCGACTTCTTGAAGTCGGTGTAGAAGTGGGAGAGACGCAGCTTGTCAAAGTAATGCGCCATCGCCCCCTGGGGCTTGCTGATGGACATGCCGTTGTCGTTGAGAACAACCAGGAACTGGCGCTTCAGCGTGCCCGCGTTGTTCAGCCCTTCCATCGCAACGCCGTTCACGATCGACGCATCGCCGATGATCGTGACGACGCGCCGCCCGGTCGGGTTGGCGGCTCCGTCAAAGGCATCCTTGTTCAGCGTGTCGCCACGGGCCATGCCCACCGCGGTCGAAATGCCCGTGCCGGCGTGCCCGACACTGAAAAGGTCGTACGAGCTTTCGCGGGGCTCCGGGAAGCCCGCCATCCCCTCGCGGGTGCGGAGCTTGCTGAGCAACGGTAAACGCCCGGTGAGGAGCTTGTGCGGGTAGCACTGGTGGCCGACGTCGAAGAGGAGGCGGTCAAAGCCGAAATCAAAGACGTAATGCAGGGCGATGGAGAGCTCGACGACGCCGAGGTTGGGGGCCAGGTGGCCGCCCGTCTTGGAAACCTGGTCCGTGATGGCCTTTCGCATCTCCTGGGCCAGCTGCTGGAGCTGGGGGATGGTGAAAGCCTTGATGTCTTGGGGGGTACGGATGGTCTCGAGCAAAGTGGGCATTGAGGTTCTTCCTGCGTTCGCGTCGCGATCGTCCTGCCGCGATGTGGTGAGGAAGGAACGCTTCCACCCCCATCGAACTCCCGTCGTGCCACACACGCAAACCCGTGAGGCACCTAGGGTTTCATTCTATTCTGAAAGTCTGATGTATTCTTCTTACGGGGCAAAACCTGTTGATAACTGGTTCTCGGGCGTCAGTGTTGTGTTCGGGTTCCCCTCAGGTGCGTTGCTCGGTTCATTCGGGTTCGGTGGAGGGGCCAACGAGCGGAACTTTCTTAGCCGTCACCGCGCAAAGCGATGTTTGCGGCTCATCACTTCGTCCGAGTACTCATCAGCTCGCACAGCTCGGCCAACTGGCCCCCGCGTTCGCCCAGCGGTTCGATGGCGGCCAACGCATCACGTTTCAGGGCATGCACGTGTTCTCGCGTCTTTTCAACGCCCATCACCCCCGGGAACGTGAGCTTGCCGGCGTCGATGTCCTTGCCGGTGCGCTTGCCGGTGTGCTCGGCGGATTGGGTCACGTCCAGCAGGTCGTCGACCACCTGGAACATCAGGCCGATGTCGTCGGCGTAGCGAGTGATAGCCGCGAGTGACGCCTCGAAGTTCGGCCCGGGCCGGGCGCACATCGCCCCCATGCGGCAACTGGCCCGGATGAGCGCCCCGGTCTTGTTGCGATGGATGAGCTTGAGTTGCTCGAGCGGCTGCAACCCCGCGGGCAGGCCCCCCAACGTGTCCCACACCTGCCCGTGAATCATCGCGCTGGTGGCGTGGGAAAGTTCACGAATCAGTTCAAGTCGGGGCAGGTGCGCGGGCTTGGCGTCGACCAAGACCTCGAAGGCCGCGAGCGTCAGGGCGTCCCCCGCCAGAATCGCCATCGCCTCGCCCGCGTGCTTGTGCAGGGTGGGGCGCCCCCGGCGCAGGTCGTCATTGTCGATCGCCGGCAGGTCGTCATGAACCAGGCTGAAACAGTGGATGAACTCGACGGCCGCCCCGGCGTGCAGGCTGTCGGCCCCGTCACCACCCGCGGCGACGCAGGCATGCCACGCGAGAATCGGGCGCAAACGCTTGCCGCCACTGAGCAGCGAATATCGGACGGCCTCTTCCAGGCCCCGGGGCGACCTGGGCTGCTGGGAGAGCATGTCGAGGGTTTGCTCGATGCGGGGCAGCGGCGCGTAGACATCTTCGCGGGGCTGGAGCATTGCTTTGGGGGCGATGGAGGATTGAGGCATGTCTCACCACGAAGGGGACGCAAAGGGCAGAGCGAGAGATGGTCCTAAGCCGCGGGCTTTTCCTGGCTCTTGAGCAGCTCGAAAATCTCCGGCGCACTCGACGCGGCGTAAATCTGCTCGCGGAACTGCTCCATGGTCATCAGGCGGCTGACGCGGGCCAGCGCCTGGATGTGGTCGCTCGTTCGATCCGGCGGGCTGGCCAGCAGCACAATGAGCTTGACGGGCTGGCCGTCGATGGCCTCAAAGTCCATGGGCCTGGCGGGCTTGCCGATGGCCATGGCCAGGCTGGGCATGCCCACGCACTTGCCATGGGGGATGGCCAGGCCCGCGCCGATGCCGGTGGTGCGCATCTGCTCGCGGGTCCACACGGCGTCTTTGAGGGTTTGAGCGTCGCTGACGCGGCCCAGGCCCGCCAGCACGTCCACGAGTTCGTCGATGGCCCCGCGCTTGGTGGTGGCCGCCAGCGGAGCGCGGATGCAGTCGACGGTCAGAATGTCCAGCAAGTTCATCAAGCCCGGCTCCCAGGACTCTTTTTCGAGGCCGTCTTTGCGCGACGGGCCTTGAGTGTACCCGCATCGCCCGCCTTCGTCCCGCCAGCTTTGGCGTTGGCGGGCTTGCGCAACCACGCGGCGTAGCTGCCGTCGTTGAATTTCGCCGCGGATTCGCCCGGCAGCCCGGCGGGAAGCATCACTTCCTCGCGTTCCAGCACCAGTCCCAGCGACGCGACGGCCCATGCCGCCTGCTCCTGGTTTTCAGCCCGGTCCATGCTGCACGTCGAATAGACCACCAGCCCGCCGGGAGCCACCAGCGCGGCGGCCTTGCCGAGAATGTCGCGCTGCACGCCCACCAGCCGTGAGGTTTGTTCTTCACTCCATCGATACTTCGCCTCGGGGCGCCTGGCCAGCACGCCACTGTTGCTGCACGGCACATCCGCCAGCACCAGCCCGGCATTCGCACCCGCCTCGGCCAGTTCTTCGGGCGTGATGACCTTGACGTTGGACGACTCCAACTCCCGCAGCGATGCAAGGCGAACTTCGTCCACGTCGGTCGCGATGATCTGGTGCTTGTCGAACATCGCGGCCAGATGCCGGGTCTTCGTCCCCTGCCCCGCGCACATGTCCACGATCACCCCGTCGATCCCCGCGGCTTTCAGAGGCTTCATGCTGCCCACGACGTGCGCCGAGCCGACGTCCTGCACCCAGACATCGCGGTGGGCCGCGAGAAATGGGCCGAGGTCGGCACGCGGGCCGTGCCACACTCGCGCGTGTTCATTCTCGTGCGCCGACGACAGCGGGGGCGAACCACCTGCGAGTGCCGCCTTGGTCGCTTTGCCTGCAAACGCCACATTCAGCACGGTGGGGGGCTCGACCAGCAGGTGCATCGCCTGCTCACTGGCGATCTCGTCCGCCGGGCGTGCGGCCCCGGCAAACTGCGTCCGCCAGTGGGCCAGCAGCGCTCCCGGGCAACTGGTTACGATCGCCAGTTTTTCCCATTCATCTTCCGGGAGCACATCCTGCCGGAAGACCATCGCGCGGCCATCCGAAAGGGGCATCTCCCCTCGTGCCAGCGTCCACTTCGCGCGGCGCACCGGCTGGGCCAGTTCATCGCCTTGGGCACGGTCGGTCAGCACCATGCGCACAAGGCTGCGAAGCACGCCGTTGACCATGCCCGCCAAACTTCCGGAGAGCCTGAGCTTGGACCAGTTCACCGCTTCGTTGATCGCCGCGTGAGGCGGGACCTTGTCCAACAGCAGAAGCTGCGCGGCCGAGGCGAGCAGCACCGCCTGCACGCCGGGGCGTTGCTCGGGAAACGGCTGGCGCAGCTTGATGGACAGAATGTGCGAGAGGGTGATCCAGCGCCGGATGGCGGCGTCATACACCGCGTGGGCAAAGGCGGCGTCGCGGGCGGGCAAACCCTGGTCGCGAAGGGGAGCCGGGTCAAGGTCCGGGAATCGTTCCACCTGGCGGAGCAGCGCCTCGATCACCGCGTGCCGCGAAGGCTAGGGAGGCGGAGAGCCGAAACACGGGCGTCCTCGGTGCGACCCTGGTGAGATGACCTCGTGCACGCAGGA
This sequence comes from Phycisphaerales bacterium, assembly GCA_041661205.1. GTDB lineage: Bacteria > Planctomycetota > Phycisphaerae > Phycisphaerales > UBA1924 > RI-211. Next base: position 17,265 of record JBAZUW010000034.1, read on the forward strand.
ACACCGAGGATGCAACGCCGTCCTCGGCGGCGCGTAGTCCTGCACAACCGGGAGGACGCGCGGGCACCTCTTCCTGTGTAATCTCACGTTGAGTTTTCTGCCGCTTCATTCTCCATATGCCACGAAAGAACACACCTTCCCCCAGCGATCCCCCCGCGCCGATTCCCCCGCCGCCCCCGGTCTTTGACCGCCGGCGGCTGCGGCTGTTGCCCCGCCCCTCCGACCGCCCCGGCTTTCTTGGCGGGATGCGCATCCGCAAAAAACTAGTCTTTCTGCACACCGTCTTTTCGCTGGCGCTCGCCGGGGCGCTGCTGGTGGCGCTGCGCCCCGCCATCGGCGAGGTCGTCGTCCGGGCCGAGCTCGACGAAGCCCGCGTGCTGCTGGAAGCGCTCGTGCCGGCCCTCACTTCTCCGGACGCGGCCGACGCCGCCAAGGCACGCCTCAACGCCGACGAAACGCTGCTGAAGGCCGGCACCGCGCAAGAGCTCGGGCTTGCCACCGACATCGTCGCGCAGGCCACCGCCTCTCCAGGGCGCGCGGTCGTCGCGCAGGCCACCGCCTTCGGACCGGGGGCGGCCATCTTCCTGCCCGGGCGCCCGGGCGAAGAGCCGATTTTCCATGTCATGCGCGTGCAGATCAGCGATGCCCGCTCCGCAGTCGTTCGCCTGTACGGGCTGATGGTGCTGGCGCTGCTGGGGGTATACGCCCTGGTGGCCATCACGCTGGAGGTGCTGGTGTTGCCGCAGGCCGTGTACGCGCCCATCCGGCGCATGCTGGCGGCCGACCGCGCCGTGCAGGAGAGTCGCCCGGGCGAGGAGTTGATTCCCGAAGCCCTCATTCCCGGCGACGAACTGGGCGAAATCATGCGCAGTCGCAACGACGCAATCGCTCGCCTGCGCAAGCAGGAAGCCGCGTTGGCCCAGGCGCTGTCGCAGCTCGAGGCCGTGGCCACCGACATGCGCCGGAAAAACCATCTGTTGGAAACCGCACGTCGCAACCTCACCGACGCCGACCGCCTCGCCAGCCTGGGCATGATGTCCGCCGGCATCGCCCACGAGCTCAACACCCCCCTGGCGGTGCTCAAGGGTCTCACCGAAAAACTACACGCATCCCCGGTCCACAGCGTGCCCGCGTCCGACGCGGCCCTCATGCTTCGCGTGGTCGGCCGGCTGGAAAAGCTCGGCGAAAGCCTGCTGGACTTCGCCCGGGCCCGCCCGGCCGCCGCCCAGCCCGTGCGGGTGCGCGGCATCATCGAAGAAGCCATGACTCTGGTGCGGCTGGATCGCGAGGGGGCGGAGATTTCACTCGTGTGCGATGTCGACGATGCCACGCTGGCACAGTGCGACGGCGACCGCATGGTCCAGGTCTTTGTCAACCTGGTTCGCAACGCTGTGGACGCGATTCGGGGCGGGGGGCGGCGGGCTGGCCGCGTGGTGGTGACGGCCATTCCATCGCAGCGCGATGGCCGCCCTTGGGTGTCGATCATGGTCACCGACGACGGCCCGGGGATCGACGCGGCCGTCCTGCCCCGCCTCTTTGAGCCATTCGTATCCACGCGTCTGGATTCGCGCGGCACGGGTCTGGGGCTGGCGGTCGCCGAGGGAATCGTGCGGGAGCACGGGGGCGTGCTGCTGGCCCGTAACCGCAGCGACCATCCCGGGGCGATCTTCGAGGTGCTCCTGCCCGCGCCCGATGAACCGGCCGCCCCGCAACCGGGTATAACGATGAACGAACACGGCTAACCTTGGCCGCGTCGAGCTGCCCGGAGAAGTTGATCTAGAACCGACCGTGACCCCCAACCCGCCCACAACCCCGCCGCCGCCGCCGGAAGGAGCCCCCGAAGGGATGCCTCCGGCGCTGTCGATTGTCGCGCTGGACGACGACGCGGATTTTCGGCAGTACATCTCGGGGGTACTGGAAGCAGACGGGCACGACGTGCGCACGGCGGCCACCAGCGATGAATTCATCGCCGCCTGCACGCAGCGTTTGCCCGAACTAGTGCTGCTGGACATGAAAATGGGGCGCGACAGTGGCGAGACGGTGCTGCAAGATCTGCGCCGGCGTTGGCCCAAGCTCGCGGTGATCGTCGTCACCGGGTATCCCACCCTCGACAGCATGCGCCAGACGTTCAAGCAAGACGTCTTTGATTATCTCGCGAAGCCTTTTTCGATCGGCGAGTTGCGCCGTTCTCTTTCGCAGGCGTCCGCCAGCCTCGGATTGGGCCAGCGCCCCCAGGACATGCTGCGGCTGGAGCTGGGCCGCCAGATCCGCCTGGCCCGTACCGATCAGGGGCTGACGCTGAAAGAGCTGTCTGAGATCGCTGGCGTGAGCGTGAGCCAGTTGAGTTCCATCGAACGCGGGGCCCACCTACCGAGCCTGGAGTCGCTGGTGGCCATCGCGACCGCCCTCAAGCAGGCGCCATCGGCGTGGCTGAAGAGCGCGGGGCTATAGGCGGCGGTCCGCGCGAAGAGGTCGCAAAGCCTCTGCGTCGTCGTGTCTCCTCCACTTTGCCACTTTGCCACTTCTAACTCCGAAATTCCGACCCCCCAATCGCCCCGGAGCCCGCGCCCGCTCTGATCGCGCACCCTTCTCCGCCTATCTTTGTCCTCGTGCCGCAGGAGACCGAGCCCAACTCCGCGATGCCGTCAGTGCTCTTCACGGCCTTTGAGCCCAGCGGCGACGACCACGCCGCCGCGGTGATCGCCGAGTTGCGCGCCCGGCACCCCAAGCTCCCCATGTTCGCGTGGGGCGGGCGCAACATGGCCCGCGCCGGGGCGACCATCATCGAGCACACCGGCGACGACGCGGTGATGGGCATGCCCGGCTTGCAGAAAATCCTCGAGCACAAGCGGATCAATCAGCGGATCGACACATGGCTGGGCGAGCACAAGGTCGCGGTGCACGTGCCGGTGGATTCTCCCGCCGCGAACACGTCGATCTGCGAGATCGCGAAGCGCCACGGCGTGAAGGTGGTGCACCTGGTGGCGCCGCAGATCTGGGCGTGGGGGAGATGGCGCATCGGCAAGTTGCGACGCCTGACCGACCTCGTGCTGTGCATGTTGCCCTTCGAAACCGCCTTTTTCACCAAGCGCCGCGTGCCGGCCAGGTACATCGGGCACTTTCTCTTTGACAAGCAGTTGGACACCGAGGCGCTCGATCGGCGGGCCGCGGCCCTCGCCGAAGGCCCGGTACGGCTGGCCCTGATGCCCGGCAGCCGCCCCGACGAACTCAAGTGCCACTTCCCGACCCTGCTCGGCGCGTTTCGGTTGATTCGCCAGAAACACCCCGAAGCGGTAGGCGTGGTGGCGGCCACCTCCGACGCGGTGAGTGATTACCTGCGAAAAATGGCTGAATCGCACGGGGGCTGGCCCGATGGGCTGGGCATGGTGGTGCGCGACACCGACACGGTGATCCGCTGGTGCACGCTCGCGATTGTGAAGAGCGGCACGGTGACCTTGCAGGTGGCCAAGCAACGCCGCCCGATGGTGGTCTTCTATCAAAAAACCAACCCCGGGTTCTTTGTCATGGCCAAGTTCCTCGTGGCGACCAAAGTCTTCTCGCTGCCCAACGTGTTGGCGGGGCGGCGGATCATCACGGAACTCATCCCGTACTTCGGCGGGCCAAAGCCCCTCGCCAACGCCGTGGAGAAGTTGATCGAAGAGCCCGCGCTGGTGGAAAAGCAGCAGGCGGACATGGACAACGTGCTGGCGGCGTTCGCGAACATCAACGCCGCTGGGCGAGCGGCCGACGCGATCGAAGAGGTGCTCGGGCTTCGCGAAGATTGCCACTGACTACGCACCCACCTGACCTCGCCTCACCCACCTCACCTCACCGGGCTGACCTCGATCAGCGACACCGTGCACCAGCGATTGCCGATCCGGTCGGCGATCTCAAACTGCGTGGTGTCGGGGCTCCGCAGCGGCAACCCCTTGTCCATCGCCCTGGCCAAGGCGATTCCCAGATCGTGCGAAGCGGTGGCGGCGTCGGCCGTAAACAGAATCACCATCAGCCCGCCCCGCACGATGTGCGCCTCCTGGGCGAGCTTCGCCAGATCGTCCGCATACGCGCGGGTGATTTCGCCCGAGTACGACGAGTTCGGCCCGGGCACGCCCCCGGTGTACGTGTGCTGGCCGACGCTCTTGACCTCAAGCCAGTAGGCGTCGCGCGAGCTGAGTGTGTCGGGGGGCGGGGGCTCGTGCAGTCCGGCGAAGAGCGTGCCCGCCGTGGCGTCGGCCGCGACCAGCTCGTCGACCGGGTCGCGAAGTTTGAGCCCGGCCCGGGGAAGGAGCACCAGGTCGCACCGGCTGCGCTCGCTGCGCTTCAGGGGGCCTTTAACGATTCCCGGGTAAGGCTGCTCGCGAAGCACGCCCAGCCCCGCGTCGCGCAGGCCAGCCGCCAGCAGCGGATGCAGTTGCACCTCACTCAGCGCATCAAGCCCGCGCACGGCCTGCTCGCGTTCGAGGGCCGCGGCCTCGCGCGAAAGACCGGCGCCCGCGCCAGCGAGCACGTCGGAAGCACTCCAAATGTGGTCGTCGTTGGCCATCACGTTGTGGGGTCGAGCACCCCCACAACGCTATCCGTCTTTGGCTGTGGACTCTGCACCGAAGCGCCAAGCGCCGGGGCGATGATCGCCAGGGTTTCCCGGGCTGAAGCAAGGGCCGACTCGCGGGAGCGCCTCAGCATGCCCCGGGCCGCCCAGGGCAACGGCAGAATCGACAGGGGCAAATACCACATCCAGGTCTGGAAGTCGTACCACGAGAGATAGGTCTTGAGCATTGAGTCGGTCAGCCACACGCCTGGCCAGATCGTGGCGATGGCGACCAGGGCAAAGATGATTGGCAACTTGGGCAACATGCGCAGCCGAAGCGTGATGCGCAGGGCGGGGCCGACCTGCCGGGCAAACCCTTCAAGGTGATGGTCAAAGGGGGCGCCGTACGCCTGAATGGAGAAAACCTGATCCCCCACGCCGGTGTGGTAGTCCGGCAGCTTGCCGCGGCGGGCAAGCGTCTCCAGACGCGATACCACCTCGTCGCGCGATATCGTCACGACCAACGCCTCGGGGAGGGGCGCGGCGGCGACAGAATCGGACTGAGGTCGTGCGTCCATCGGTTGCTGCAAAGGCCTGGTAAACGTTTTCGGAAACCGATCTGGGGGCGAAGCCTACCAACTAGAACGATCGGATCTGGTGGCGGTCACGGTGAAAATTCAAAAACTGTGGAAAGCCGCTACGCAGGGCCTGAAACGAGTGTGCGACTGGTTTTGTGGGTCAATTTTGAGTTATTCGCGCGAAGTCCGGGCACGTCGCCCAAACTGACGTATGTTGTGGTGAGGCACCGCGTCCCAAGCAGGTGTTTTCCCAGTATGAGTCGATCCGCACTCCACCCCCCGAAGGTTGCATTGCGTCTGACACGCGATGATGTACCGGCGTCGCCACCTTCGGGTGCAGCGATTCGGGAGATTGCACTCGAAAATCGCCTCGCGTCGTTGGCCAGCGACGACGTGCGGGTAGCGTTCGCTGCGACCGTCGCCGCGAAAATCGAGGGGGGGCGGGCGGCCATTCTCCGCCCGGAGGCCCGCCAGGCGCTCGTAGCGAACGGGGCAAAGGCTGGCTTGCGGCCGTTCGATGTCAGCCTTGTCATCGCCATTGTGCAGGATGCCGCCCGGCGGGGGG
>JBAZUW010000035.1:0-22765 GCA_041661205.1 Phycisphaerales bacterium
GTGCTGGGCGAAAAGGTCGGCCTGACCGGCGCGACGATCGACGCCAGCGGCACCACCGGGGGCGGCGAGATTCTGCTGGGTGGCAACTTCCAGGGCCATGGCCCGGAACGCAACGCCACCGCGACCTTTGTCGGCAGCGATGTGACGCTGAAGGCGGATGCAACGCAGAACGGCAACGGCGGCAAGATCGTGGTGTGGGCCGACGGGATTACACGCTTCTACGGCGACATCTCGGCGCAGGGAGGCATTTTGGGAGGCGACGGCGGCCGGACGGAAGTTTCCGGCAAGCGGACCCTGGACTTTGACGGCACGGCCAACACGCTGGCACCCCGCGGCCGCACCGGCAGCCTGCTGCTGGACCCTGACACAATCGTGATCCAGTCTACCAATGGCAACACGATGAGCACCAATATCGTGTTTTCTGACAATCCCAACAATCAGACCATTCGCAACACGGTGATCAACGGCGCGATGTCCAACGTGGTGCTGCAGGCCAACAACACCATCGTCATCAACGCGGATGCGCCGCTCAATATCGCAAATGGTGGCACGAGCATCACGCTTCAGGCGGGCGGCACGATCACGCTGAACGCCGGGATCACCACCAACAACGGTGCCATCAGCATCACCGCCAACGATGCGGGCGGCACACAGACCGGCACCGGCGCGATCACCATCGCTGGCGGCGCGACGCTCAACAGCGGCACCGCGTCGACCACCCTCAGCGGCGCCTCGATCAGCATCGGAGCGGGAATCACCTCCGGGACGCTGATGCTCACCGGCACCGGGTCGGGCACGCCGGTCGCCATCAACGCGGTGCTCAACGCGGCCTCGGTCAATGTGACGGGGGCGGCCACCGTTGGCGCGAACATCACCACCACCGGCGCCAGCGGCGTGGTCTTCAACAATGCCGCGACCATCAGCGGCAATCGCACGATCAACACATCCGCCGGCAACGGGCCCATCACCTTCAGCTCAACCCTTGGCGGCACGACCAACGCGACCGATGACCTGACCCTCAATGCCGGCGCGGGTGGCAACATCGCGGTGACCGGTGCCGTCGGCACCTCCATCCTCCGCCTGGGCGATGTCAGCATCACCAACGCGAACAATGTGACGTTCTCGAACAACGTCTTTGTCGGCACGCTCACCCAGGTGGCGGGGCAGGGAACGACGACGTTGACCGGCGCACTGAACGCGGCCGACGCGACGTCGGGCGGCAACATCAGCCTCACGGGAAACAACTTCGCCTTCAGCGGCGGGGTGACCACGACGGAAGGCGCCTCCAATGCGGGGGGCGGCCTGACCATCGATTCGGCGGGCGCCACGGTGATCGCCACGGGCGCGATCGATCTGGGTGGTGCATTCCTCTTTACCGGTGCCGGCACGGGCGATATCCGCAGCAATATCACCGTGTTGAGCTCCGCGGGTGCGGCCGACGGAATCACCTTCAGCAACGGCAATACATTGACCCTTGGCGGCACCAGCGTGGCGTTCACCGTCAACACCGGGGGCAGCGCCACTCGGGGCGGGGCCATCACGTTTACCGACATGACGGTGATCGGGCTCGATGTCAACGGCACCAATCTGACGCTGGCGGCCAACGCCATCGAGCTGCCCACCTCGCCGTTCTTTACCGACGGCACGGGCAACAGCACGACCTTCACCATCCGCGGGGCCGCGAACGGCACGACGATCGATCTGGGTGTGGGTGGTGGCAGTGGCACGCTGCTGCTGTCAGCCGCGGAACTCGGGTCGTTCTTCGACGGCAACTCGCAGATCTTCGGCAGCATCCTCATCGGCGGGGCGTCCCAGACCGGGACCATCACCCTGGGCAACGCGGCCTTCTCCGACCCTGTCACCATTCAGGCGGGCGGCGCGGGCGGCACCATCACACTGTCGAGCGGCGCGATCCTCTCGGGCGCGAACAACAGCGCGGGCCTCTCACCCGTGACGCTCTCGGCAACCACGATCAATCTCAATGGCACGGTCCGTACCAACGCCTCGACGATCTCCATCACCGGCACAGGTCTCGTGACCGACGGGGCGGCGTTCGCGGCGGACACCACCAACGGCGGCGGTGCCGCTGCCGGCGCGTCGATCACCTACACCGGCACGATCAACGGCAACGCCGGAGCGGGCAACGAGCAGGTCTTCTTCGCGGCTGGCACTTCGGGCAACGTAATGGTCTCGGGTGCGGCCGGCACTTCGCAGGCGCTCGACCGCTTCCAGGTGACCAACGCGAACAACACGACGATCCAGGCGGTGACCGCCACGACCATCGCCATCACCCCCGGTGCTGCGAGCGGCGTGGTGACAGCCAACGGCCTGCTGAGCGCTTCGGCCGCGGCGACCAACTCCGTGGTCATCAACGCCACGACGATTAATATCCTGGGCGGCATCACTACCACCAGCGGCAGCGGCGACTCGGCGATCCTGATCGCCGCGTCCACGCTGCTCAACGTGGGCGGGAACATCTCGGCCCAGGGCAGCTTCACCAACAATGGTGCGGGCGCTGTGCAGCTGGGCGGCAGCATCAACACCTCCGGCGGCTCGGTGGGCAACCGCAATATTTCGTTCAACGCGGGCTCATACTCCGTGCTCGCGAACACTGCTACGCTCTCCCTCAACGCGGGCACCGGTACCATTTCGTTCGCCAACGCGAATGCGGGCACGGCGCTCAATATCAGCGGCCGCGCTCTGACGCTGCAGGCCAACGCCCTCAGCTTCTCGGGCAACAACTCGGTCATCGGAAATGGCACGGGGTCGCTGACGCTGCTGGGTGCCACCAACGCGACGTCCATCGGGGTGGGCACGGGTGCATCGGGCACGTTTGTGATCACCAACGCCAATCTCACGGCGATCGCCGACGAGGCGGCCGCGACCATCAACATCGGCTCGACCAGCCAGACCGCCAACATCTCCTTTCTTGCCTCCACCTTCCACGACGCGCTGGTGGCGACCACCGGGGCGGCCGGCACCATCAATGTCGGTGGCAACATCACCGCCGATCAGGCCGACGCGCCCATCACGCTCACCGGCGGCACCATCAGCCTGGGCGCGAACATCCGCTCCACCGGTACGGCCATCGTGCTGCAGGGCCCCTCGGCCGGCAACGCGTTGATCACCTTGTCCGGTGCCACGATCATCGACACGACCAACTCCGGGGCCGCGGCGGGCGGGGCGGCGATCACGCTCACCGGCACGGTCAACGGGGCGCAGGCGTTGACATTCAACGCCGGCAACACCGCCGCGTCGGACATCACGGTGACAGGCGCGATCGGCGGGACCACCCGCATCGGGGCGCTCACGATCACCGACGCTGACGCGGTGTCGTTCCAGGGGGCGGTGACCGCGGCCAGCGTGCAGCAGGTTGCGGGCGACACGGGCACTTCGGCCACCACCTTCAGCGGGCTCGTCAACACCAACGGCCTGATCTCGGCCAGCAGCAACGGCGTCTCCCTCAATGGGCGCTCGTTCACCATCAACGGCATCACCACGACCGGCACGGGCGGGGTGGCGATCGCGTCGTCGACGGGAGGTGTGATCACGCTGCAGACCACCGCCCTGACGCTCGATGGCACCTTCGCCAAGACCGGGCTAGGCACTACCACGCTGGGTGTGGACATCACGACCACCAACGACAATATTGACTTCACCGGCGGCAACACGACGCTGAGCGCGACCGGGCACATGCTGGCCGCGGGCACGGGAACGATCACGCTCAACAACGGCCTGGCGCTGCAGACCTTCACGCTGACGCTCTCGGCCAACGGGATTGACTTCCTGGGCGGTGCCAACAGCGTGACGGGCACCAGCAGCGCCAGCGCGCTGTGCCTGTTCGGGGCCACCGGCGCCACGACGATCGGTGTCGCCAGCGGCAGCGGCACCCTCAACCTCAGCCAGACCGATCTGCTCGCGGTCGCGACCAGCGTGGGTGAGTTGCAGCTTGGCGCCTCGGCCGGCACCGGGCTCATCACCGTGCTGGGACCGCCGAGCCCAGTCGTGGTGAACAACACGGTGCGGTTCCGGTCCGCAGCGGACGTTCAAACCAGTTTGAGCCTGCCCGGTTCCGGCTGCATCATTTTCGCCAGCACCGCGACAGTGAGCGCCGACCTGACGGCATCCTGCATCACCTTCGGCGGGGCCGCCACGCTGAACGGCAATATCGCGCTGACGGCGACCAACACCGCCAACACCGGGCCCAACACCGGCATCACCTTCGCGAGCACGGTCGCCACCGGCCAGGGCATCGGCGACAATCTCACGTTGTCGGGCAACCTGCTGCAGTTCAATGGCGGGGCCAACACCGTCAGCGGCTCCGGTGACGGCGGGCTGATCGTGACCCCGGTGACTACCGCGACCAGCATCGGCGTGGCGGGCGGCGCGGGCACGCTGCAGCTCACGCAGGCCTTCTTTGCCGCCATGGTGCCGGGCACCTTCAACCTGACCACCATCGGCGCGAGCGCGGGCACACACGCCATCACGATCGCGGGCGGCACGTTTGCCGCGGGCCCGGTGATCTTCCAGGCCCCCGGCACGGGCGGGACGATCAACATCAGCAGCGCCATGACCGGCTCGGGCACGACGTCGTTCGACTTCATCGCCGACACGGCGGCCGCCTCGAACACCTTCCCCATCACGCTGGGCGGTGGCATCACGACCGCGAACCAGAACATCACGTTCCAGGGGAACACCACGTTCACCGCGGCGAGCGCCACGCTGGGGGCGGGCACGAGCACGATCGCGTTCAACAACCTGCTGCGGATCAACACCAACGCGCTGACGCTCTCGGCCAACGGGATTGACTTCCTGGGCGGTGCCAACAGCGTGACGGGCACCAGCAGCGCCAGCGCGCTGTGCCTGTTCGGGGCCACCGGCGCCACGACGATCGGTGTCGCCAGCGGCAGCGGCACCCTCAACCTCAGCCAGACCGATCTGCTCGCGGTCGCGACCAGCGTGGGTGAGTTGCAGCTTGGCGCCTCGGCCGGCACCGGGCTCATCACCCTGCTCGGCCCCCCGAGCCCCTACACCTTCAACACCACCGTCAACTTCCGCGGGCCTTCGTCCCTCCTGACGACGGTCAACCTCAGCGGCACCAACTGCCTCATCTTCGGGGGCGACGCGGTGGTCTCCGGCAATCTCTCGGCCTCATGCATCATGTTCAACGGCAACGCGACGCTGAACGGGCCCATCACGCTCGTGGCGACCAATACGAGCAGCAACGCGGGCGACGCCACCGGCATTCGCTTCGCGGGCAACGTCATCACCAATCAGGGCATGAGCGAAGATCTGGCCCTCTCGGCCAATCTCATCCAGTTCAATGGCGGCGCCAACACGGTCTCGGGCACCGGCAACGGCACCCTCACCCTGGCACCGCTGGCCACCAGCGATAGCATCGGGCTGGCGGGCGGCGCGGGCACGCTGCAACTGAACCAGGCGCTCTTCAGTGCCATGCAAAATGGTGCGTTCTCGCAGGTCACGGTCGGCACCGCATCCGGCACGCACGCCATCACCATCGCGGGCGGCACCTACCAGGTTCCGCTGCTGGTGCAGGCCCCCGGCGTCGGTGGCACCATTGATATCACCGGCAACCTGACCGGCACCGGGGGCGGCTCGTTCCGCTTCCTCGCGGACCCCGCCGCCGCCACCTTCCCCATCACCCTCGCCGGAAACATCACCACCGCCAACCAGAGCATCTCTTTCGCCGGCAACACGCTGCTGGACACCGGCGCCATCACGCTCAACACCGGCACCGACACGGTGCGCTTCGAGCAGTTGCTGGACATCCAGGGCACCAACCTGACGATCCGGTCCAACACGATCTCGTTCCTTGGCGGCAACAACAGCGTGACCGGGAACGGAATGGGCACGCTCACCCTGCTGGGCGCGACCGACGCAACTTCCATCGGCGTGGGCGGCGCGAGTGGGACGGCGCAGATCAGCACGGGCACGCTGGATGCCTTGGCCGACGAGGCGACCGGGCAGATCGTGATCGGCTCGACCGCGCAGGCCGCGGACATCGGGGTCAGCGCATCGGCGTTCCGTGACAGCCTGACGATTCTGACCGACGTAACGCACACACTGACCACGTTCGGCCAGCTGACCGGCGCCCAGCCCGACGCGTCAATCACGCTGCGAGCCGGAGCGATCTTTCTGGGTGGCTCGATCATCACCGACGGTGCGGCCATCTCCCTGCAGAGCACCACGACGCCCGCGGCCGCGGTGATCCGCCTCACCAGCAATGTCACGCTTGATTCCACCAACGCCGGCGGCAGCGCGGGCGGCGCCAACGTGCTCGTCGACGGCTCCGTCAACGGAACCACCGCCGGGATCCAGACCTTTACGATCAACGCCGGCACCGGTGGGCTCGCCACGCTCTCGGGTAACAGTGGCGGCAGCATCGCCCTGGGCGCGGTGGACGTCACCGGTGGCGGCGGCATCGTGCTCGGCGGCAACATCATCACCCAGGACGCCACCGTCCGCCTGCGCAACGACGTGACGCTCGCCAACGACCTCACGATCGACACCACCGGCCTGGGCGCGATGGGTGTGCTGGGTCAGAACATCACCTTCGACGGCACCATCAACTCCGATGGCACCCCCCGCGGGCTGACGCTTAATGGTGGCGGCGCGGGCGTCATCACCGTGGCCGGCAGCATCGGCGGCACCAACGCTCTGACCACCTTCTCCGCTACCGGCGACCAGCTCATCACCAGCATCTTCGTGAGCGACGTGACCACCACCGGCGCTCAGACTTACAACGGCTGGCTGAGCACCGGCGACACGCTCACGGTGCTCAACACCGGCGCGGGGATCACGGTCAACGGCAATGTGCAGCTTGAGGACAACGGCACCGACAACACCGTCCGATTCGTGACCGCCGGGGCCGCCTCCAGCGACCTCATCATGATCTCCGGCTTTGTCGATTCTGACATGCTCGCCGGCGTGCCCCCGTCGCTGGTGCTCAACGCCGGCAGCATGGGCAGCGTCACGCTCTCCAGTGCGGCTGGTTCCGGCGGGCCCATCCTGGGTTCGTTCACCGCCACCGGCGCCACCATCAGCGTCACCAACGTCGCCACCACGCAGACGCAGACTTACAACGGCAACCTCACGCTGGAGGGGATCAACTCCAACCCCGGCCAGCTCGATGCCAATGGCAGCTCCGACATCATCATCAATGGCTCTGTCACGCTCAACCACGCCCGCGACATCATCGCCGGCAACCTGATCCGCGTAACCGGCACCATCGACAGCGCCAGCGGCCAGTTCTTCGCGCTGCTGCTCAACGCCCCGACCGTCAACCTCCTCGGCTCAGTGGGCACGGCCGACGCCAACGCACTGGGCTCGCTCAACGTCAACGGCGCGGGCACGCTGACCCTGGGCAACCCGGCGGTCAACAACCTCTACTTCGTCCGCACGCAGGGCGGGTTCACCACCGGCCACGCCATCACGCTGGCCCAGAGCGCTGTCTTCAATAGCCTCAACGGCGGCACGATGCAGTTCACCAGCATTGATTCCGACGCCATGGCCGCCCGGGCCCTCAGCATCAACAACTCCGGCGACACCACCATCTCCGGCGCCATCGGCGGCTCCCAGTCGCTCAGCACCTTCGCTACCGACGCGGGCGGCATGACCACTCTCGGCGGCAACGTCACCACCACGACCTCGCAGACCTTCGGCGACAACGTGGTCATCACGACAGATGTGATCTTCAACGCCGGCAACGCCGCGGCCTTCGGGGGCCGCCTCGAAACCGACGGCTCTCCCCGCAGCGCCACCGTCAACGCTTCCTCGACGGCTTCGTTCGCCGGCACCGTGGGTGCCAACGGCAACAAGCTGAATGTCTTCAACGTCACTGCTCCCACCATCACCCTGGTGGGCGTGACGACCAGCGGCGCGCAGGTCTACACCGGCAATGCCACCATGTCCGGCGCCTACGCCACCGACAATGCGGGCATCACCATCACCGGCAACGAAACCCTCGCCGACGGGGGCTCGATCTTCGCCACCGGTGGCAGTGTGCTCATCACCGGCAACACCATTACCGGCAACAACACCACCATCCGCAGCAGTGGCGGCAACGTGGCCCTCAGCGGCACGCTCACCCTCAACGGCGATACGACCCTACAGACCGACGGCAACAGCGGTAGCGAAGACGTCAACGTCGCCGGGGCTGTCAACTCCGCGACCACCAGCCACTCCCTCATCGCCATCGCGGGCGGCAGTGGCGACGTGATCTTCGGGGGCGATATCGGTCTGGGTGTGGGCGCCGGCCAGGTCGCACTCTCCAACCTCACGGCGACTGGCGCGACCATCGCGCTGGCCAACGTGCGAACCATCGGCGGCCAGTCCTACGCCGCGAGCACGGCGACGACGCTCAATGGCGATCTTTCGTCCACCGGCGCCGGCACCATCGTCTTCAGCGGTCCGCTGCGGCTGGCCAAGAGCGGGGCGACCTCGATCGTCACGCAGAGCGGCAGCGTGCAGTTCGGGGCGATCGACGCCGCGAGCGCCGGCACGCCATCGGGGCTCAATGTCTCTGCGGGCGGCGCGGGCAACGAGGTGATCTTCGCGGGCAGCATCGGCACCACGCAGGCCCTCAGCACGCTGACCTCCAGCGGCACGACGCGCCTCAATGGCGGATTCGTCAACACCACCGGCGCCCAGTCGTACGGAGCGCTGACCCTCAACAGCAGCCTCGCATCCACCACCAGCCTCTTCGCCACCGGATACACCTTCGGCGGGGCCATCAACGGCTCCGGCCAGACGCTCAATCTGGATTTCGTGGCCGCCAACGGCATCGCCGACTTCCAGAGCACCGTCGGGGCGGCCGGCGCGCTGCAGCGCCTCGTCGTCGGCGGCAACACCTCCAACCGCAACTTTGACGACACGTCCACCAGCCGCTTCGGTGGCAACATGACCTTCAGCGGCGGGGCCGACATTCGCGGCACCACCATCATCACCAACAACATCACCATCCAGGGTGGCCAGGGTGCTCTGCTTTTCCGCGGCACGGTCGACGCCGACAGCGCCGCCTCCAACCGCAGCCTCACCCTCCTCTCGCAGCGCGACGCCTCGGCCGACTTCATCCCCTTCGGCTTTGGTCGCAGCATCGGCTCGGTCGCTCGCCTGGGAACCTTCAACCTCGGTGCCAACCGGGCGGCCAACCTGGCCCAGCAGACCGCGTCGGCCGTCTTCAGCGACGGCTTCGACGACGCGGGTCGCATCTCCCTCAGCAGCTTTGCCAGCAGCGACAGCTTCTCCATCAGCACCGGCACCGGCGGCTTCACCATGGGCCGGGGTGAGAAGATCACCGCCTTCGGCGCTCTCACCATCAACTCAACGGGCCGCGTCCGCCTGGGTGACCTCACATCGCTCGTCGCCCTCCGCGTCAATGCCGACAACATCGACCTGCTCTACCGCGATCCCAGCCCCCTGGCGACCCGTGGCTACATCGCCGGTGGCGCCAACGGCACCCCGGCCCGCGACATGGGCCTGGACTTCGTTGCGAGGGACAACATCAGCTTCCGCGCGGCCAACACCACCGGCTCGCCCAACGTCAACATTGTGGACATCGACAACCGTGGCAACACCGGGCCGGATCTCGTGAACTTCGCCGTCGATGGGGGCCGCCCGATGGACACCGTCGGTGTTCTCAACCGCTTCCGTTTCTTTGATCTCACGACGTCCAGCGACATCGGCGCCAACGGCCTCAGCACCGCCCAGTTCTCCGACCCGCGCGGGGGCGGGGCGAACTTCCTGCTGGGCCTCGATATCAACGCCCAGGGTACCGTCAACGCACCCATCGCCAGCTCCATCGCCGGGGCCATCCCCCGCGACACCGAGACACGCCAGGTCGCGACCCCGGTCACCGTCGGCAAGGCCCTGCGTGAGCAGTTGCAGGACCTGGGTCTCAACACCCGCGAGCTCTCCTTCGAGGAATCGGTCGAGTTCCTGGTCGGCCGCTCGATCTATCGCGATGCTGATCTCAGCCGTCGCGGCAACGACTCGGGCAGCCTCGTGACGGTCAACCGTCTGGCCGGCCCGCCGGTGCAGGAAGTGGTGGATGCGTACCTGGACCTCATCAAGGTTGCCCAGACCGATCCGACCACCGGCGCGCCGGTGCTGGACGAGAACGGCAAGCCGGTCTTGGTCAGCCGCGAAGACACCATCAAGTACGACCTTGGCACCTCGTGGACTAAGTACGCCGAGACGACGGATTCGCCCGACGGCCTTGGCTTCCGCATGTGGCTCGAAGGGCTCGGCTCGCAGGCGGATCAGACGGATCGCGATTCGCTGGAGTTCCTGAACAAGGCGCGGGTGGTGATCGAGAAGCTCGACACGCTCGGGTTGTCCCCCTACGAAGTGCGCACGCCGACCTTGAACGTGCTGGGCCGCATCCAGCCGCCCGAAATCAGTAAGATCGAAGACATGGAGTACGCCGTTATCGGCAAGGTCGTGTCGCTCAAGTAAGCCCGAGGGGGCGGGTGGCACGCAGGGTTCAGCGGATTGGTCGCGGCGTGAGGCGGTGTCGGCGGGGGTTCCCGCCGCCACCTGGTTGGGGGCAAAGGCGGGTTCTCTCCCGCATTTTGTGAACGGTGGTGGTTCGTGGGTCTGATCAACGTGGAAAGCCTGACCAAGGCGCTGGAGGGAGAAAATCCCTGCGGCGAAAACCTGCGTTGGGATCGCGCGTACCTCGAGCTCGAGCGGCTCGCCGAAGGCACTGAAGAAACCCAGATGGGCAACTCGGTCAAGCCCGCCGAAGAGCCCGACTGGCGCGAAGTCCGCGATAAAACGGTCGAGCTCCTCGGCCGTGGCCGCCACCTGCGCCTTGGCATCATTCTCACGATCGCCGCCATCCGGCTCGAAGGTTTCCCCGGCCTGCGCGACGGGCTGAAAGTCATCGAAAGCTGGCTCACCCAGACCTGGGACCAGATCTGGCCGGTCCTGGATGTCGAAGACAACAACGACCCCACCGAACGCATCAACGCCATCGCGTCTCTCTCGACTCCGATGGCGACCTACGGCGACAAGATGCGCCTGGTCGACCGGGTCTACGAAAGCCCGGTCTGCGAATCCCGCCAGCTCGGGCGCTTTTCACTGCGAGATATCGCCATCGCCTCCGGCGCGATGGACGACAAACGCCCCAAGGCCGAGGGGCAGGACGACCGCCCCCCTCCGACCCTCTCCATTATCGATGGTGCCTTCGCGGAGACGGACAAAGAACGCTTGGCCGAGTTCGCCGCCGCCGCCACCGAAGCCGCGGCTTCGCTCGAAGCCATTTCCAACGTCTTCACCGAGAAGTGCGGCGCCGGCATCGGCCCCAACGTCACCCCGCTGGCGACGGTTCTCAAGGACGCCATCACCCAGATCACGCGTCGCCTGGCCGGCGAAGGATCCGAAGAAGGTTCGGAGTCTGTAGGGGCTGAAGAAGGGGGCGGCGAGGCGGAAGCGGGCGAAGGCGGCGGTGGGGGCGGCCCCCGAATCGCAGGCAACGTGGTGAACCCGCAGGACGCCCTCAAGGCGATCGAGCGGGTCATTACGTACTACGAAACGCGCGAACCCAGCAGCCCGGTCCCGCTTATTCTGAAGTGCGCCAGCCGAATGGTGGGGCTGAAGTTCCTGGAGATCTCCAAGGTGCTGACGCCGGATGTCGTGCAGATGTTCGTGAACGTATCGACCCCCCCGGAGGAGGCGAGTTCGTAGTCTGAAGCACGGGTATGGGGGGCGTGAAAGCCGGGCAGAAAGTCGGTAGATTAAGAAAAAATTGGTGCCCGGGCGGTTTTTGGTATGCTAATTCGCGTGGTTCTCGGTGGGTTGTGTCGCTGATAGAACCGTGGTGATGGGGGTTTGGACAATCTTGATCGAGGCTGAGCGCCGCTGGCTCAGCAAAAATGGGCTTTGGAAGTCGGCGCGGCAGCGCCGTCGAAGCATTTCTCGGAGCGTGTGAGTGTGCAAGCCGCGTGCGAGAGCGACGCGTGCGTCAAAGGAGCAAGGTCATGGCGAAGGCGAGTAGTCAGAAGTTCATCGCAAGGAACCGGGCCCCGCGCGTGCAGATCGAGTATGACCTCGAGCTGTACGGCGCTGAGAAGAAGGTCAACCTTCCGTTCGTCATGGGCGTTATGGCCGACCTTTCGGGCAAGCCCGCCGAGGCACTCGCGCCCGTGTCGGACCGCAAGTTTCTTGAGATCGACGTCGACAACTTCGACGAGCGCATGAAGAGCATGAAGCCCCGCGTGGCGTTCCAGGTTCCCAACACCCTGACGGGCGAGGGCAACCTGAGCGTGGACGTGACCTTCGAGAGCATGGCCGACTTCTCGCCGGCCGCGATCGCCAAGAAGGTCGAGCCCCTCGCCAAGCTGCTCGAGGCTCGCACCCAGCTCTCCAACCTGCTCACCTACATGGACGGCAAGAGCGGTGCCGAGTCGCTCGTGCAGAAGGTGATGAGCGATCCCGAACTGCTCAAGAGCCTGGCCGCGGCTCCCAAGCCCAAGGACGGCTGATTTCGCCGACGTACACGGACCACACGACAATGCGCCAGGGGTGATTTTCACGCCCCAGGCTTGATGGAGGATGACGGATGTCGCAAGCACAGTCTCAGGTGGCAGGAATCCAGCTGGAGGGCAACGAGCTCGAGGCCCTGCTGCAGAAAGAGTTCAAACCCAAGACCTCAAACGCCAAAGACGCCATCGAGAGCGCGGTCAAGACGCTCGCGGCCCAGGCGCTCGAGGGCACGCAGCTCATCTCCGATGACGCGGTGAAGTCGATCGAGGCGATCATCGCCGCGATCGATCAGAAGATCAGCCAGCAGGTGACCGCCATCCTGCACCACGCGGATTTCCAGAAGCTGGAGTCGTCGTGGCGGGGCCTCGCGCACCTGGTAAACAACACCGAGACGGACGAGTCGCTCAAGATCCGCGTGATGAACATCAGCAAGAAGGACCTGGCCAAGACCATCGCCAAGTTCAAGGGAACGGCGTGGGATCAGAGCCCACTCTTCAAGAAGCTCTACGAAGAAGAGTTCGGCATGCCCGGCGGCCAGCCCTACGGCTCGCTCATCGGCGACTACTACTTCGATCACACGCCCCCGGACGTCGAGATGATGGCCGGCATGGCGCAGATCGCGGCCGCCGCCCACGCGCCGTTCATCACCGCCGCCGCCCCAACGCTGATGAACATGGAAAGCTGGCAGGAGCTCTCCAACCCCCGCGACCTGACCAAGATCTTCCAGGGTCCGGAATACGCCCCCTGGCGCAGCCTGCGTCAGAGCGACGACAGCCGCTACCTCGGCCTGACCATGCCCCGCGTGCTGGCCCGCACGCCCTACGGCGCCAAGAGCAACCCCATCGAGGAGTTCTCCTACGAAGAAGACACCGAAGGCGCCAAGCACGACAAGTTCACCTGGATGAACGCCGCCTACGCGATGGGTGTGAACATCACCCGCGCCTTCAAGCTCTACGGCTGGTGCACCCGCATCCGCGGCGTTGAGTCGGGCGGCATCGTCGAAGGTCTGCCGGTGCACAGCTTCCCGACCGACGACGGCGGCAAGGACATGAAGTGCCCGACCGAGATCGCGATCACCGATCGTCGCGAGGCCGAGCTTGCGGCCAACGGCATGATGCCCCTGAGCCACTGGAAGAACACCGACTACGCCGCCTTCGTGGGGGCCCAAAGCCTTCACCAGCCGGCGCAGTACGACGACCCGGACGCGACGGCCAACGCCAACCTCGGCGCCCGCCTGCCCTACTTCTTTGCTACCTGCCGCTTCGCCCACTACCTCAAGTGCATGGTTCGCGACAGACTGGGCAGCTTCGCGAGCGCGGATCAGATGTCGAACTGGCTGAACAAGTGGATCAGCCAGTACGTGGACATCGACCCGATCAACTCGACCGAGGCGTACAAGGCCACGCACCCGTTGTCGGGGGCGGAAGTGGTGGTGGAAGAGGTTCCGGGCAACCCGGGCTACTACAGCTCGAAGTTCTTCCTGAAGCCTCACTACCAGCTGGAAGGCCTCACGGTCTCCCTGCGTCTGGTGTCGAAGCTGCCCTCGCAAAAGGGTTGAGTGTGAAGTTCGCGCAGGCTCGGGAGCGCGAACGACGGATTGCAGACATGTGGGGCAGGAAGCCCGTAGAGAAGAGGAAACTTTCGGCCGGCGTGTGCCCGGCGCGATGAACTGGCGGGCGAACACGCCGCGCATGGTGGGAAGGGTTCTAAAGGAGGTTGGTCATGGCATTTGACGGATTTCTGAAAATCGGCAAGATCCCGGGCGAGTCCAACGACAACGATTTCGCGGGCTCGAAGAACTGGATTGACGTGATGTCGTTCACCTACGGAGTGACGCAGTCCGGCAGCGCCAGCAGCCAGGGCGGCATGACGGCCGGCAAGGCCAACTTCCAGGACTTCACCTTCACCCAGAAGGTGCACAAGGGTTCGCCCGAGATGTTCTTCACCAGCGCCAACGGCGCGGTGCACGAAGAAGCCTGGTTCGTCTGCCGCAAGGCCGGCGAAACCCCCCAGGTCTTCCTGCAGATCAAGATGAAGAACGTGCTGATCACCTCGGTGACCACGCAGGGCGCCGGCGGCCCGGACGAAATCCCCACCGAGACCGTTTCGCTCACCGCCGAGATGCTCAGCGTGTGGTACGGCCCGCAGGACGCCAAGGGCAAGATCACCTCGGGCATCGCCAAGGGGTGGGATCAGAAGAAGGCCATCGCTTGGGAATCCGGCCTGGCGCCGAGCCCCAAGGGCTAAGTCGCGTCTTTCGCCGGGGGCATGTTGCCCCGGCGCTTCGCATACGCCCTCACGGGGAGAAACCCCCCGTGGGGGCTTTGAGTTTCTGGATCGCGTGGCGTGGAGAGGCGGGGCTCGCGACCTCCGCCGCACACGGACTGCTTCGAAAAACGTACGACGGGCCGACGTTGCATCGCGTCGGAGGCTCTGGGAGACTTTGTGAATGACCCCGCAAGACCTGCTCAAGCACGGCAAGCTGGATGAATGCCTCAAGGTAGTTGAGGGGCAGGTGCGGGCCAGTCCGGCCGATGCCAAGCTTCGCGTGCTGCTCTTCCAAGTTCTTGCCGTCATGGGCGATTGGGACCGGGCGACGATCCAGCTTGGCGTCGTGGCCGAGATGGACCCCGCCAGCGTGCTGATGGCCCAGATGTGCCAGCAGGCGATTCTCAGCGAGAAGTTCCGGGCCGATGTCTTTTCCGGCAAGCGGGCCCCGATGATTCTGGGCGAGCCCGAGCCGTGGATGGGCATGCTGGTGCAGGCGGCTCAACTCTCCGCCCAGGGCAAGCATGGCCCGGCCCAGGAGATGCGCGACCAGGCGTTCGAACTCGCCCCGGCCGTCGCCGGAGAGATCTCCGTGAGTGTGGCGGGCGAAGAAGAGCCCACCAAGCACGCTTTCGAATGGATCGCCGACGCCGACGAACTCATGGGCCCCATGCTCGAGCTCTTTGTCGGGGGGAAGTACTACTGGGTGCCGTGGAGCCGCATCGCGCTCCTCAAGCTTGATGCGCCGACCGACTTGCGAGACGGCGTGTGGCTACCCGGGCAGGTCATCTGGACCAGTGGCGGCACGCAGGTGGTGCTGGTGCCGGTGCGCTACCCCGGCAGCGAAGCCGCGAAATACGATGGGCAGATTCGCCTGGCGCGACGTACCGAGTTTGTCGACCTGAACGGCCGCGAGGGCCCGGTGGGGCAGCGGCTTCTCGCGACCGACGCCGGAGAGTTTGGGATTCTGGATTGCCGCAGCGTGCGGCTGGGCGATGGGCCGCTGTCGCCCGAGGGTCAGGGGCTGGCCTGAAAAGGGGCAGGAAGGGCAAAGCATGGCGGAACTGACAACACGCGAGCGGCTGCAACCCAGCCTGCTGGACCGGTTGACGGACGATGCGCCCAACGAGCGCGTCGAAAGCCGCGATCGACGCGTGATGTCCATGCGCCAGCTGCGGGCGGCGGTGCTGCGCGACCTTGAGTGGCTGCTCAACGCCGGTTGCCGCCCCGTCGCCGATGAGATCTACGACTTCCCGCTGGTAGCCAAGAGCGTGATCAACTATGGGATGCCGGACATGGCCGGGTTGGCCGCGGCAGGCATCACGCAGAACAGCGTCGAAAAGATGGTCCAGGACGCGATCCTGAACTTTGAACCCCGCATCACCGCCAGCACCCTGCGCGTGGTCGCCATCGCGGGTGAGGGTTCAGAGAGCGACAGCCACGTGGGGTTCCAGATCAGCGGCGAGCTCTGCCCCCTGCCGATGCCCGAAGCGTTGTTTGTCAAGACCTCGGTCGACCTCGACACCGGCCGGTGCGAGGTGAAGGAAGGCCAGCAGTAACAGGACGAGCGCATGGATCGACGACTCATCCGCTACTACGACCGCGAGCTCCGCCACCTGCAAACCGTGGCGGGTGAGTTCGCGCGCGAGTTCCCCAAGATCGCCGGACGCCTGGCGCTGGAGGACTTTCCGTGCGTCGACCCGTATGTCGAGCGCATGCTGGAGGGGTTCGCCTTTCTCGCCGCCCGCGTGCAACTGAAGATCGACGCGGAGTTCCCCCGCTTCACGCAGAACCTGCTGGAGACGGTCTACCCGCACTACCTGGCGCCGACCCCCTCGATGACCGTCGTGCAGTTTCAGCACGACAAGGGCGAAGCGGGCCTGGCCGAGGGGTTCACCCTGCCCCGGGGCACGGTGCTGCGAAGCCTCCCATCCAAAGACGTCACCTCGTGCGAGTACCGCACCGCCCAGGCCACCACGCTGTGGCCACTCGAACTGGTCGAGGCCAAGTACTACACCCGCGAAGTGGGCACGCTTGAGTTGTCGCGCGTATGGGGCGCGAGCGAAGCTGACATCGCCAAGCTGCGGGGCGTGACGCCCGGCACCGGGGCTCGGGCGGCGCTGCGCCTGCGGCTGAAGACCACCGCCGCGCTCCCCTTCAACAAGATCAAACTCAACACGCTCTCGGTGTACCTGAAAGGTGGTGACGCCACGCCGTGGCGCCTGTACGAAGCCCTGCTGGCCCACGCCAAGAGTGTGGTGGTGCGGCCCGTCGCCGGGGGCACGCGTCGCGGCACCTGGCAGGAAACCCTCGGCCCCGAGGTCATCAGCCGCTCGGGCTTCGCCGCGTCGCAAAGCCTGCTCCCCTACGAAGCCCGCAGCTTTCAGGGGTACCGCCTGCTGCACGAGTACTTCTCGTTCCCGCAGCGTTTCGCATTTGTGAACATCGGGGGCCTTGCTCCCGCGCTGGCCAAGTGCGATGCCAACCTGGTGGACGTCATCATTCCGCTGGACCAGGAGAACCCGGACCTGGAAGGCGCGGTGGACGAGTCGAACTTCTGCCTGCACGCCGCCCCGGCGGTGAACCTGTTCCCCAAGCGCTGCGACCGGATTTTCGTGTCGGACAAATCCAGCGAGTTTCTGGTGATGCCCGACCGCACCAAGCCCTTGGACTACGAGGTCTACCGGCTGGAAAACGTGACGGGCTTTGGCTCGCGCGCGGGCGAGGAGCGGGCCTTCCGGCCGTTTTACGCCGCGACGGATACGGATACGGCGGACGCGGGTGCCTACTTCGCGACGCACCGGGTGCCGCGGGCGATCAGCGAGCGTGAAAAGCGCTTCGGCGGGCGTTCGAGCTACGCCGGCAGCGAGGTGTATCTCTCCTTGGTGGACGCGCAGGCCGTCCCCTACAGCACCGACCTCAAGCAGCTTTCAGTCCAGGCTCTGTGCACCAATCGCGACCTGCCCCTGCAGATGCCGGTGGGGAAGAACAAGACCGACTTCACGCTGGATGTGGGCGCGCCGGTGGAGGCCGTGCGCGTCGTGGCCGGGCCCACGCCCCCCCGCTCCAGCCATGTCGAGGGTGATGTGTCGTGGCGGGCGATCAGCCACTTGACGCTGAACTATCTCTCGCTGTCGGATGAAGATGTGGACGGCGACGGGCGGATCAGCGGCGAGGAAGGCCGCGGGGCCGCCGCCTTGCGCAGCCTCATGAAGCTCTACGGCGATGTGGGCGACCCGGTCATCCGCAAGCAGATCGAAGGCGTTCGCAGCATCGAAACCAAGAGCATCACGCGTCGCGTGCCCGCCCCCGGCGTGGTGGCCTTCGCGCGGGGCCTGGCGGTGACGGTGACGATGGACGAAAGTCAGTTTGAAGGCATCGGGTCCTTCCTGCTCGGCGCGGTGCTGGAGCAGTTCCTGTCTCGCTATGTCTCGATGAACTCCTTCACCGAGACGATCGTGCGCACTCAAGACCGAGGGGAGATCATGCGGTGGCCGGCGAATATCGGACAACGACCGGTTCTGTAGCGCCCGCGCCCAACGGCGCGGTGCACGATGATCCGCTTGATGCCATCCTGGCCGCGGCCGGCGAAACCACGCCCACGCCCGACCTGCACCGCCCCGTCGCCCCCACCCGCGAGCCCAACTACGAAGCCCGCGAAGCCCTGTGGGACAAACTGAACGTCGAGCCCTGGTCGTGCGACTTTTACGCCCTGGTGCGGCGGATCGAAGCCCTGCACCAGGATCAGCCCGGCTTTGGCTACTCCTCCCGCGCCTCCGAAGACCCCGTTCGCTTCGGCCAGAAGGCCTCGATGGCCTTCCCGCCCTGCACGGTCAGCGAGTTTCAGTTTCCGCGCGGCAACGCCCCGGCGCGGCTGTTCGTCAACTTCATGGGCATGCTCGGCCCCATGGGGCCCTTGCCATTGCACATCACCGAATACGCCTACCAGCGCGAGGAGCAACAGCGCGACCGCACGCTCGCGAGCTTCGTCAACGTCTTCAACCATCGGATGGTGGGCTTGTTCTACCGGGCGTGGGCCGCGAGCCAGATGACGGCGAGCTTCGACCGCTCCCCGCGGCAGGTGCCCGCCGAGCAGATGGGGGACGCGGAACGCACGCAGGTGCTGGCCGCCGACCAGGACCGCTACGCCACATACATCGGGTCGTTCTTCGGAATGGGCACGCAGGCGATGCGATACCGGGATGCCGCCCCGGACGCGGCCAAGCTCCACTTCGCCGGACGCCTCTCGATGGCCACCCGCGGGCCGGAAGGGCTGCGCGCCATTCTGGCGACCTACCTCGGGGTGGAAGTCGAAATCGAAGAGTTCGCCGGACGCTGGGTGGAGCTGCCCGAGCAATACCGCTGCAAGCTGGGCGGCGTCGGCGCATCGCTGGGCACGCTCTCCGGGGGCGGGGCCGTGGCCGGCACCAAAGTTTGGGACGCGCAAGGGGCCTTTCGCATCCGCCTGGGGCCGATGTCCCTCAAGCGTTATCAGTCGTTGCTCCCCGGGTCGCTCAGCGCCCGGCGACTGGACGCCTGGATCCGCAACTACCTCGGCGATGAGTTCTACTGGGAAGTGTCGCTGATCTTGAAGGCAAGCGAGGTGCCGGTGGCCCGGCTGGGGGGAAACCCGGCGGCCGGCGCCCGCATGGGCTGGACAAGCTGGGTAACCACCGCTGGCAGCGAGGAAGACCGGTGCGATCTGATGCTGCGAAGCAAACGCTAAAGACGGGGTGGGGCGTGGGAAAAAGGGCGGTTTTCGTGTAGGCTTTGGGGTGGGATTGTTTCAGAGGATCATCAAGTGCGGCCTCCAAAACGAGGCGCATCCAAGAGGGGGCGATTCATGGCGGGCATCTCTCGTGCGGCGTTGTTTGGCAAGCTCAACAGCATCGGCTACAAAGCCCTCGAAGGCGCCACCGTCTTCTGCAAGCTGCGTGGCAACCCCTACGTCGAACTCGTGCACTGGCTGCATCAACTGATGCAGACCCAGGACACCGACCTGCACCGCATCATCAAGGCCTTCAACCTGGACGTCGCCCAACTGGTGGCCGACACGCAGGCCACGCTCGACAAGCTGCCCCGGGGGGCCAACGCCTGCGATCTTTCCGCGTCGCTGGCCGATGCCGTGGAGCGGGCCTGGGCCTACGCCAGCCTCAAGTTCGGCGAAGTGAGCATCCGCACCGGGCATGTGCTGTTCGCGTTGTGCAACGATGCGGCACTCAAGCCTCAGCTCACCAAGATCAGCCAGCAGTTCAACAAGATCGCCGCCGAGCAGTTGGGCGAGCAGTTCCTCAAGATCACCGACGGCAGCCCGGAGGCGGTGCTGGCGGCCGCCGACAGCCGCGGCATCAGCGGAGCCCCCGGCGAAGCCAGCGGCGCGATGGCCCCGGCCCAGCTCGGCAAGCAAGAAGCCCTCAACAAGTTCTGCAAAGACCTCACCGAGAACGCCCGTTCCGGCAAGCAGGACCCGATCGTGGGCCGCGATGACGAGATCCGCCAGTGCATCGACATTCTGATGCGCCGGCGCCAGAACAACCCGATGCTGACTGGCGAAGCGGGCGTGGGCAAGACGGCCATCGTCGAGGGCTTCGCGCAGCGGATTGTCAAGGGCGATGTGCCGCCGCAGTTGAAGGACGTGCGTCTGCTGGAGCTGGACGTAGGCCTGTTGCAAGCGGGTGCCAGCATGAAGGGCGAGTTCGAGAATCGCCTGCGCCAGGTGATCGACGAGGTGCAGTCCAGCCCCAAGCCGATCATTCTGTTCATCGACGAGGCCCACACCCTGATGGGCGCAGGCGGGGCGGCCGGCACCAACGACGCGGCGCAGCTGCTCAAGCCCGCCTTGGCGCGAGGCACCCTGCGCACGGTGGCGGCGACCACGCAGAGCGAGTACAAGCAGCACTTCGAGAAAGACCCGGCCATGACCCGGCGCTTCCAGGTCGTGAAGGTCGACGAGCCCGACGAGGCCAAGTGCCTGCTCATGATTCGTGGGCTGGCCGACGTGATGGAGAAGCACTTCAAGGTGCAGGTGCTGGATGAGGCCCTGGAAGCCGCCGTCAAGCTCAGCAAGCGCTACATCCAGGGGCGGCAGTTGCCCGACAAGGCCGTGAGCCTGATTGATACGGCCTGCGCCCGCGTGGCGGTGAGCCTGCACGCGACCCCCGGCACCATTGACGACACTCGCAAGCGGATCGAAGGGCTCAATCGCGAGCTGGCGATTCTCGACAAGGAAATTCGCGTGGGGTCGGATCACGGCAAACGCCGCGATGAACTGGTGGAGGTGATCGCGACGGAGGGCAAGGCCCTGGCGGTGCTCGAAGAGCGCTTCACCAAGGAGAAGGCCCTGGTTGCGAAGATTCTGGAGCTGCGGGGCAAGCTGGCCCCCGCCCCGGGCATGGGGGCGGACGCCGCCAAGGCTGCGGGGTCGAACGGCAAGGTCGAAGACTCCAAAGCCGCGGCCCCCAAGCAAGACACCAAGGCCGAGCCCAAGCTCAGCGATGACGAACGCGAGAAGATCAAGGAAGAACTCAAGAAGCTCCAGCACGAGCTCGTGGCGTTCCAGGGTGAGAACCCACTGGTGACGCCGAGCGTGGATGCGCAGTCGGTGTCGGGCGTGGTGTCGGATTGGACGGGCATCCCGCTGGGTCGAATGGTGAAGGACGAAATGCGCACGGTGCTCACGCTGGGCGGCACGCTCGAAAAGCGCGTCATCGGTCAGCGCCACGCGCTGGACGCGATCGCTGAGCGGATTCAGCTCTCCCGTGCCAAGCTGGATAACCCTGGCCGCCCGGTGGGCGTGTTCTTGCTCGTAGGGCCCAGCGGCGTGGGCAAAACCGAGACGGCGATCGCGCTGGCCGAAGCCCTCTACGGCGGCTCTCAAGGCCTCATCACCATCAACATGAGCGAGTATCAGGAGGCCCATAAGGTGAGCCTGCTCATGGGTTCCCCTCCCGGCTATGTGGGCTTCGGCAAGGGTGGCGTGATGACCGAGGCGGTCCGCCGCCGGCCGTACAGCGTGCTGCTGCTGGACGAAGTCGAGAAGGCCCACCCCGACATCCACGAGGTCTTCTTCCAGGTCTTTGACAAAGGCATGATGAAGGACAGCGAGGGTGTGGATATCGACTTCAAGAACACCATCATCCTGCTGACGAGCAACGTGGGCACGGACCTGGTGATGAAGATGTGCAAGGATCCGAGCCTGAAGCCTGATCCTGAGGGGCTGGTCAAGGCGATCCGCGAGCCGCTGCTGAAGGTCTTCCCGCCCGCGCTGCTGGGGCGTGTGAACATCGTTCCTTATTACCCGATCAGCGACGAGATGATGCGTGCGATCATCAAGCTGCAGCTCAAGCGCGTGGGCCAGCGCGTGACCGAAGGGCACAAGGTGCCGTTCAGCTTCGACGCGAAGGTGGAAGATCTGATCGTGAGCCGCGTGACGGAGCTGGACAGCGGCGCCCGCGCCATCGACGCGATCATCACCCGCCAGATGCTGCCCAGCGTGGGCAAGGAACTGCTGGAGCGCCTGATGGAAGCCAAGCCCGTGCACAAGGTGCACGTGGGCGTCAAGGACAGCCAGTTTGAGTACAGCTTTGAATAGCGGAAGGCACTAGGCACTAGGCACAAGGCACTAGGGACAGGGGAACGGGGAGAATGCACGATCTGCGGCGGTATAACACGGGGCATGGTCACTTCGGCACCCTGCAGGCCGCGGACATCCATCCCGTGCCCACAAGCCCCTACTACCCCGGCGAGTTCGCTCCCGATGGCTCGCCGTTTGCGCCGGGAGACGAAGACTCCACCTTCCTGTTCCCTGAAACACCCGAGACCCCGGTGGCGTCGGCCAAGCTCAAGGCCATCGGCCCCAACCCGGCGGGGAACACGGTCGGCCAGCGCGAGATCGAGTTCCAGAGCATGACCCAGGAGGAGCGCGAAGAGAAGAAAAAGCAGGCGCCCCAGCAGGGCATGGCCCTCGACCCCGGCGTCTGGAACTTCATCT
>JBAZUW010000036.1:0-6102 GCA_041661205.1 Phycisphaerales bacterium
GCACTCCCCTCAGCTCTTCAGTTGCGGCCAGGAAGTAAAATCCGCCCCCGCCGGCGCCACCGTCCTCGCCAGCGCCAAGCACACCAAGGTCATCGCCTACCGCGTGGGCCTGCGCACCTTCGCCAGCCTCGCCCACTTCGAGTGCGATCGCCCGATGCTCGACCGGCTCATGTCCGACAGCAAAGGCGACATGGCCGGCGCCAACACCACCGAAAGCGAAGTCAAAGTCCAGGCCGACCAGCTCTACCAGACCTACGCCCGCGTGAGCGACCGCCTCTGCGTCAACCTCGCGTCATACCTCTTCCCGCTGGTCAAGAAGCTCAGCGCCTGACTCGCTTCCGGCGTTCTCCGGGTGGCCCGCCGGTCCCCGCCGGTCCCTCTTCCTCACGCGAGGAGCACCCATGTCCACCATCAAAGTCGGCGTGCCCACCGACTACGACCTCCCCCGCGACGCCTGCTCCTACGGCTACTTCGTCCTCGCCCCCAACTACTGGGATGTCAAAGCCAAAGCCCTCTGGCGCGTCATTGATCTCGGCCCCCGCGCCGTGCTCGCCAAGGCCACCCAGCCCAAAGGCCGCGGCTCGCCTCTGGCACTGTGGACCGCCGAAAAACTCACCGAGCCCGAGGCCGCCGCCCTCCGCACCCAGCTCTCCCGCATGCTCCGCCTCGATGAAGACGCTTCCCACATCGCCCAATTCCACACCCTCGACCCGCGCTTCGCACCCGTCGGCAAAGGCCGCCTCTTCCGCTCCCCAACCCTCTTCGAAGACGTCATCAAAACCGTCACCAGTTGCAACGTCACCTGGCCCAGCACCATGCAGATGAACCGGCGCCTGTGCGAGGTGCTGGGCAAGAAGGCCGCAACCCCCAACAACGCCCCGCAGGCCCACGCCTTTCCCACCCCCGCCAAGCTCGCCCGCGCGAAGGCTACCACCCTCCGCGCCCGTTGCCGCGTCGGCTATCGCGACGCCCGCATGATCGCTCTCGCCAAGCTCTTCACCCTTCCCCCCTCCAAAGGCGGCATCGACGAAGCCTGGCTCGCCAACCCCGCCACCCCCGACGACGCCGTCTTCAAATCCCTCATCGAGCTCCCCGGCATCGGCCCCTACGCCGCGGCCAACATCATGCAACTCCTCGGTCGCTACTCGCGCCTGCCACTCGACACCGAAAGCGTCCGCCACGGCAAAACCGTCTTGGGCATGAAGGGCTCCTCCGCTCAGATCATGCGCCGTGTGAAAAAGCACTTCGCGCCCTTTGGCGACCACGCCTTCCGCAGCTACTGGTTCGAGCTGTGGGAGCTCTACGAACGCAAGCACGGCCCCTCCCACACCTGGGAACGCGACCACACCGGCAAGCTCTTCACCGCCGCCGCGCTCAACAAGTAAGTGGCGAACAACCAGGCGTGCCACTGACCCCGTCCTCGGGGTCAGTGCGTCGAGGCGAAGACCTCCGTCACTCCCGCACAGACCTCTTCACCAAAGCGTGAAGAGGTCTGTGGCACCTCCGCCCATCCCCTCACCCACACTCCACCGCTCTCCCCGTCTCCAAACTCCGAATCTCCGCCTCCACCACCCGCGTCACCCGCGCCGCCTCCGCCAGCGTCGGCTGCTCCGGCGCCGTGTCGCCCCGCCGCCACGCCTGCACGCACGCGATCACCCGCTCCATCTGCAACTCATACGCCGTGCCGCCCGGCAGCACCGCCGGCGTCGTCGCGCCCCCGCGCGTCACCATCAATGGCTGCTCGCGCCCCAGCTCAAACTCCGCCGTCGCATCCTCAAACTCCGCCACGCACCGCATCCGAAACCCCCGCCCCTCACTCCCCAGCCATCCCCCCTCCGCCGTCACCTGCAAGCCCCGATCCTCAAACCGGTACATCGTCGTCACATGATCCCGGTCGCCGATGCTCGTCACCTCACGGGGCGTACCCAAACACCACATCACAAAGTCCACGTCATGCACGTGCAGATCAAAGATCGCCCCCCCCGTCCGCGCGTCATCTCCATAAAACTCCGCCGACCACGCAGGGCGGCTGCCCAGCCGCACACACTTCAGCGACCTCAATCTCCCCAGCTCCCCATCCCTCGCCCGCTCCCGCAGCCACGCCCACCCCGGCCAAAATCGCATGCACATCGCCGGGATCACATGCCCCCCCGTACCCCGCTCCACCTCCGCCAACGCCGCCACCTCTCCCGCCGTCGTCGCCACCGGCTTCTCCAGCAGCACATGCATGCCCTGCCGCAGCGCCTCGCTCGCCAGCGCCACATGCGTGTCCGTCGGCGTGCACACCACCACCAGGTCCAGCGTCTCCCTCGCGATCATCTCGCTGGCATCTGCATACCCCGTCACACTCGCCGGGTCAAAGAGCCGCTCATCCCCCCGTGTGGCATCAAGGTTCCCCGGCGTAAACGCCGCCCCTTCACGCCGCGCCTGCTTCGGGTCCGCCACACTCACCAGCCGCGCACCCGTCCCCCGCAGCGCCCGGATGTGCACCGCGCCCATCAGCCCCAGCCCCGCCACGCCCACTCGCACGCCCTCGCTCATGAAAACTCCTCGCGCCACCAACCCCGCCGCAGCGTCAGTGCCCCGACGCAACACTGACGCCACATGTGCCACTGACCCCGCCCCGGGGTCAGTGCCTTGACGCAACCCCGACACAACACGTGCCACTGACCCCGCCCCGGGGTCAGTGCCTTGACGCAACACCGACGCAACTCGCCCCCCCGACCCCGCCGCGGCGTCAGTGCATCAACCCCCTCACCACCTCCACCGCCCGCCTCACATCCGCCTCCCGCGCCTCCCCCGCCTCACGCTCGATCACCAGCCGCGGCATCTCCCCCTCCTTCAGCACCTCAAAAAACTCCCGCCACGCCACACTCCCCTCCCCAACCACCCTCTCCTCCCCCCATTCCCCCGCCGTCGCGCTTGGCACCGCGTCCTTGATGTGCACCTGCACCACCCGCGCCCGCACCAGCCGCAACGCCGCCACCGGATCCCCCATCCCATACAACACCATGTTGGCCGGGTCAAAGTTCACCCCCACCCGCGGCCATTCCCCCGACACCTCATCCACATCCTTCAAAAACCCCATCAGCGTCGCCGCCGCCTCCTGCCCCGTCTCCAGCGCCAGCCGCGTCCCCACCTCCCCAAAGCACCTCGCGAGCCACCCCACCCGCTCCACCATCACCTCATGCTCCCGTCCCCCCTCCGGCGGCACAAACCCCGCATGCAACGTCACCAGCCCAATCCCCCACGCTGCACACACCCCCGCCATCCGCTCCGCAAGCTGTCGGTTCCCCTCCCAGGTCGCATCACTCCGAACGCCCCCCGTACGCCGAATCGACTCCAGCGTCGAGTAGTCTTCCCCCAGGGGCGACATCATGCCGCTGACGACCGCCACGCCCCGCAGCGCCTCCCGGCAGGCGCCTTCACTCCACCCTTCGTGAGCTCTTTCCACCAAGGGGTTTAGATGAAGCTGCACCGCCGCGAGCCCGCACTCGTTCAGGCTCCGCCGCAGCCCCGCCGCGTCCGCAGGCCGCAGCGACCAACTGCACACCGCGAGCGGCACATCACGCTGGGGCTGTCTCTGGTTCATGAAAAATTCCGCGACCCGTGCAATAAATTCAAAGAATCGTGATCCGCCGCAACACTTCCCCATTGACACGCGAACAGTTTTCGGTACATTAGCAACTCGCGTATACGGGTAGGTAGCGACGATATTCTGGGCCTGTTCGGTTATTCAGTTCGCCATGCACTTGTAGGTGGGTTTCACGCCCACCCCATTTGATCCCCGCCCGGGGTTTCTGAGCTTCCTGCCGACATCTTGGATGGTTCCTCCACGAACCTCACGTGACGTTTGACGGCTGGTTCACGTGCGGCAAGTGGTTGAGGAATCAAGCCCAGCCAGAGCAATGGCGGCGGTGTGGCGCAGGCAACTGCTCCACGCTCCCGGTCAAAGCCTTCTGACTGAGTCGGTTCAGGTGAGCTCGTCTTCCAGCTTCACCATTCGCGTCTGGGTCCTCCCCAACCGGTCTTGCAGGGTGCTATTGGCTTCGCCAACGCACGTGCAACGCCGCGAAGAGGGTCGGTCGCGTGGGTGATGCCTAAGGGCGAGCGGGTGTCCGGCCGTCAAGGTCTAAGAGCCGTCAGGCTCTCAAGAAATGTGCAGACATTTCGGTGTGCTCCCGGCGGGTTTCCATATTGGCATCGTTCGATGTCGCCCACGCCGGAGCCAAAAGGAGTTCCCAATGAAGAATCGTAAGGGCTTTACCCTCATCGAGCTGCTGGTGGTGATCGCGATCATCGCCCTGCTCATCGGCATCCTGCTCCCCGCGCTCGGCAAGGCTCGCGCCTCCGCTCGCCAGATCAAGGACAGCACCCAGGTTCGCGGCGTCCACCAGGGCATGGTGCTCTACGCCCAGAACAACCAGGACAGCTACCCCATCCCCAGCCAGATCGATAAGGCCGCGACCCCCACGACCGTGGCGAACAACGCCAGCGACTCCAAGGATCTGCCCCGCCACATCATCTCGGTCCTCATCTACAACGGCTTCTTCAGCCCCGAGCTGACCGTCAGCCCCGCCGAAGCCAACGGCAACATCAAGATCTTCTCCAAGTACTCCTACTCCGAGCCCCAGGCCGCTATCGGCACCGACAAGAAGCAGGCCCTGTGGGACCCCGGGTTCCGTGGCTCGGGCCGTGACAGCGCCATCAGCAACGAAGCTGACCCCTCCAGCAGCAACCTCTCCTACGCCATGCTCCCCCCGATCGGCAACCGCAAGGTCAAGTGGAGCAACACCTTCAGCGCCACCGAGGCCATCCTGGGCAACCGTGGTCCCTCCTTCGACGCCAGCGGCGCAGGTGCAAGCCTCACCTGGACGCTGAAGAACACCACCACAACTCCCGCCCTAACCAACGGCTTTTCGCCTACTCAGATCGGCCTGGGTTCCAACACCCTGCTCATCCACGGCGGCCGCACCACGTGGGAAGGCAACATCGCCTACAACGATAACCACGTCAACTTCGAAACCCGCGCTGATCCGGAATCCACCCCCTACACCTTCTCCGGCATCACGACCGCCGGCCAGAAGACCCAGCTCGACAACCTCTTCGTGAACGAGAAGAGCGACCGTACCGTCGACCTCGAGCTCCTCGATGCCTCCACCGCTGGCGCCACCTCCGGCAGCCAGGACAACAACTTCCTTCGCATCTGGTCCAAGGGTTCCTACACCGCGGGCACCGGCGGCACCCCCAACGCGATCAACAAGCTCACCGAAATCGCTTATGACTGATTTCCAAGCTTGAACATGAATTTCCTCACGCGAGTCGCGGAAGCGATTCGCGTGGGTTTACAGACAAACGTCAGCGGAACGATTGTCATGCTCACAAAAGGAGAGTCTTATGAAAATTCGCGCCTTAATCAGGTTCGCTGCGGCAGCACTTTGCGCTGTCATGGCTCTTTCTACGTCAGCTCTAGCTCAGTCACTACGGATTTTTTACAAGGA
This sequence comes from Phycisphaerales bacterium, assembly GCA_041661205.1. Lineage (GTDB taxonomy): Bacteria > Planctomycetota > Phycisphaerae > Phycisphaerales > UBA1924 > RI-211. Next base: position 5,502 of record JBAZUW010000036.1, read on the forward strand.
CAGCGCAATTACATCTCCGTCCAATTCCAATATTCTCTTTGATTTCGCCTCGAACTTTCATCTTTCACCTACCGGCAATGTGGCCTTCATCGCCACGGGGGTTGACAGTAGCACCTTTGCTTCGTATCAATCCTACTTTGTCTATGATGTATACGATCATTTGTCCGAGGTTCAACATACCGGCGAGCAGTTGGATGTGGGCTGCTCTCCCGCTGGAATCCGCGAGCTTCTCACCGCCGAGCCGGTGAACGGGTTTGACAATACATTTCTTAACGGTCACTTCCTGATGTCGAGGGCGGATCCTGACTATGAAGTACTCATGTGTCCGTCAACCTTCAATGGACTTTCCTCCGGAGATGGCGGGTTTCGCGTTAACATTTGGAGGAGATTGTATCTTACTCCGTCTGGACCAATCACGTCGAATCTTGGCTACGACATTTCTCGATGCGGCTCGGGCGGTAACGACGTTTGTAGCGTTACATCATCGTGCGAGGTTGCCACCCTTTCGCAGGGAAACTGGGTTTTGATTCAGCGGGTAGATGCGTTTCCAAGGATGACAGCCTACAATTTAGCAACTGAAACCGTAAATCCAGGCGGAGAA
>JBAZUW010000036.1:6112-20611 GCA_041661205.1 Phycisphaerales bacterium
TCTCCCACACACTCGTCAACTATCAGAACAACTTTGACCACACCGGCGCGCAGACTGTCTGGACGGTAGACTTTCCGGGTCCACCAATAACGAACTGCTCGCTAGCGGGAGAATCCGGCGAGGTGTTTGCGATTGCTCCTGCTAGTTACACGCCTCCCGGTGGAACTCTGGATCACCGAAATGTTCTCACGGTGTTCTTTAATGGTGGGGCTCACGCGATAGCTCGTGAGGGTGAGGTTTTTACGAACCCGCGTTCGAACCAGGAGATGTCTATTTCGTACTTTCAAACCGTGAGTGGTCTAACCGATTACAGATCGAGCGGAGTCTTTTTGGCAGGGATTGCAAGCTCGCCTCCGGTGACTCCAGACGATACGCATTTGGCCCTGTTTGCGGCGTCTGGCGTCATTGCCGACCAGCCACGACTGATTGCCGAGGTAGGCGATACCTTTGAAGACCAGCTGAATACGGGGCATTATTACACCATTGAATCTTTCGAGGCAAGCATCTTCAACATCGGAGACGTTTCGGCTCAAGCCGAGGGGTATGCGGTGTGTAAGTGCGTGATACGTGATGCTGATGTTCCCAACTCGTCGACCATGTTCGGAGTGCTTCGATTCTCACTGGACGGCTTGAGTGGAACGAGCATAATTGTGAAGGATGGTGATTCTGTTCAGGGATTGGCGGGCGACTATCACCTTAATCTGTTCAGTGGTTTCGAAATCAGTGGCACCTCACCTGCGGGCAATATCCTCTTCTATGGCTTCATTGGTAATGATTCGGGCCAGCGGAGCGCGGCATTGGTCTGGTCTCCGTTTGTGGACGGTTCGTACGACCCATATAACCACGAAGGCGTACGTGCTGTCGCGGTCTCTGGTGATTCGATCGACCTTGTTGTCAATGGCGTAGTCACACCGCAGACGGTGAATGCGATTGCATCACCGAATACGTCAACCATCGGAAGCGCCAATGGAGGGAGCGGGCGAGCCAGTCCTATTAATGACTTTGGCGATGCAATCATCGGGGGAAATTGCAGAGACACTTCGATGCCCAGTGGTGTTGTCCGTGCGTTCTGGGCACTCTACAGAAACTGCAAGCCAGTTCCAACCTGTGACTATCTCCCCGACGGAAACATCGATGCAGGCGATGTTGACGCCCTCATCAGTATTGTTGCTGGGAACGTGCCATTCGGCCGGTGTCCCCCCGACCCGGACTATAATGTAGATGGAAATGTGGACTCGGGCGACGTCGATTCCCTGATTGATGCCCTCGCCAGCGGAACATGCCCCTAAGACGACCGTAGTCGACTCGCTAAGTTTCCTTACCTGTTGATTCATCGGTCCGCGCCCATCTCGCTCATTCGTCACGTAAAGGTCGTTTCGTCGCCGTGAAACCCATTTCCGGGGGCTTTTGTGGGCTTGGCGGAGTATTGGTGCGTTGGCCGCTTTGCGGGTCATGCTGGGTCGTCAAGCTCCGACCTCCTTCCTCTCCTCCCACTCCTCCGCCGTCATCGCCCAGTGCTCGTGATCCTCCCACACCCCATTGATCCGCAGGTAGCGCAGCGCCGTCCCCTCATACCGCATCCCCACCCGCTTCGCCAGCGCCCGGCTCGCCTCATTCCGAGGGATGATGTTCGCCTCCACCCGGTGCAGGTTCAGCCGTTCAAACGCCAGCGCCAGGCACAGGCGCAGCGCCTCGGTCATGTACCCCCGCCGCGCAAACTCCTCCCCGATCCAGTACCCCGTCGTGCAGTTCCAGAACGGCCCGCGAAAGATCTGGTTCAGGCTCACCTGCCCCATGATGCGCCCGGCCGCCATGTCGCAGATCAAGAACCGCTGCGAGTGCTCCGTGTCCGCCGTGTCCATCAGGCGATAGAACATCTCTTCCGCCGGTCGTGGGTAGTCCTCGCCCAGCGGCGTCGGGTCCCACTTGGTAAGGAACGCCTCGCTCTGCTCGCGCACCTTCACCCACTCGGCCATGTCGCCGCCGGTGGGGTAGCGCAGAAACACCTTGGTCCCCTGGGCCAACGCCTTGCTGAAGCCCCGAACAGGTTTAGGTGGCGGCGGCGTCACACCCGTCAGAATACCGCCGCCCAGCCCCCCAAGGGACCGATACACACTCCCGCGACGTGAGCAACCTAACCCCGTCGCGGCTTCATCCCTATATCCGGATGATCGGCTATAGTGCCCCGGCGACTCCCATGCACATCGCGGACATTTTCAAACTCCGAACCACCACCTTCTCCTTCGAGTTCTTCCCGCCCAAGGGTGAGGGAGGCCTCGCGGACCTCTTTGACAACATTCGCGAGCTGGAGCCGCTGAAGCCGGCGTTTGTCTCCGTCACCTACGGCGCGGGGGGCTCGACGCGCGAGCAAACGCACGATCTGGTCGTGAAGCTCAGCACGACGACGCCGCTGGACCCGATCCCGCACCTCACCTGCGTCGGTCACACGCGGAGCGAAATCGAAACCATTCTCGAGCGCTACGCCAAGGCAGGCATCAGCAACATCATGACGCTGCGGGGCGATGTGCCCAAGAACATGCCCCCGGGCGAAAACCCGTGGAAGGACTTCCGCTACGCCGGCGAACTGGTGAAGTGCATCAAGGCCTTCAACGCCCGCGGCACGCACCCGGACCGCCGCGGCTTTGGCATCGGCGTCGCCGGCTACCCCGAAGGCCACGCCGAGACGCCGAATCGCCTGCTCGAACTTGATCGCCTCAAGGCCAAGGTCGATGAAGGTGCCGACTTCATCGTCACGCAGTTGTTCTTTGACAATCGGGATTTCTACGACTTCCGCTCGCGCTGCGAGCTGGCGGGCATCAAGGTGCCCATCATCGCCGGCATCATGCCCATCACCTCCCCCGGCGGCATGCGGCGCATGGCCGAGCTGTCGCTGGGCTCGCGCTTTCCCGCCCCGCTCATTCGCGCCGTGAACCGCACCGGGGGCGACGAGGCGGCCGTCCGCCGCGTGGGTGTGCACTGGGCCACCGAACAGTGCCGCGATCTGCTCGACCACGATGTCGCAGGGATCCACTTCTACACGCTGAACCGTTCAACGGCCACGCGGGATATCTACTCGACGCTGGGCGTGCGGGATTCGCACGACTTGGTAGGGAAGTAGGGCCGCCGCGGGCCGCGGCGAAATTGCCAAATGCCAAATTGCTAAACTGCTAAATCGGCATGGCGAGTCCGGCGCTGGTTGCGTGCGCTGCACGCCCGGGATGAGCGCAGCGAATCCCGAGATGGTCGTGGCGACGAGCCCGCAACGTCTCTCAACTCGCCTTGAACTCCGTCTCTTCGTCTCTACGGAACTTCGTCTCTCTCCTCCGTATCTTTCCCCCGTGAAACGCCTCGCCCTCATCATGCTCGTGCTCGTCGCCCTTGGCGGCGTGGCGACCTGGTTCCTCACTCGCCCCAAAGCCGCCCCCGTCACCGAGTTCCGCGTTTGGAGCGGGACGCTGGAGCCCGACCTGGTGCGCACGGTCACGATTCACTGGCCCGACGGCACCGCCGCGGCTTTCACGCGCAACACCGTCGGTGACGGCTGGATCCTCAAGTTCGGTAACGAACCCGCCTGGCCGGTGTCTCCCTCACGCGTGCGTGGGGCGCTGCGGCTCATCGCGAATGCCACCGGCTCCGCCGGCCCCCCGCCCGACGAGCAGGGCCCCGCCGCCACCACGCTGGAAATCTCGACCAGCGACGCCACTTCGCGTGTCGTGCACATTGGCCGCGGCGCGCTGGGCGGGCGCGTGCCGATGTGGGTGTCGGAGGGGGTCTCCAGTTCAAGCATCCTCGCCGATGCCGCCTTGGCCAAGCTCTTTGAACCCGAAGGCGTCGCCACCTGGGGCGAACCCACGCTCATCATCGGCGTGGGCGAACCCGCCCGCGCGACCCTCACCAACGCCAGCGGCGATATCCAACTCAGCCGCACCCAGGCCCGCTGGAGCCTGCTCAAACCAATCCTCGCGAGGGCCGACGCCACCGCCTGCCGCGTCGTCATGCAGCGCTGGGGCGAAATCCAAACCACGCGCTGGCTCAGCGGCCCCGAAACCCCCGAGATGGGTTTCACCGACCATCCATTCGCCACGCTGCAGGAAGAGACCGAAGTGCGCTTTGATCGCGGCGACAGCGTCAGCCGCACGCGAGTCACGCAAGAGGTCGCCATCGGCGCCACCGCGGGCAGTGGGCAGCGATATGTTCGCGCTCAGGGGTGGTGCGAAGCGGTGGGGGGTGCCCGCACCTCGCAGTGGGGCCCGCGCCTCGGGCTCATCTCGCAAACCGACGCCGACGCGTTCAACATCACCAGTGCTGGCCTGCTCACCAGGCGAGCCGCCGACATGGCCGGGGCCGATGTGAAGTTTGTTTCCGTGGCGAGGGGCGACGAGCCCGCCGGGCTGCTCACCGCCACGCTCATCATCGACGGCTGGAAGAGCGGCACGCTGCCGCTGAGCAGCGCCGACGCTTTGGGCGTGCAGGGACTCACCAAGCTCCTCTGCGAGACCGACGCGGCCACCGCCGTGACTGATTCACCCGCGGGGCTCAAGCAGGTCGCACGGGTCCGAGTCGGCGTGAGCCAGGACGCAAGCGTGGAGCTCACCATGTCGCGAGCCCAGGTGCCGCTGAAGGAAGGCAACCAGCCTGTGCTGCTAGTTAGCGACGGGAAGGTGACGTGGATGTACCCAGAGGCGGCGTGGGGTGAGTTGATGGGGTGGCTGACGAGATAGTCGTTCTGTTCCGCGTTGTAAATCTTCGCAATGGAAACATTTGGCCACCCGCCCCGCACCGGGTACGCTTTGACCATGTCCATCAAAGCCTTCGCCGCCACCTCCGCCACGTCCCCGCTCGGCCCCCACACCATCGAACGCCGCGAGCCGGGCGCCAAGGACGTCGCCATCGACATCCTTTTCTGCGGCGTCTGCCACTCCGACCTCCACGTCGCCCGCAATGAATGGGGCATGACCCAGTTCCCCGTCGTCCCCGGGCACGAAATGCTCGGGCGCGTGACGAAGGTCGGCTCCGGAGTCACCAAGTTCAAAGTTGGCGACCTCGCGGCCGTCGGCTGCATGGTCGATTCCTGCCGCACCTGCGCCCACTGCAAGCAAGGCCTCGAACAGTTCTGCTTCGGCGAAGGCGGCACGGTGTTTTCCTACAACGGCCCCGACAAGCACATGGGCGGCATGACCTACGGGGGCTACTCCGAGCGCGTCGTCTGCGACGAAGCCTTCACGCTCAAAGTGCCAAAGAACCTCGACCCCGCGCGGGCCTCGCCCCTGCTGTGCGCCGGCATCACCACCTGGTCGCCCCTGCGCAAGTGGGGGGCGGGCAAGGGCAAGAAGGTCGGCATCGTGGGCCTGGGTGGCCTGGGCCACATGGGCGTGAAGTTCGCCCACGCCCTGGGCGCACACACCGTGCTGTTCACTACGTCTGAGAGCAAGATCGCCGACGGCAAGAAGCTGGGTGCCGACGAAGTGGTGATCTCCAAGAACGCGGACGCGATGGCCAAGCACGCCGCGAGCTTTGATCTGATCATCGACACCGTCTCGGCGGATCATGATCTGAACGCGTACCTCGCGCTCATCAAGCTGGACGGCTCGCTGGTGATGGTGGGTGTGCCCCCCAACCCCCAGCCCGTGCACGCTTTCAGCCTCATCATGCCGCGAAAGAACCTCGCCGGCTCCCTCATCGGCGGCATCGCCGAAACCCAGGAAATGCTCGACTTCTGCGGCACACACAACGTGCAGTGCGATATCGAGATCATCAAGATGCAGCAGATCAACGAGGCCTACGAACGCATGCTGAAGAGCGATGTGAAGTACCGCTTCGTGATCGACATGGCGTCGCTGAAGGGGTAAGGCCGAGAGGGTTTCTACTTCCCAACCTAGTGGCACGGGCCTCCGGCCCGTGTCCTACTTCATCTACTTTCTGGTGTGTTTGGTGCGGTCCCGAGCTTTGGTCCGCCCTCAGGCGGGCGGAATGCTCCTCCAAATGTGCCAGCTACGGCTCTCCCGCCTTCGCACCACCCGCGCTCGCCGGGCCCATCACATTCGGAGCCTTCAGCACCCACATCGACTGAGTGAACGGACTATCACGAAGCGTCGCCGTGACGAGAAAAAACTGCGAGTCGCTGGTCCAGCCGACGGGCTCGACATCCAGCTCGCCACCACTGCCCGCCAGTGGAACCATCGCAACGCTTCCTTGGCCCGGACCAGCCACTGTGACAAACGCGACGTACAGCGGCCCGACAAAAACAGGGGTTTCGCCGAGAAAACCCCACGACCGGTACGACGACGTCGAGACGACAGCAACAAGCGTCGAGCCATCAGGGCTGGCGGGACACCAGATGCGATCGGACGGCTTGGCCGACAGTCCGAGACGTGGCAACGCCGCATCGAACTGCGCATTGGTGTCGGCACCTGTCTGCACAGGTGCGAGGTTCCGGCCCACGCCATCCAGAGCGCCCGCGCATGCCGGTCCTGCCGCGGGAGACACGGTTCGCCACGGCGAGACCATCACCCATGATCCGAAAGTCCCGACCGAATCGACCCAGGCGTCGAACTCGACGCCGGGCAACGGCGCGTAGGTCACTTCGTCGTTCAAGAGGTCGATCTGTATGGACCCATTTGGGCACGTGCGCACGACAACACCCTTCAGGCGGTGCCCCGGAAATACGATCGGAGAAACCGCCGTCGCAGGTACGGCCGGTGGCGGCGACCGCCCGCAAGCGACCAGCGCCCCTGCCCCAACCAAGGCGGAGATGTGTGCGAGTCGCATCAACGTAACTCCGGCATGGGCGCAACCATCTCGATGTCCAACCGCGTAACTCAGTATATTGGTGGGTCCAAATGCCGGCTGCCGCACCAGCGATCTTCTGATGCCGCGTGCTGCATCTGGTCAAAATCCATCCCCCTTCGCCCGCAGCGCGCACGCCCGTTGCCGGTGGCGCCGCGAGCCGCTAGTGGCGAGCAAGCCACCGGAAGCGAGGGCACTCACCTCCCTAAGCTTGTTGTTCTCCGCCCGGCAGAGGGCGGACCTAGATCGGGCGACTAACCCGACTTAGGTCCTCAACCTGGAAAGTACGCCGATGCGAATTCCTCTGGCCGAGCTGCTTCGAGATAGGACCCTCAGCCATCCGTCGCGCATTGTCGCGGTATCAATGGGTAAGCATGACCTTCATATTCGGGTAGTTGGGTGTCCGTGGTGGAGTAGTTGCGCGGATCAAAGTGAAGAGCATGAGATCGAGTTCATCTTCGGCGGGGTAAGGGAGGGGCTCGTTGAGCCATTCGACTTCGATGGGGAATGCGGCGAGGCACTTATGCCATTTGATCTCATCGAGTCGGCCGAACTCGCTTGGGCGCAGCCCTCGGATACGGCGGTGTACTGCAATGCTCCGCTTCCCAGACCGCTCGATGTGTATCAGCGAGTGCACGACTATCTTGCCCTCTGCGGCTCCTTTCGCCGGGCTTCGCATTACCTGAACTGCTCGCAGACCTCCCTGATTGAGCCATTCATCCGAAATACACGATCGAAGTCATTCCTATAGGGCAGCTTTCCGCCCGCGATCTGCGACCTGGTCTGTGCCGAACTGAAAGCGCAACAAGTGTCATGGTCGAAGCTGGCGGAAATCGACGACCTCCCAGGTGAATTTGTGGTGACAATTCAGCGCTCTCAGTTCTTCTGCGATACCGCCGAGGCAGTCTTCGACGCCTGAACAGCCAAAGAGCTGACCGTCGCCCAGTTGATCGACTTCTCGCGACCGAGAGCGCCTCCCCACCCCGCCATCCCCTCCCACCTCCCGCCCCTGTCTGAAACCCCGCACCCGCTTGTGCTACTCTGCCCCAAATGCCCCGTGATATCCCAGTCGGCAACGGCGATCTGCTCATCACCTTCGATCGGCTCTATCGCGTGCGTGATATCCACTATCCGCACGTGGGCCGCTACAACCACACCGATGGCCACCTCCAGCGTTTCGGCGTGTGGGTCGATGGCCGCTTCGCCTGGATCGAAGAGCCCGGCTGGGAACGCCGCCTGGAATACCGGCGCGACACGCTGGTCACCCAGGTCACGCTCCGCCACGCCGCCCTGGGCCTCGAGATCGTGTGCAACGACGCCGTCGACTTCCACGAGCCGGTGTACCTCCGCCGCGCCGTTGTCAAAGACCTCCTCGGGCGCGACCGCGACGTCCGCCTCTTCTCCCACTGGGATCTTTCCATCCGCGGCAACGCCGTCGGCGACACCGCCAACTACGACCCCGCCACCAGCAGCGTCGTCGTTTACAAAGACGACATGTACTTCCTCTTCAACGCCTGCGACGAAAACAAGTGCGGCATCGACAACTGGGCCATCGGCACGAAGCGCGTGCGCGGCGCCGAAGGCACTTGGCGCGATGCCGAAGACGGCCAGCTGGGCCGCAACGCCATCAGCCAGGGCAGTGTCGACGCCACCATCGGGTTCAATCTGCAAGTGCCCGCCGGGGGCTCCTCCTACGTCACCTCGTGGCTCGCCTGCGGCAACAGCTACAGCGAAGTCAAAGCCCTCAACCAGCGGATTCTCGAAAAAGGCCCCGACCGAATGATCGAGCGGACGGCCGCCTACTGGAGCCTGTGGGTCACCAAAGAGCAGATCGACCTCGACGGCCTGCCCGGGCCGATCCGCGACCTCTTCACGCGCAGCCAGCTCGTCCTACGCACGCAGGTGGATAACGGCGGGGCGGTGATCGCCGCCAACGACAGCGACATCACCCAGTTCGGTGGCGATCATTACTCGTACTGCTGGCCGCGCGATGGCGCGCTGGTCGCCTACGCCCTCATCATCACGGGCCAGAGCGAGCTGTCACGCAACTTCTTCCGCTTCTGCGCCAAGGCCCTTCGTGGCGAAAGCTACTTCCTGCACAAGTACACGCCGGCCGCCGAGCTCGCCAGCAGTTGGCACCCGTGGATGATCGAGGGGCAGCGCGTGTTGCCCATTCAGGAAGACGAAACCAGCCTGGTCATTTGGGCGCTGCGTCGCCACTTTGAGGCCTTCCGCGATGTCGAGTTCGTCAAGCCCCTGTACCAGCCCCTGGTGGTGAAGCCGGCGGATTGGATCCTCAAATACCGTGACCAGCGCGGCCTGCCCCACCCAAGCTGGGACCTGTGGGAAGAGCGCCGGGGCGTGCACACCTTCACGGTCGCGACCACCATCGGTGCGTTGCACGCCGCGGCCGCCTTCGCCGCCGACTTCGGCGAGCACGACCGGGCCGCCCTCTACCGCGAGGGCGCCGAGAAGATGACCACCGCGATGCGCCGCTTCATGTGGAACGAGCAAGAAAAGCGATTCGCGCGAAACGTGGTGCCGTTGCCGGACGGGACGTACAAGATGGATATGGCCGCGGACAGTGCGAACTACGCGCTCTTCGCGTTCGCGGGCCTGCCGGTGACCGACCCGATGGTGGCGGCCGAAATGGAAGCGACGCGCCAGCGCGTCACGGTGCGCACCCCCATCGGTGGCTACGCCCGCTACTACCACGACTACTACCACCAGGTGGAGCGCGACAACATCGCGGATGTGCCCGGCAACCCCTGGGTCATCTGCACGCTGTGGCGCGCGCAATACGCCATCGCCAAGGCCACCAGCGAGGCCGAGCTGAGCGAAGCCATGGACATCCTTAACTGGTGCGTGGCCCGCGCCGAGGTCAGCGGAGTCCTCGCCGAACAGCACCACCCTCACACCGGCGAAGCCATCAGCGTCAGCCCCCTCACCTGGAGCCACGCCACCTTCATCATGGTGGTGATGGAGTACCTGCGGAAGAAGGAGCTGCTGCGGAAGGAAGGCACCGGGCACTAGGCATCACGCACCTGTGGCTGAGCGCCGAAGTCAGTGGTCTTCTTGCCCATTGCTGGTGCCCGCCAGCCGGCTGGCGAACTTCTGCAATGCGAGTCGCGCCAGAAGCGTGCCGCCCAAGTCCGCGGCCATCTTCACCTTGTGCTCCACGGTGTAGCCATCGCTCGCCGCGGGGGCCGGGGCCACATGCGGTACCAGCGGCGCGCTGACCCCGCGAGGTTGCAGGGCGAGCAGCGTCGTCGCGATCGCCAGCCGATCTCCAAAGATCGCACCGTACCGCAGGATGAGACTCTTGATTTCGGCGGCGCTCGCCGCGGGGGCCGCCCCCTCGCTGACCCGCACCAGCGGCCGTGGCAAAAGCACGCCCGGGCCGTGCGTTCCGATGGTCTGCCAGATCAGCCCCAGATGGCCGAGCTCACCCAGGCTCGGGTCCAGCAAATCACTCAGTGGCTGCCCCGGCCTGGTGCGCAGCAGCACCCGGTGCAATCGCGTGCCGGATTGAAACGGCGCAAGCTCCGGCACGAGGTCAAGCGTTCCCGGCTGGGTCGCCCCCCCAAAAACATCCCACGCGCCCGCAAACGCCAGCGAAGGGCGCCGGGCCAACGCCCGCCGGCACAGCAGCAGCCATGAAGCATGCACCTCATCACTCGCGCGAAACACCGCAAGAGTGTGGGCCGTCACAAGCTGATCAGCCCCGATGGGCTTCCCCTCCCAATCTCGCGGCGTGTACGGACGCCCGCACCACCACAGCGTCTCCCCATCCGGCGAGGCGCCCGGCAACAGGCACACCACCCGAAACGCGCGCGACGTCTGGCCACGCAGCGACCGGATGGCCGCGGCCGCAGGGATGTGTGCATGGGCACTCTCAAACAGCACGATCGCCAGCGACGGCTCGGTGGGACGCGGCGCGTCCCCGTCCAGCGGGGCCAGCGCCCTGGGCGAGTGATAGATATCACCCAGGGGCTCGGCGGCCACCGCATAGGGCCGCGTGATGCGCGTGCGCAGAGGCGCATCACTGATCAGCCGCTCCATGGCGCCGGTGAGGGCCTGCGTGCTCCCGTCGTACAACAAACAGTTCTGCTCGTGATGGAAAAAATCGGTGAAGGCCGGCAACGCATTCGCGATGACCGGCACACCCGCGTCATACACCTCGTGCAGCGCGTAGCAAAACGATTCGACGCGATTGGGAAAGACCGCGAAGAGTGCGTGCTCCAACTGGGCCGCGATTCGCTGGTGGCTCAGCTGCCCGTGAAACTCAAACCGGTGCCGCAGCCGCGGGGGAATCAGCGTGCGAAGAAACTCGGTGTAGCTGCCCAGCGGCCCGTCATTGCTGTCGTAGCCGATCAGGTCAACATTGAACGTGAGATCCGGGCGCTGCTGCATCAGCGCCACACTGGCGTGCACCATCTGGTCCACACCTTTCAGGTGGAACATGCGCCCGATGAACGCAATCGAAAAACTCTCGCCCGGCTGCGGGCGCCGCTTCAGCTTGGGGAACGCCTGCTTCGGAGGCGTGCTGACCACGATGCGGCTGTCGGGCAGGTTGTACAGCGACCTGTAATACGCGTCAAAGTACGCCTTGGTGGGAACCAGCAGCGTCTCAGAAAGCGCCAGAGCACGGCGTTCAATCGCGTGCTGCATGAAGTGGTGCTCGTCGCGCACCAGCCCGCTCCCGAAACGCTCCAGCACTTCCACCGAGCCGTGAATGCGGCTCGCAAGCACCGGTCCGGTCGGCGTCGCCTCAAACAAGCGCTGCACGAAGCTGTAGTACCCCGGGCCGCAATACTCAAAGTACTCCACCAGCGTGATCGGATGCGTCGCCTGCAACTTCGCAAGCGCATGCGCAAAACGCAGACTCTTGACCTGGAACGCGCTCGCGCCGCGTATGTCGACAAAGTCCTGGCACAGATCATCAACCCGAAATGCACGAACTTTCGCCGGGTGCGCAAAGCTCAGGCGATCGTGCTCGGCAAACTTCTCAAACGTCGCGGCATCCAGGTCCAGCAGCAAGAGCGCCTCGTGCCCCGCCGCCGTCAGGTGATCAATCGCGTGATGGATCAGCACGCCCGCGCCGCCGGCAGTGGTGGGGTGAATCTCGTAGCTGGCGAAGCAGATAAGGCCCATGCGTGGTCTCCCTCCCAGGAGCAAGCCGCGGCTTCTAGTAGCGGCGCGGAATCTGAAGTGTCGGCCCCGTCTCAACCAGCTGTGTCACGCTCTCGCGTGCTCGCAGGTTGTACGAAGGCGCGTACGCGGCGTACGCCGCCACAATCTCGCGGCGCTCCTCGATCGCCCGCCTCGCATACCGGGCCACCACGTCCGCGCGATCCGGGAACGGCACCACCAGCCGCTCAAACAAATACTGCGAATCTTCGAACAGATGGCTCACCGGCCCCAGCAGGCACGGAACCCCCAGCGTCAGGCTCTCCAGCGGCAGCATCGGGCAGCACTCATTGAACGTGACGTACAACGACAGGTGCGTCCGCCGGATCGCCTCCAGCAGCAACGCGTGAGGCAGCGGGCGCGGATGAATCTCCGCCTTGGCGATCGCAAACGCCTCGATGATGTCGCGGGCCCGCTGATCCATGCCCGCGGCATGCAGGCGCACATCGCCCAGCATCTTCAGTGCCGCCAGCATCACGTGGGGCGTCTTGCTCCCCGTGCCGCTGATCCAAATCCCCGCGTGCAGCCCCGGCTCCACCGGTTCGCTCGGGGGCATCACCTCCCCCGGCACCATGTTGAGCACCAGCGCCGACGGAATGCCCTGGCTCCGGAAGAAGTCTTCCATCCCCGCCTTGACCGTGCAGATGCCGCGCACGATTCCCCTGTGAAACGCGTCGATCCACGTCTTGACCACACGCCACTCGTAGTTGAGCTGAAACGCGACATATCCCCCGTGATAAATCACATCCACGGTCACGGAAGGCCTCAGCTTCTTAAGCTCTTCAACAAGCGCAAGCTGCGCCAGGTCGCCACCCGAGACCACCACGTGCGGCACGCCGCTCTCCGCAAGCACGCGGGCGTGCCGGCTGATCGCTGCCGCCGAAATCGTCGCCGGGTCGCGATCCGGCGTCTCCGGAACGCAGTAGCGCGTGTCGAACAGCGCCCGCGTCGACGCCGAAATCCCCAGCCAGCGCGGGCAGTGCACCGCCACCACCTGGGGCCGGGTCTGCATGCAGTGGCGAAGAAACTCAACATCGCGCGGCGTGAACGCGCTCTCATCCGCGTGCGCCGCGCCCGCCTTGCCCGCCGCGCTCGCCCCGCCCGCAGCCCGCGAACCCCGCTGCACCATCGGCGTGCGCGCCGGGTGCACTACCACCTCGCCGTTGACCTCGGAGAACAGGTCGATGGTTTCACGCCGCCCTTCATACTCGATCTCGATCAGCCCGCTCCACGGGTGGCTCATGAACACAAGCTCCGGATCGAGCCCGGCGGCAAACGAAAACGACCCTTCATACGAGAAAAGACACTCGCCATGCGACGCATACTCGCTCGGCCTGACCTCAAAGCCCTCGTGGCTGGAAAAGCCCCAGGGGATGCCCGGCTCGCCCGCCGTCCCGCTGGCCCGCATGATCCACACTTCCGTCCCCTGCCCCGCCCCCACGCGCCCCAGCGCACGCACGCCGACCGTGCGGGGCGGCGTGCGAAAGCGGGCGGCTCGCCGCAGCGAGTTCGCCAGCTTGTACGTCGAGCTGTTCTTGATGTACGAAAGCTCAAACCCCTGATCAGAAACGCGATCAAGCAGACGCCGCACCTCCGGCGAGATCGGGTCGGGTTTCAGAGACGAGTCTGTGAGTGGTCCGGTAGTCATGGCGTGCTCGCTTGGTTCTCTCACTTTGAGAGCAGGCGGTGGAGTTCCTGGATGGTGGCCCGCCGCTCCGCGTTCAGCCGCTGCACCTCGTGCGCCAGCGAGTTCGCGCGCTCGATCGACTGCCCGCTGATCTGCGACGCCTCGGCAAGCTCCTGGCGAAGGGCCGCAAGCGCCGTTTCAGCCTTCTCGCGGGCCAACAGCGCGCCGCTCGCAGTCGCGGCCGCCTCCGCCAGCTTCGCCGCGTGCTCGACATGAAGCGCACTCATTTCACGCACGAAGGTCTTCGCCGCCTCTTCCCGCGCCGCCGCCATCACAGCCTCCTCACGCGCGACTACCTTCGCCGCCTCCTCGCGTGCCGCGGCTTCCCCAGCCGCCAGCCGTGCCTGCAGCGCCTTGTACGCCTCCTGCGAGCGAAGTGCCTCGCGGTTCGCGTCCGCCAGGCGGGCATCCAGCGTCGTAGCCAGATGTGTCTGAGCGCCGAGTCTCTCCCGAAGCTCGTCAAACCCCGCGTCGATGTCCCGGTCCAGCCGCCGGTACATGTCCAGCAGCACCGGCGACCACGTAAACGGGGGCGGGCCCCCCAGCATCACGCGATACGGTGCCTGCAGGCGAAACCCCGACGGCAGCGTTTCACACGTCACCCCCAGCGCGCTGTACGCGGCCGGAAGATCGTGCCGCCAGCACCCGTCGTGCGAGTCCGTGCTGATCGGCGTGTGCTCGGCGGGCTCAAAGTGCAGCACCTGCCACTTGGCCACCCGCAAAAGCTCCGCGAGAATCCCCGAGAGATGCTCCGGCCGCACGTGAATCAGCACCTCGCTGGTGTACACGATGTCAAACGAGCCATCCGCATACGGCAGGCGCCCCACCGGCGCGCC
>JBAZUW010000036.1:20621-21740 GCA_041661205.1 Phycisphaerales bacterium
GTGGAGGACTGGTCATACCCGTGCGCGTCCACGCCCGGCAAGCGTGAGAGGTTCGCAAGATGGCGCCCGACGCCGCACCCGAACTCCAGCACCCGCAGCGCCCCCTCGCCCCGCGCCTGCTGGGCGATCTGCGCCGAGTGCTGCACATAGTCCGCGAGCATCACCTCTTGAATGTGGTAGTACACCTGGTGACGCTTGCGCTGGGTGTATTCCTGCACCCACGACGCACCATGCTCGCGCCAGTAGGCGTAGTTCTCATCAATCTGCGGCGGCGTGGCCAACCCTTGTGCGGGCTGCGAGGTCATGCGTGAATGGCTCCGGCGGGGGCGTGAACGGTAATGTTGACAGGCTCGTGAAACTTGTAATGCACCGGGCGGTCGGGGTCGCCCATCACGACAAACGCCGCACACCCATCGACCTGGTCAAAGAGCACCGTGTCGGAGTAATCGCGCGACGACACGCGATTGGCCGCCATGCACACCCCGAAGTTGCCCGACCGTAGACGATTCTCAAACTCAAAGCGCACAACCGTGGTCTCGCCTGGTGCCAGCGTGGGCAGCTTGACGTTCTCGTCAAAGCACGTGGTCCCCATTAGGTCGATCCCAGTCATGTCGCGAATCAAGAAGCTCACGTTGAGGTCGCGCACTGGGGCGTGCGCCCGGAGGGTCGCCTCCAGCGCGATGCGCTCGCCAACGCGGAACGCGCGGGTCGGTTCGCCCAGGTGGTTCAGCACCTCCACCCGTTCAATCTGTGCGTGCCCGGTGCCGTAACGCAGGGTGCCGGGGACGTTCACCTTGAACGCCACCGGGGCTCCCAGCACGGTGTCCCCCGCCAGCGTTTCCTTGTTGGTCTGCTCGCGCACATATGAGAGGTACTTGTTGGTCGTCTGCTCGGCGGAGCCGAAGAAGACCATCTGGCCATCAACCAGGAAGAGCGCCCGGTTGCACACGCTGCGCACCGCGTCCGGCGAGTGACTGACAAACAGCATCGTCAGCCCATTGTCGCGCAGGGCCCGCAGGCGCGAGACGCATTTCTGCTGAAACCCGATATCACCCACCGCCAGAATCTCATCCACGATCAGCAGGTCCGGCTCCACCGAGAACGACACCGCGAACGCCA
>JBAZUW010000036.1:21750-22763 GCA_041661205.1 Phycisphaerales bacterium
TGATCCATGAACGCGCCGATGTCGGCAAACGAAGCGATGTCGTCGAATCGCTTTTCCATCTCACGCCGCGGGATTCCCAGAATCGAGCCCGCCAGGTACACGTTCTCGCGCCCGGTAAACTCGCCGCTGAAGCCGCTGCCAAGCTGCAGCATCGCGGCCACCCGCCCGCGCACGCTCACGTCTCCCTCGCTCGGCGAAAGCGTCCCCGCGATGAGTTGCAGCAGCGTGCTCTTCCCCGCGCCGTTGCGCCCCAGCACGCCCACCGCCTCGCCTCGCCTCACCTCAAAGCTCACGTTCTTCACCGCCCAGAAGTCGCGGTAGTACTGCTTGCCCGTCCAGCGCAGCAGCCCCTGCTTCAAGCGATCGTGCGGCTTGCGATAAATCTGGTACCGCTTGCCCAGGTTGTGGGCGCTGATCACCACGTCGTTCGAAAGTTGCGGTTCGCCCGCAGGCATCGGCTGGCCCGCGGGCTTGGCCTCCACACTGTGGGCGGCTCCTGACGCAAGAGGTTGTGATGTGCCGTTAGAGGACATCGGCAAACCCCCGCTTGCTCTTCATGAACCACGCATACCCAAGCTGCATGGTCAGAAGCCCAAAGACGCCCGCCGCAACCAGCCCCTGCCACGGCGGCACCACGCCATCCACCACCACATTCGCCGCCCCGCTCACCACCGGCGCCAGCGGGTTCAGCCCCGCGATCGACCGCCACGGCTCCGGCACATTCTCCAGCGTGAAAAAGATCGGCGTCAGAAACAACAGAAACTGCGAGACGATCACCACCGTGAGATTGCCCACATCGCGCACAAATACCGTGAGCGACGCCAGGAACCAGCTCAGCCCCAGACCCATCAGGATGACCGGCAAGATCACCAGCGGCAGCAGCACCACCGTCCACGGCATGCCGTGATAGAACACCGCCCGCCCGATCAGCACCAGCGACAGCCCGAACACGCTGAACATCAAGCTCGAGAGCAGGCTCGAAACCGGCAAAATCTCCAGCGGAAAAACCACTT
>JBAZUW010000037.1:0-22677 GCA_041661205.1 Phycisphaerales bacterium
GGCGTCGGGACATCAATGGCTATCACACCGTGAACAGCGCCGATCGCGCCGTGCTCATTCGCTCGCTGCGGCCGACATGGCCCGGGGTGCGCCAGGGGGTGCTCCCTTGACTCGCCGCGGCTTCACCATCATCGAGTTGCTGGTCACCATCGCGATCATTTCGGTGCTGGTGGGCTTGTTGGTCCCAGTGCTGCGGCAGAGCCGGGCGGCGGCGCGTGGGGTCGCATGCCTGACCAATCAGCATCAGCTGATCGTGGGCTGGACCGCGTACGCAAACGACTACACCGACCACGCGATGCCCCTGGCGTATTCGAGCATTGTGGATACCGGCTCGCTGGACCGGATCTTCTGGTGGGGCTCGATCAACGCCGCGGCCACCGAGGTGAATCACGACCGTGGCTTCATCTCGCCCTATCTGGGTGCGGTGCTGGCGCGGAAGTCGGTCTTTGAGTGCCCGTCGCAGCCTTGGGGAACTTACAACACGCAGGGTGTGGTCGGCGCCCCCACGAGCACGTTTGGCTACAACGGCTATTACCTCTCGCCCAAGTACACGCCCGGGTGGGGTTCGACCATCCGCAAGCGTCCGTGGCGGCGACTCTACGAGATTCTGCTCCCCAACGAGCTGTATGTCTTCGCGGATTCGCTGCTCGCTGGCGACCCGCCGCTGAATACCGCCCTGCTTGACCCGCCGCTGCTCTGGAACGGGAGCGGCTGGGATATGAACGAATACCCCACCACCGCTTTCCGCCACTCGCGCTCGAAAGCGGGCCTGGGTGAATGCAACACCGCGCGGGCCGACGGCAGCGTGAGGGCGGTGAGGGCCGAGCTCGAGTGGCTCACGCAGCCCGAGATGGGCATCGGCTCGGTGGGCACCACCAACGCCCCCCACTACGTGCCGGACGCGGCCGATTGGCGATAGCTAAGGGAGCGGCGGCGGACGCTGGCCGCATTCCGGACCTCCTCATCCGATGATTTGACGTTTTGATCAGCCGGTCGCCACTCGTACACTGCGAACGGGGGTGGGGGTGCTCACCTGCGGGGCGCGCGGTTGTTCGTGCGTCATCGATCGTGCATGGGGGAACATCGAAGCATCGGCCAACTCCAATGGGTGTTAATCGCTGCATTTGCCGCAATGTTCCCTTTGCCCACATCGCCGCGGTGGCGCGGGAGGTCGGCAACGACCTTGCCATTTTGAGCGAGAAGACCGGGTGCGGGACCGGGTGCGGGATGTGCCTGCCATACATCAAGCGAATGCTGCAATCCGGGCGCACAGATGTGCCGGTGATGACGCATCGTGAAATCGAAGAGCTCTTGAAGGATGAGCAGTTGCCGCTGAAGTGAGCGGAGCGCTTGGTGCTGCCGCCGCTTGGGGCGTTGTGCGCCGGAGCTAACCTGGAACCCGGGCGCGCAGCATAGTGCACCTCTGATCCACTCCCCACGCGAAGCCAGCTCTCTCGCAGTCCACGAAAAAGCCCCCTCGGAGCGAGGGGGCTTGAAGTGAATCACGAATACCGACCTGCGATCACATCTTCGACACGGTCGACGCGCCGCCGGTGATCACATCCCGCAGCGGCGTCTGCGCCGTGAGGGGTGCGGCACCCAGGGGCTCGTTGCGGTCCGCGCCCAGAGCCTCGGCCGCGGCCTTCGCCTCGGCGAGCATCTCTTCCTGATCCTCCTCGTCGTCCTCGATCGCGACGAGCGGCTTGACGCGAATCTCCTGGTAGGGACGGAAGCCCGTACCCGCGGGGATGAGGTGGCCCAGAAGAACGTTTTCCTTCAGACCCACCAGCGTGTCGCTCGCGCCACGCAAGGACGCTTCCGTAAGCACCTTCGTGGTTTCCTGGAACGACGCACCCGAGAGGAAGCTGTCGCTCTGCAAGCTGGCCTTGGTGATGCCCAGCAGCAGCGTGCGGCCTGTCGCGGGACGCGCCCGCTTGGCCTTGGCCCCTTCCTTGCCCGCGGCCTCCGCCTTCGCGTTGGCCTCCTTGATCACGCTCTTCAGGTACAACTCGCCGACCTTGAGGTCGGTCCCGCCCGCTTCGCTGACGCGGGCGTAGTTCTCCACCGCGCGGTTCTTCTGCTTGAAGTTGTACTTGTCCACCACTTCCTGCGGGAGCAGGTCGGTGTCGCCGGTGTTCTCAACCTTCACCTTGCGGAGCATCTGGCTCAGGATGAGCTCGATGTGCTTGTCGTTGATACCCACGCCCTGCGCCCGGTACACGTTCTGCACTTCGTCCAGCATGTACGACCACAAGGCCTCTTCGCCCTTGATTCGAAGGATGTCGTGCGGCACGAGCGGCCCTTCGGTAAGCGGGTCGCCAGCCGTCACATAGTCACCGGTGTGCACCAGCAGCTGCTTGTCGCTGGGCACATGGTGATCCTTCTCGATGCCCGCTTCGCTGACGACGCGGATGGTCATCTTGCCCTTGCGCTTGTCGGAGAACATCTCGACCTTGCCCGAGATCTCCGCCATGCAGGCGGGGTCCTTGGGCTTGCGGGCCTCGAAGATCTCCGTCACGCGGGGCAGACCACCCACGATGTCCTGCGAGCCGCCACCCGAACGCGGCTGACGCGCGAGCATGTGACCGGCCTGAATCTTCTGGCCGTCTTCCACTTCCAGACGCGCCCGGGCGGGCAGGTAGTGGAAGTCCAGGATGTTGCCGGCCTCGTCCAGGATGTTGATGGCCGGGTGCAGGTCGCCCTTGTGCTCGATGATGACCTTGGCCTGCTTGCCCTGGCCGGCGTCTTCGAGGCGGTACGTCTCCTTCTCCTGGATGTCGACGTACTTCACGAAGCCGTCCTTCTCGGCGAGAATGGGCACACGGTGCGGATCCCACTTCACCAGCGTCTGACCCTTCTTGATATCGCTCTTGTCGGTGGCGTAAAGGAAGGCGCCGTAGGGAACCTTGAACTTCTCAAGCTCGCGGCCCTTGCCGTCGAGGATCGCCAGCTCGCCGTTACGCTTCAGGGCGACGACGCAGTCGTGGCCGTCGTCGTCCTTGGTGTGCACATCGTTCACGTCGCGGAACTCAAGCGTGCCCGCGTTGAGGGCGTCGTACTTGGTGTTTTCCGCGGCTCGCTGGCCGATGCCGCCGGTGTGGAACGTACGCATCGTCAGCTGCGTGCCAGGCTCGCCGATGGACTGGGCGGCGATGATGCCCACCGCCATGCCGGGCTCCACCAGGCGCCCCGTGCTCATGTCCATGCCGTAGTCAAGAACGCTGCAGCCGGTCTTGCTCTCGCTGGTGAGCGCCGAGCGGACCAGCACCGAATCGATACCGATGTTCTCGACCCGGACCGCGGCTTCCGCCGAGATCATGGTGTTCTCGGGCACGATCACTTCGTCGGTCTTGGGGTTCACGATCGCGTTGACAGTCACGCGGCCGATGATCTGGTCGCGAAGCGGCACGTCAACCTGCTCACCCTTGTAGAGGGCGCGCTTGAGGACGCCACGGCGGCTGCCGCAGTCGTGCTCGCCGACGATAACGCTCTGCGCGATATCGCACAGCTTGCGGGTGAGGTAGCCCGAGTCGGCCGTCTTGAGGGCGGTATCGGCCAGACCCTTACGCGCGCCGTGCGTAGACGAGAAGTACTCAAGGATGTTGAGGCCTTCGCGGAAGTTGGCGCGGATGGGGGTTTCGATGATCTCGCCGCTGGGCTTGGCCATGAGGCCACGCATGCCGGCGAGCTGCTGCATCTGGCTGATGTTGCCGCGGGCACCGGAGTCGATCATCAGGTACACGGGGTTCAGATACGCCTTGCCGGCCTTGGAATCCGGAGCAAGTTCGTTTCCGTCCGCGTCGCGGCGGTCGCTCTTGAGCGCCGACACGAGCTTCTTCTGCACCTCTTCGCGGCAGTGAGACCAGATGTCCAGCAGCTGGTTGTACCGCTCGCGGGCGGTGATGATGCCGCGGTCGTAGTTCTTCTCGATGCGGTCGACCTTCTTCTGCGACTCGTCAAGCAGCGCCTGCTTCTCGAGCGGGATACGCAGATCGGTGATGCCGAAGGAGAGGCCGGCGAGGGTCGCCTGCTTGAAGCCCATTTCCTTGAGGCGATCGAGAATGTCGATGGTGGCGGAGCGACCGGCGATGGCGTAGCAATCGTCGATCACGCGGGCGCACCCCTTCTTGCCCAGGGCGCAGTTGTAGAAGGGCATGTGAGGGGCGAGCACGTCGGCGAACAGGCAGCGACCGGCGGTCGTCACGAGCCGCTTGTTGTCCGGCATCTTCTTGACGTTCGCCGTCTGGCTCTCGACCACCTGGTCAAAGCCGTCGATGCGGACGAGAATCCGGTCGTGCGGCCCGATCTTGCGCTGCTCCAGGGCCAGCAGGGCTTCCTTGCGGTCCTTGAACTTCGGCATCTTCTCAACGGGGATCTCATCAGGCGTCATGAAGGTGATGAAGTAGACACCCATCACGATGTCCTGCGACGCCGAGATGATGGGCTTGCCGTTGGCGGGAGAGAAGATGTTGTGCGTCGAGAGCATCAGCACGTGGGCTTCGGCCTGGGCCTCGATGGAGAGGGGCAGGTGCACGGCCATCTGGTCACCGTCGAAGTCGGCGTTGAAGCCGCCGCAGACCAGCGGGTGGATGCGGATGGCGTTGCCTTCCACAAGAACGGGCTCGAAGGCCTGGATGCCCATTCGGTGCAGGGTAGGAGCGCGGTTCAGCAGCACGGGGTGCTGATAAATCACTTCTTCCAGAATGTCCCACACCGCGGCATCGCGCCGCTCCAGCATGCGCTTGGCGCTCTTGATGGTGTCCGCCAGCCCGTGCTCCTTGAGCTTGCGGATGATGAACGGCTGGTAGAGCTCCAGGGCGATCTTCTTGGGCAGGCCGCACTGATTGAGCTTGAGCTCAGGACCCACGACGATGACCGAACGCGCGGAGTAGTCCACGCGCTTGCCCAGCAGGTTTTCGCGGAAGCGACCCTGCTTGCCCTTGATCATGTCCGTGAGGCTCTTCAGCGGGCGATTGCTGCTGCCCAAGACAGGGCGGCGGCAACGGTTGTTATCAAACAACGCGTCCACCGCCTGCTGCAGCATGCGCTTCTCGTTGCGGATGATCACCTCGGGGGCGTTCAAGTCCATCAACTTCTTGAGGCGGTTGTTGCGGTTGATGATGCGGCGATAGAGATCGTTCAAGTCGCTGGTCGCAAAGTTGCCGCTCTCGAGGAGCACCAGCGGACGCAGGTCGGGCGGGATCACCGGCACCACGTCCATCACCAGCCACGCCGGGTCGTTCTCGGAGCCGCGAATCTGCTCGATGAGCTTGAGGCGCTTGGCGTAGTCCTTGATCTTCTGCTTGCTCTTGGTGCCCTGCAGATCGTTGCGGATCGTCGTGGCCTCGTGAGCCAGGTCGGTCTTCTCGATCAACTCACGAATGGCGTCGGCGCCCATCAGCGCGCGGAAGGCGTTGCCCAGCTTGTCCTGGTGCGTGCGGAACTCGTCTTCGGTGAGCACCTGCTTGAACTTCAGCTCGGTGTCGCCGGCGTCAACCACCACGTAATCCTGGTAGTAGATGACCTTTTCCAGGTCGCTGGTCTTCATGCCGAGCAAAGTGCCCAGGCGGCTGGGCATGCTCTTGAAGAACCAGATGTGCACGACGGGGCTGGCAAGATTGATGTGCCCCATGCGCTTGCGGCGCACGCGGCTGTGGGTCACCTTCACGCCGCAACGGTCGCAGATGATGCCTTTGTACTTCGTTCCGCGATACTTGCCGCAGGCGCACTCGTAGTCGCGCTCGGGGCCGAAGATGCGCTCGCAGAACAACCCGTCCTTCTCAGGGCGATAGGTACGGTAGTTGATGGTCTCGGGCTTCTTTACCTCGCCGTAAGACCACGCCCGAATGTCGTTGGGCGAGGCCAGGGTGACCTTGACGGCGGAAAAGTCATTGACGCGGTCGTATACGGATTCAGCCATTGTTTGCTCCAGACGGGGCCTTCCCCAATCCGTCTAATTCTTCACTTGCGGGCGGCTTTCAGCATCTCTTGCCGCTCTTCTTCCAACCTCTGCCATTTCTCTGTCAGCTTGCGTCGCCTGTCGGCGAGTGCCTCACGCTTCCTGGGATCGAAGAACACTCCGCGAATCCAACCTCGCCTCTCGCATTACTCGATAAGCCGCGGCACCAGAACCGCTGAAACTCCCAACCAAGCGCCGAACCAAAGAGATGCGGGTTTCGAGCCATACCAGCCGAGCCAGTTGAAAAGCGCTACGACGCCCACTCCAACTGCCGCCACTAGCACGATCCCATACACCCAGCTCAGCACCCGGCGCATGTCGGCCTCCGTTCCTTACAGCAGGCTCCCACCCTCCAACTTCTTCTTCTCCAGCGTGATGTTGAGGCCCAGGCCCTTCAACTCGTTGCACAACACGTCAAAGGCCACCGGCATGCCGGCTTCCAGCTTGTTCTGGCCTTTGACCATGCTCTCATAAATCTTCGTACGCCCTTCCACGTCATCGCTCTTGACCGTCAGCAACTCCTGAAGGATGTACGCCGCGCCGTACGCCTCCAGCGCCCACACTTCCATTTCGCCGAAGCGCTGACCACCGGTGCGGGCCTTGCCACCCAGCGGCTGCTGCGTGATCAAGGAGTACGGCCCCGTCGCGCGGGCGTGGATCTTGTCGTCCACCAGGTGGTGGAGCTTCAAGATGTACATGTACCCCACGGTGGTCTTCTGGTTCAGCGATTCGCCGGTGCGCCCGTCGTACAGCTGAATCTTGCACCCCTTGGGCATCTTGGCGAGCAGTTCACGCGGCGTGGGCCAGGTGCCAGCCTTCTCGTAGTTGGCCAGACGCTCGGTCACGTAGGTGTTGGCCTCTTCGATGGCCGCGTGCACCTGCGTTTCGGTCGCGCCATCGAAGACCGGGGTCATCGCCTGGAAGCCGAGCACCTTGGCCGCCCACCCGAGGTGGGTCTCCAAGATCTGCCCGACGTTCATGCGGCTGGGCACGCCCAGCGGGTTGAGGAGCACCTCAACGCTGGTGCCGTCTTCCATGAACGGCATGTCTTCTTCAGGGACGATGCGGGCGATGACACCCTTGTTGCCGTGGCGCCCGGCCATCTTGTCACCCACCGAGAGGTGACGCTTGGTGGCCAGGTACACCTTCACCATTTCGAGCACGCCGGGGGGAAGCTCGTCGCCGCGCTTCATGTGCGCGACCTTGCGGTTCTTCTCGGCGCCGATGGCCGCGATTCGGGGCCAGAACTGCTTGTACAGCGTCTCGGCCTTTTCCTTCACGTCCTTGTTGCCCTTGAGCCACTTCACGTCGAACGTGCGGATCTGCTCCAAGATAACTTCAGGAATGTCCGACGCGCCCACCTTCTGGCGGGTGTTGGGGTCCACCATCGGCGTGCCCAAGATGTCGTTGATCGCGTTGGTCATCTGCTTGAACAGCGCGATGCCCTTCTCGTCCATCAGCTTCTCGTAGTCCGCGATGTCCTTCTTCAGCTGCTTTTTCTGCTCTTCGTTCATGTGCAACCGGCGGCTAAACTTGCGGGCACCGATGACGACGCCCTCCACGCCCGCCGGCACTTCCAACGAGTCGTTCTTCACGTCTTCGCCAGCGCGGCCGAAGATCGCGTGCAGCAGCTTCTCTTCCGGCGTCAGCTCCGTCTTGCTTTTGGGGCTGACCTTGCCCACCAGGATGTCGCCCGGGCCCACGCGGGCACCCGTGCGGATGATGCCATTCTCATCCAGGTTGCGCAGCATCTTCTCGCTGACGTTGGGGATGTCGCGCGTGAACTCCTCGCGCCCCAGCTTGGTCTCGCGGATTTCCACATCGAACGCATCGATGTGAATGCTGGTGAAGACATCGTCCTTCACCAGGCGCTCGTTGATGACGATCGCGTCCTCGAAGTTGTACCCGTCGAAGGTGTTGAACGCCACCAGCACGCTCTTGCCGATCGCCAGCTCGCCCATCTTGGTGCTCGCCCCGTCGGCGATGACCTGGCCCTTCTCGACCTTCTGGCCGAGCTTGACCACCGGCTTCTGGTTCAGACACGTGCGCTCGTTGAGGCCCACGAACTTGCGGAGCACGTATTCGTCCGCGTTGTCAATGATGATCCGCTCGCTGTCGACCGCGGTGATGGTGCCGGGGTTCTTCGCCTTCACCACCATGCCGCTGTTGTGGCCGACGGCCTTCTCAACGCCCGTCGCGATCAGCGGCGGGTCGATCTTGATCAGCGGCACCGCCTGACGCTGCATGTTCGAACCCATCAGGGCGCGGTTGGCATCGTCGTGCTCTAGGAACGGAATGAGCGCCGCGGAAATACCCACGATCTGCTTGGGGCTGATGTCCAGGTAATCGACGTTGGTCGAATCCACCTGCGACAGTTCGCCGTTGACGCGCGCGATGATCGCGCCCTTGCGGATGCGTCCGCCATCTTCCAGCGAGTCGGCGGGAGCAAGCACCGCACGCATCTCCTCGTCGGCACGCAGGTAGATGATCTTGCCGGTGTCCTTGCCGTCCTTCACCACGCGATAGGGCGTGCGCAGGAAGCCGTACTCGTCGATCGACGAATAAATGCCCAGGCTGGCGATCAGACCGATGTTGGTGCCTTCGGGCGTTTCGATCGGGCAAATACGCCCGTAGTGGCTGATGTGCACGTCGCGCACCTCGAAGCCCGCTCGCTTGCGATTCAAACCACCCGGCCCGAGGGCGGAAAGCCGCCGCTCGTGAACCAGGCTCGACAGCGGGTTGGTCTGGTCCACCACCTGGCTCAGTTCGCTGCGCCCAAAGAAGAAGTCGATCGCCGACGAAATCGACTTGGTGTTCACCAGGTCCGCGATCTTGATGACCTCATCAGGCTCCTTGACGCTCATGCGCTCCTGAACGGTCCGCCGCAGCTTCAGGAAGCCCTTGCGGAGCTCATCCACCGCGAGCTCATCCAGTGTGCGCAGGCGCCGGTTGCCCAGGTGATCGATATCGTCAACGACGGCCACCGGGCGCTGCGTCTTGGGGTCTTGCCGCCCGCTGCGCAGGTCCAGCATGTACTGCACCACCCGCAGGAAGTCCTCGCTGCGGATGAACATGAGATCTTCCGGCGTATCCAGGTCGAACTTCCGGTTGATGCGGAAGCGGCCCACGCGTCCGAGGCGATAGCGATTCTCATCAAAGAACTTCTCGACGAACAAGGCCTTCGCCTTCTCGATCTGCGGCGGGTTGCCCGGGCGCAACTTCGTATAAATCCGCAGCAGCGCCCGCTCAAAGTCCGTCGCATTCGCAAACGCATCCGAGTGCTTGTTCTCAATATCCCGCTTCTCTTCTTCCACCGCGATGGTGTTCAGAATGAGCGCATCGCTGGGGTTCTCGATCACGCGCACCTTCTTGAGGTCGCTGTTCTGGATCGTCGTGGCGTGGTCGCCGATCTGCCGGCCCACGTGCACCAGCACCTCGCCCGAGGCCGGGTCGATGATGTCCGCCGCGGCCCACTGCTCGGGCTTCACCGCGTCCACCTTCACTTCGCTCACTTCATAAAAGAGCGACAGAATCGCATCCGTCGACGCCACGCTCTCATCCAGGCAACGCAGGAACGTCGTCGCCGCGAGCTTGGTCGACTGGTCGATCCGCATCGCCAGCACGTCCTTCTTCGTCACTTCAAGCTCGATCCAGCTGCCGCGCTCGGGGATGACACGCGCCGAGTGCAACGGCCGGTCCGCTTCGCTCGACACAATGCTGAAGTCCACGCCAGGCGAACGGTGCAACTGGCTGACGATGACGCGCTCGGCACCGTTCACGATGAACTCGCCGCCACCCATCATGATGGGGAACTCGCCCAGGTAAATCTGCTCTTCGGGCAGCTCCGGCTTGCCCTCGCGCCGCAGGCGCACGCCCACGCGGAACGGCAGGCCGTACGTCAGCCGCAACTCGCGGCATTCATCAGGCGTGTACCGCGCATCTTCCAGCGTGTAGTTGATGTACTCCAGCTTCATCGTCCCGTCGTAGCTCTCGATCGGGAAGACCTCGCGGAGCAGAGCCTCCAGCCCAAAGTGAATCTCGCGGCTGTCCGCGCCCTTGCTGAGCTGCAGAAACCGCTCATAGGCGTCAGTCTGCACCCGGGTCAGATCGGGCACGGGAAGAGCATCGCCACGCTTGGAAAAGTCGCGCACTTTCAAAGTCGACATCGAGTACCTCGCGGATACGACGACAGCCGCGAACGGGCAACCCCGCTCCGGCTCGTCAAAGTCCGATTTTCGCCTACGCTACACAGTTGTTCACTAGCCGCCGCTCGCCGATTTTTCGCGCCCGTTCTGTCCGTCAAAGTCTACGCACAAACCCCAAACAAGGCAAAGAAAACCGATCGCCTGCGGGTGCGCGCACTGCCTGCGCCCCAAACGGCTATGTGGAGTATAGGCGTCCGCGAATGCTGAGTCGAGGAGTTGGGATTTCTTCAGTTTTTCACCTTAGAACCTGCTGCGGACGTAAAGTGACTTCCTGCTGACCATTCCCGCCGCCGGTGAAAAACGAAAAACCCGGGCATTTCGCCCGGGTTGTTTTCAATCCTGATTTTCGATACTCACCCGGCTTACACCAGGTCGACCGTGCCACCCGCGTCGGTGATGGTCTTCTTGAGCTTCTCGGCCTCGGCCTTGTCCAGGCCCTGCTTGATGGCCTTGCCGGGGACGTCGACCAAAGCCTTCGCCTCGGCCAGGCTCGACACGTCATATGATTGACCGTTCAGGAGTAGTGCCATGGCCATCAGCTTCAATATTCCCGCCAGCGTCGAACAGGCGATCGCACGCGCCGGAGCGGACCCGGCAGCGGAGTTGAAGGAAGCCGGGCTTGTTGAGCTCTACCGACTCGGCCGCATCTCCCATGGTGAACTTGCGGACGGCTTAGGCATTTCCCGCTTCGAGACCGACTCGGTTCTACGTCGCCACAACGTGATCGAAGACCTGCTTACCGGCGACGAACTAGCAACCCAGGTTTCTCGGCTGCGGAAGCTCGGCTCCTGATGGTGGTCGTTTCAGACACCTCGCCTCTGAACTACCTTGTCCTCATCGGGCATGCCGATGTGTTGCCCCAGCTATTCGGCCGCGTGCTGACGGTCCCCGCAGTAGTCGCGGAACTGTCGCACCCAGGTTCTCCGCAAATTGTCCGACAATGGGTCAGCGCCAAGCCCGCTTGGTTGGAAGTTCGGCCTCCAAGTTCGCTTGAGCCATCGCTCAGGCTCGGGCGGGGCGAAACCGAAGCCATCAGCCTCGCCCATGAGATTCACGCGGACGTGGTGCTGATCGACGAACGCAAGGGAACCCAAGCCGCCGAAGGTCTAGGCCTGGTGGTCACCGGAACACTTGGCGTCTTGCAGCTCGCCGACGAAAAGGGCGTGCTCAAGCTCGCAGAGGCGATCGCCGAATTACGTCTCACCACTTTTCGATGTACCGATTCGGTCGTCGAGAGACTACTGCGCGACGCGGACCGCTGGCGCGGCGAAAAACACTGAGTACAGAACGAGCTTCCGCACCACTGGCCACTTGAATAGCCGCTCGCATCTCGCGACCACCTAAATTTCTCAACGAAAAAGCCCCTCTCGAAGAGAGGGGCCAAGCAAAGCATCTGACTTTGCAACTCTCGCCTTGGTTACACCAGGTCGACCGTGCCACCCGCGTCGGTGATGGTCTTCTTGAGCTTCTCGGCCTCGGCCTTGTCCAGGCCCTGCTTGATGGCCTTGCCGGGGACGTCGACCAAAGCCTTCGCCTCGGCCAAGCCCAGGCCCGTGGCTTCGCGAACCACCTTGATGACCTGGATCTTCTTGGCGGCATCCACAGCCTTCAAGACCACGTCGAAGCTGCTCTTCTCTTCGACCTTCGCGGCCGCGGGGCCGGCGGCCGCCATCATGATGCCACCACCCGCGGCGGCCTCGATGCCGTACTTGTCCTTCATGTACTTGCCGAGCTCGACCGCGTCCTTCAAAGACAGACCCGCGAGCGCGTCACCCAACTGATCAATCGTCATCGACATGTGAAACCCTTCCACTTGTGCCGGATAAGGCCCGGCAGCCTTCGCACTTCAGAGGGACCGGCACGCCCGGTCTTTATTCCGCCGGAGCCCGGCCACAATGCCGGGATACGGACCAATGAAGTAACGTTCTTTCGTGTACCAAAGCCCTCCCTCACGGTCGGGCTGCTGAAATACCTCGTACCCAGCTTACCCGGCCTTGGCGATCGTCTCGCCCTTTTCCAACTTCGTTTCGATCGCCTTGATGAGCCCGCCGATCGTGCGGCCCGGGCCCTGCAACTGACCCAGCAGGTTGCGGCCGGGGCTGATCGCCAGCGTCACCACGCGGCCGATCGCCTCGTCCTTGGTCGGGAACTTCGCGAGCTCTTCCACGCCCGCCTTGCCCTTGAACAAAGTCCCATCCAGCACCGCTCCCTTGAGCTCCAGCGCCGGGATCTTCGCGATCCACGCCACCAGCTCACGAGCGACCTCGACGACCGACTCGCCGCCGTAGGCCAGGGCGTTGCCGCCGGTCATGAGGTCACGCAGCGGCTCCAGGCGGCTGCCCTCCAGGGCCTTGCGGGCCAGGGAGTTCTGCACCACGGTGATGCGAACCTTCTTCTTGGCCAGCGCCATGCGGAGCTTGGTGGAGTCGATGCCCTTGACGCCGCGAATGCTGATCAGCGTCGCGTCGGGGTATTCCTCCAGGCCGGAGGCGATGCGGGCCCTGTAGTCCCGCATGATGATGTTCTTGACGGTCTTAGACATGGTTTCTTACCTCGTTTCGCCCACGGGGGGCCGAATGCTGTGTGGCACTTCTGTGGCTCTTCGCCGCCCGCGTTACTCGGCCTCGACCGCCGAGATGAACTTGACCTGGACGCTGGGGGTCATCGCCCCGCTGATGACAACCTTCTTGACGTACAGACCCTTGACCGTGGCCGGGCGAGTCTTCTCGATGGCGGACATGAAGAACTCAAGGTTCTCCGCCAGCGACGCCTCGGGGAAGCTCATCTTGCCGATGACGGCGTGCACGTTGCCGGCCTTGTCGGCGCGATACTCAACCTTGCCCGCGCCGTATTCCTTCACGGCCTTCACGACGTCAGAAGTCACCGTGCCGGCCTTGGGGCTGGGCATCAGGCCCTTGGGGCCCAGCACCTTGCCGAGCTTGGAAACCACACGCATCATGTCGGGGCTGGCGACCGCCACATCGAAGTCCATCCAGCCCTTTTCGATCTCGGCGACGAGGTCATCGCTGCCGGCCTTGACGGCGCCAGCCTCGATCGCGGCCTTGGTGAGGTCCGCCCCGCAGAAGGCCACCACGCGCTTGCTCTTGCCGATGCCCTGGGGCAGGCTGATGGCGCCGCGCAGGTTCTGGTCGGCCTGGGCCGTGTCCAGATTCAGGTGCATGCACACGTTGACCGTCTGGTCAAACTTGGGGGCTTTGAACTTCTTGAGAGCCGCGACCGCCTCGGGGGCGGGAACAGGGTTCGCCACCTTCAACGTCTCGTTGGCCTTGTCGCGCTTGGTCATTCGTACCGGCATAACGCTTCGCTCCTGGTCGGCCTAGTCGCCCGACCCCTAAAATCACTGAGTTTTCTGCTGGTCTTCTCGGTCTTGTGGCACAGGCACCTGGCCTGTTGCGTCCGACCCTTCAAATTCCGGTGGAGATTGCTGCGGGCCAGATCAGGCGACGACGGTCACGCCCATGGAGCGGGCCGTGCCTTCGATCACGCGGATCGCCGCCTCGATCGACAGGGAGTTGAGGTCCTGCATCTTTTCCTTGGCGATCTTCTCGACCTGCGCCTTGGTGATCTTGCCGACCTTGTCCTTGTTGGGGACGCCCGAGCCCTTTTCGATGCCCGCGGCTTCGCAGATCATCGCCGAGGCGGGCGAGCTCTTCACCTCAAACTCGAAACTCTTGTCCGAGTAGACGGTGACGATGCAGCCGACCTTCTTGCCCTTGACGTTCTGCGTCGCCGCGTTGAACTTCTGGACAAACTGGCCGGGGTTCACACCTTTGGAGCCCAGCACAGGACCCAGCGGCGGCGCGGGCGTAGCCGCCCCACCGATCGCCATGACCTTGAAAACTTGAGTGACTTCGCGCTTACCCATCGTTCCAAACCTCCCACCGGCCTGTGTTTAGCCGCCCACGGGTTGGGCGAGCTCAGGCTCGGTAGTCCATACGGTCCGAGATGTTCGACCCCGCCCGACAAGGCGGGACCTTCTCGAATTGAGCAGGGAGTCTAGGCCACGCCCCGGACGGGGGCAAGCCTTCAGACCGAACGCAAAGAGTCGCCGGCCCGTCCTTCCCGCACGCCCGATGGGCGAATCCCGAGATCGCACGCTCCCACCGCTAGCTGCCGCCGCCCGCTTTCGAGGCTTTGGGCGGCGAGGCACCCCCCCGCGACTGCTCGCTTACTTCTTGGGAAGTTCCGCGGCCAACGCGTTGTACACCTCGGGCTCGAGCCCAGCCTGCTGCGCGCGATCGAGCATGGTGCGGGCCAGATCGGTGCGGCCGTCGCCCTGCATCAGCACGCTGACGAAGAGCCACGAGGCCGCGGCATTGTCGCGATTGCCCTGGATCACCGCGCGCGACACCAAGTCGCGATACTCGCGCTCGGTGTAACCAAGCGCCGACGGGCTGATGGGCTCGTGAGCGAGCTTGAGGTCGGTCTTGTAAGCATGGCGGATGGACGCCGCGGCATCCGCTGTCTGGCCCACATTGAGCAGGGCGATACCCAGCAGTCGCTCGGCATCGGCATCCTCCGCGTGTGAACGCAGATACGACTTCAGTGCAGCGACAGCGTCGCGGGGTTCCTTGGTCTGCAATGCCGCGAGCCCGAGTTCAAAGTCAGAGGGCGGGTTGGCTTCCGGCACCGTGCTGGAAGCGAGCGCGGGCCCGTTGGCTGGGTTGACCGGAGCGGCCTGCGGCGCCGTGTTCACCGTGGTGGACTGCTGCACATAGACGGGCTGCGAGGGGTTGGTCTGCTGACCATTTATGATGGTGCCCGCCGGGTACGCGACCACCGGGGCGGTCTGGCTCACCACCGTGTACGGCGTGGTGTACGTGGGCACGTCGTAGACGGGCGCGACGTACAGAGGTGCCGTGGCGATCACGCTGTAAGTAGGGCGATAGTAATAGCCGCTGGAGTAGTAGCCGTAGCGGGGCCCGCAGTACGAGGGGTAGTAGCGCGGGGCGCAGTAGGTGTCGCGGTAATAGCCGCCGAGGGGGATGGAAACACCGAGGCCGAAGTGAGAGCTGCGATAGCCAAACGACAGGCCGCTTCGGAACCCGCCCCCGATGTTGACGCCGACGCTCACGCCGCCTCGGCCGCCGCCGCTGTAGTGGCCCCCGCCGCCGTAATGGCCTCCGCCGCGTCCGCCGCCATGATCGCCACCACCAGCGAACGCGCTGCCCGCGGCGACCGCAAGCACAGCCGCCACCACCGCCAAACCGCGACGATTGATGAGACCAGAGTTCATGATTGTTCTCCACGTCTGGACGCAGTTGGCGTCCGACCTTGCGTGCGGCCAGCGAGCATTTCCGCGGCCTCGTTCCTTCGGGCTCGCATTCGCGTCGCCCGACTGTTGGCTGGCCCGCTTATTCATCGGCGTGACCTCTACCAAACGGTACGTTCGACGACGAACCAAGGGTTTTGTTCCCGGAACATGATTCGGAATTTCGTTCGTGTCCGGTTTGGGCTGCCCGGCAGTTATTCCCACCACGAAATGCCACCAGGGGCGGTATCGTGGTGCCATGAAGTGCTCAGTCGCCCGTTCCAGGATTTTTCAGCCTGCCCCCAAGTTCGTCGCGCTGGCGCTTCGGACCCTGACGTCCGCCCTAGCGCTCGGAGTGGCGGCTCTTCTGCCGGCTGGTTGCACGTTCTGGGGCAACAGCGGAACGCCCATCATTACCTCCGCTACCAGCGGGCTCACCCTGAGCCCCGCACTCCCCACCCGTATCTACGACTTCACCGACTCAAACACCGCGGACTTCTACCTCACCGACCTTCCCCCCGAAACCTGGACCAGCGGGGGCGACGTGTCGCGCGCCACCGGCGTCCTGATGCACGTGCACATGTTCCTGGCGTCCAAGGCGGGCAGCACCCCCATTGCTTCCGGCGCGACCATCGTCAACACCCGCATCATCGTGCTCGCGGGGGGAGCCATGGGCGTGTATGGCGGCGGGGGCTTCCTCCTCCGCAGCGGCGAGGCCGGCGATGACGACTTCGGCGGGCGACTGCCGCATTCCACACTGCGACTGCTCCGCGCCACACCCGGATTCGTCGATCGGCTTGGACCCAGCGAACTCGACGGGTACTTTGAAGCGACGCTCGACGCCACTCAGACCGAGCAGATGCGCCGCGCCTTCGACACGTTGATCTCCAAAACCGCGCCAGTGGCAACGGCGGAAGAGAAACCTGACGAAGCCGCGAAGTAGATGTGGAAAAGGGAATAACGAACCCCACGCGCAAGCGTGGGGCGCAGCGTGCTACTGCGTGCTCGCACCTCATGCATCTCGAAAGTGGCCGTTGGTTCACCCCGCGCGTGGCGTGTCTTACACCGCTTCGCCCACCTTCGCGAGCATCCCGGCCGCGGCATCGTGGTAGAGGACTTGCAGCAGGTCCTTCGGCAGCGCGAGCCCCTGCAACCGCGGGGCATCCATCGGGCCGAAGCGCTCGGGCTCAACCATCGCAAGGTCCGGGTCGGCGATCGGGCTTTCGCCGTTGTAATCGGTCTCGAACATTGCGCGCAACGCCCAATAGCGGCTCGCGTAGAGGTCAAAGGCCTTTTCCGGGCTGTCGGCGAGGTCGCCCATCGGGCTGGCGGCGGGCGCGGTCTTCGGGGCGAGGTGCTCCTCGACGGTGACGATGTCCGACCCGAAGAGGATGCGGCCCCGCCAACGCTGCAGGAAGTCGATCACCTCGCCCTTGGGATGGGCGCTGAGTTCGCGCACCACCCACTTGGTGGCGGAGGTATCGAGGTAGGCGTTTTGATGGCTTTGCAGCAGCTCGGAGAGAAACCCCAGGTCTTCGGGCCAGCCGCCCATGTGGGCGAGGAGCCAGGGGCGGGGGAAGCGGTCGATCATCTGGCGCAAGGGGCGGTAGTGGTCGGGCTTGGCGCGGTACTTGATGGAGTCTTTGTACTTGGTGCGGAACCAGGTGTCGGGGTCGGCGACGTGGACCATGATCATCATGCCGAGTTTGTCGGCGAGGGCGGCGTGGCGGAAGCGCCATTCACTGTCGAAGCCGACGAGGTCGCGCCCGGATTCGGCGTCGAAGTAGTCGTGCATGCGCGGGGCGTTCCAGAGCTTGATCATCCTGGAACCGAAATCATCGTGAAAGCTCTGAATGTCGGCGAGGAAGCCATCGCGCATGGCCTTGGCGCGGTCGGCTCGGAAATCCGGGAAGGCGATGAAGCGGACGCGGTCGCCGAGGGCTTCGCGTACAGTCTTGGCTTCGCCCAGCCGCACCATGGTGTAGACGCGGGAGATGTGGTAGAGGTCGGCGACCTTGGCGTAGATTTTTCCGGCCTGGGCACCGTTGTTGTGGGCGTGGATGTCGATGATCGGGCACGGGGGTGCGGGCAGGCGGGCGGCTTCTGCGGCATAGTCCATGCCGAAGCGGTTGGCAGGGTTTTCCGGCCGACTCCCGGCGGTGGAGATCTGAAACTGGCCGCTGGATATGGGCGTGGGCATTGGGGTCAGTGTAGAACCGGATCAATAGCAAACCATGGCCAGACCAGCATCCAAGCCAACCCGGGTTCGCGTCGTGCTGGCCCATGATTGGCTGGTGGGGATGCGGGGCGGGGAGCGCGTGCTGGACGCCATCGCACGTGTCCTCGCGGGGTTGCCTCACGTTGAAGTCGCCGGGCTCTTTGTGATGTTCGACGACTCACACAGTTTGTCGCGGGCGCTGGATGCGTTGCCGCACGTCCGGTCGGGGCTCGGCAGGCTTCCGTGGGCCAGCACGCGTTTGCGGCGTTGGCTGCTGCCCTTGTATCCGGCCGCGGTTCGCGACCTCTCCGGACGCCTGGCGGCCCTGCACCGCGTTAAGCCGATCGACCTCGTGATCTCGACCAGTTCGGCGGCGATCAAGGGCTTGAAAGCACCCGCCGGCGTCCCCCACCTGTGCTATTGCCACAGCCCGGCGCGGTATGTGTGGTCGCAGACCAGGCAATACAGCGAGGGGAGTGCGCTGCGCGGGCTGGGGCTGAATCTTTTTGTCGAGCGATTCAGGCACTGGGACGCACGCACCAGCGCGAACGTGAGCACGTTTGTCGCGAACTCGAACTACACCCGCAGCGAGATACAGCGCTGCTATTCGCGCGACGCGAAGGTGTTGTTTCCGCCGGTGCGGACGGAGTTTTTTACGCCTCCGACGCAGCAGAGGCCGCTGGATGGGCCGTGGCTGGTGGCCGCCGCCCTGGAGCCGTACAAGCGCACCGAGCTGGCGATCGAGGCGGCCAAACGTGCCAATCGCGAGCTGCTCGTGGTTGGCGACGGCAGCGAGCGGCGGAAGCTGGAGCGACTGGCGGGCCCGCACACGCGGTTCTTGGGTCGCCTGGGCGATGAGCGCTTGCGAGAGCTCTTTCGCAGCGCGAGCGTGCTTTTGTTTCCGCAGTTGGAAGACTTCGGGATTCTGGCCGTGGAAGCCCAGGCCTGCGGCATGCCGGTGGTGGCGCGACGGGCGGGCGGGGCGCTCGACACCGTGGTCGATGGCGTCACCGGGGCGTTCTTTGATGACGTGGATGATCCCGATGCGATCATCGCGGCGGCGCGGCGCTGCCCGAAGAACTGCGACGCCGCGTGCCGCGAGAACGCGATGCGGTTTTCGGAGGCCGCGTTCAAGGATGGGCTGATGCACCTGCTGCTGACGGAGTGTGCGAAGCTGGGGGTGTGATGGCGCGACCAGCGGTCAGTTCCAACTGCACCCTTTGGGCCATTCTTCGGGGTGCTGCTGCGTGGCCTGTCGGATCAGCTTTGACAAGTGGTCGAGCTCTCCCAAGATCATTTTTGCACGCGTGTCGGCGCTGGGCTCGGCCAGCAGGCGGTAGCGCAGACGGTCGTCGCTGATGAGGGTGAAGCTGACCAGTTCGAAAAGGGCGCTGGGGTGGAAGTCGGTGTTGTTGACATAGCCGAGGACCGCCGCGGCGTCGGCCATCTTGGTCAGCGGGCCGTCGCTGAGCATCTGGCGCATGCGCTCGCGGGCTTCGGAAAGGAACGGCGTGGACTCACCGACATAGGTGGCGGACTCGCCTTCCACGCGGTCCAGATCGTCGGCGGCGGCGTGCTCGAGCCCCACCGGCTCGAGCATCGCGAGCCGGTAGAGTCGGCCCGATTCGGCGGGAACTTCGCCGATGACCCGGGCCCGGCACACGCCCTGAATGACGACGTTGTAGCGCCCGTCGGGGAGCTTCTCGTGCTGCATGATCTGCCCAATGCAGACTGCCGGGCGGATGGGCGGGTTGCCGTGGTACTGCTGTTTCCAGTCGTCGCCCTCAAAGACCGCCATCGCGAACTGGCCGGAGGCGTCCAGGGCGTGCTCGATCATCTGGCGATAGCGGGGCTCAAAGATGTGCAAGGGCAGAACCTGCTGGGGCAGCAGCGACACCTTGTCGAGCGGGAACAGCGGCATGGGCTTGCCGAAGTTGACCTGGATGGATGTCTCTTCAGACATGCACGAAGTTTAGGAGGCATTCTTTGGTGGAAATGCCTTAGGTGGCACCGCTCTTGAGAGCGGTGAACGGGAGACCGGCCTAAAGGCCGGTGCCGCCTAGACCGGCAGCGACCCCTGCACCGGGCGGTCTTCAAAGGCCAGCGATTCGCTGGACTGCGTCCGCACCCGCTCCCCCGGCATCGGGCTGAAGCGCGAGCCGTACAGCGGCAGCTTGTTGTTCGAGGTGGTCTTGGGGATCAGCGGCGACGCCAGCCAGGTAAGCGCGAAAAGCCCGACGCTCATCAGGCCCATCTCCAGCGTGCTGGTGCGACCCAGATAGATCATCACGCTCACCGCGACGACCTGGACAAGGGCCACGGGGATGACGAACTGCCAGGCCATCGCCATCACCTGGTCGTAGCGCAGGCGGGGAATCGTCCAGCGGACGACCATCATGAAGCAGACCACCAGCGTGACCTTGATGATGTAGACGACGAACTTAGCGAGCACCGCGAAGATGCCGACATCATCCGGGCTCAGGCCGGGGATCAGCGGCAGGTGATAGCCCCCGAAGAAGAGGAGCACGAGAAAGGCGGAACTGGTCACCAGGTGGGCGTATTCAGCCAGGAAGAAGAGCGCGAAGCGCATCGAGGAGTATTCGGTGTGGTAGCCGCCGACGAGCTCCTGTTCGGCCTCGGCGTTGTCGAAGGGGGCGCGGTTGCCCTCGGCCATGATGGCGATGAAGAAGATGAGGGCCGCGAGGGGTTGGGCGAGCAGGCCCCACCCGTTGGTGGCCTGATGGCGGATGATGGAGTCGGGCGCGACGGCCCCGTACAGCAGCAGGGCGCTCAGCAGGGCCAGGCCCATGGGAATCTCGTAGCTGAGCATCTGGGCGGTGGCGCGAAGGCCGCCGAGGAAAGAGTACTTGTTGTTGCTGGCCCAGCCGCCCAAGGCGACGCCGTAGACACCCAGCGAAGCGACAGCGAGCAGGTAGACGATGCCGATGCCCACGTGGGCCCCCGCGACGTGCACCAATCCACCTTTGATGGTGGCGTCGATCAGCGGCACGTGAATGTCCGGGCACTGCCACTGCCCACCCCAGGGGATGACGACAAAGCCGATGAGGGCGGGGACGATGATGATGATCGGGGCGGCCGTAAAGAGAATCTTGTCCACGCGATTCGGGGTGTAGTCCTCTTTGAGCATGAACTTCACACCGTCGGCGAGGGGCTGCCCCAGGCCCAGGCAACCCTTAAGGAAGGCCAAAACCGGCAGGCCAAAGTCAAAGCCGGTGCGGTTGGGACCGACGCGATCCTGGATGTAGGCGGAGATCTTTCGCTCCGCCATGACCAGGTACGCGCACAGCACCAGCACCACGTGAACCATGATGAGGTTGACCGCGACATTGACGACGAGTTGGGCGGTGATCCAGGTTGGCAGGGTCATGCGGGCCAAGTGTAGACGGCGTGGGACATCGCAAGATGACGGAGGGACGCCGGCCCGCCTGACGCCGGACCAAAGTCCTCGATGTCCGGTTGCCGGAAAAGCTCCCTACCCGGAGCTTCGCAGAGCCTCAGCTCCGGCGTCAGGGCGCAGAATCGTTCTCAGATGTCATCGCCGCCGGGCGACGCCCGCTTGGGCGCGGGCTTGGAGGGACGCGGGGCCGAGGCCAGCTCGCCCGCCACCTTCGCCAACTCTGCCAGATTGCGGGGGGTGACGATCTGGTCGATGTCGGGCTGCTCGGCCCCCGCCTTGAGCATCGTGTCGGCCGCCCGCTGCCACAGCTTGTCCGCGGCTTTGCCGGGCTTGGCCACCGCCAAGTCCGACACAATCTCCTGCAAGCGGGCCACCAGCACGGTGTCGCGATGCGAATAAAACCGGCGCACGATGGACTGCTGATACGAGGTGAGGTACTGGCCTTTGGCCATCGCGCGACGACTCCGGAGCCCCGGCGTGCCGGCCGGGGCGGGGGAGATTAGGAACGACGCCGGACCAAAGTCTTCGAAGGTCCGGGTGAGAGACAAGCCCACTACCCGGAGCTTCGCGAAGCCTCCGCTCCGGCGTCGGACAGGATCATGACCCCGACACGGGCGCGTCGATGGCAGCCGCCAAGTCCTCGACCTTCACACCGTTGCCGGCCAGCGGCTCCAGCACCCGGGCGCGGGCGAGGCGGTACTCGGTGGTGGTCAGGCCCAGTCCGCGAAGGTCGACGAGCACGCTTTCGAGCTGGGCGATGCGCTGGCGGGTGGATACGTCGGCCTTGTCCGACTGGGCGAAGGCGCGGAACGCCGCCGGATCAAAGCTCGTCGCGCCCGACAGCGCCATCCACTGCTGCACGCCTTTGTTCACGTCGGCGGCTACCTGGGGCGTCTGATCCTGATCCGGCGTGCCGAAGGTGGCGTTGTAGCGGTTCACCGCCCGCATGACGCCCTGGATGTCAAAGCGCGTCGCGGCGATCAACTGCGGGTCGCTCGATGCGAACGCCAGATCGTTGTACACCAGCGGCCCACCCAAACCGGCGACGGCTTCGGTGGTGGCAGTGGCGCGGCCGGGCAGGAGCAGGCGCGAGAGCAGCCGCAGATCGAAGACGCGCACCTTCACCGTGTCCTCAAACTGAGGGGGGAAGTCGGTCGCCGCCCGGAGTTCATCCGCAAAGTCCGCCGGAGGCGGCGGCGGCGGCGGAGGAGGAGGCGGAGGCGGCGGCGGAGGCGGAGGAGGCGGCGGAGGCGGAGGCGGCGGCGGCGGAGGAGGCGGCGGAGGCGGAGGCGGCGGCGGCGGGGGTGCGGGCACCCGCGTCCGCTGATCCAGCACGCGGCCATTCAACACCAAGGCCGCCGCGTTCGTGTCGCTCGGCAGGCTCTGGGTGAACTCATACGGCGCCAGGTTCGCCGGCGCGGTGCCGCCAGCGTCTGCAAACGTCGGGGCGGCCGAGCCGCTGCCGCCGAGGGTGATGTCACCCGCGAAGGCAAGCTGCCCACCCGACACAAAGTCCAGCCCGCGATCGGCGTTGCTCGCGCCGGTGCTGTCCAGCAGCGTGCTGGCATCGCGGAGCAGCAGGGTGATGCTTTGGGCCGACACGCG
>JBAZUW010000038.1:0-22614 GCA_041661205.1 Phycisphaerales bacterium
GGACATATTGGGTTCGTGATTGGTATGGCGGGTGTGGGTTGCAGAATCGTCCATGTGGGGACGCCGGATCGCAAGGTTTGCGAAGGTCCGGGGTGGCGAGAGACAGGGTTTGGGGCTGGCGAATGGTCGGCAGCAGGAGCATGTGAACTTGGCGAGGCGCATTTTCGAGATCGCGAAGGAACTCGGGGTTGATTCCAAGACCATCGTGGCCAAATGCCACGCGGAGGGAATCCCCGAGGCCACTGTCAAGAACCACATGTCCAGCATCTCCGCTGGTCTGGAAGCCACCATTCGCGAGTGGTTCGCCGGAGGTGGCGGCACGGCCACAGCCGTCGAGACCTCCGACCGCGTCGACCTCGATCAGGTTCGCAAGAAGGGCGCCCGCCGCAAGACCACCAAGAAGGATGGCACCAACGGCACCGACGAGCACCATGGCGACGAGCACGCCGGTGACCACACCGACGATCAGCACGCCGAGCACGCCCCCGGTGAGCCAGTGCCCGCCGAGCACAAGCCAGCGGAAGTGGCCCCGGAAGTGGTCGCGAAGGCAACGCCCGCCCCGCTCGCGACCCCGGCGCACGACAAGCCGGAACACAAGCCGGACCACAAGGTCGAGCCCAAGCCTGACCTGAAGGCCGACCACAGGCCCGCGGCCATCACGCCCGAGCCCCCTGCCGACCATCATCAAAAGGCCACTCCCTTCACGCCGGCGCCCAAGCCGGTCGAGATCGCCCCCCCGCCTCCGGCCCGCACCATCGCGCCGCCGGTGACGCCCGCACACCCGCCAGAATCCCCCGAGCGTCTGGCGCCGGCCGCGAGCGCCCCCGGTACGCCCACGCACCCCGTTCGCCCGGGCCCTTCTGTGGTGCGCCCCGCGCCCACCATGAACGTGCCCACCCGCCCCGCGGGCATCGTGTCACCCGCCGGGCCAAAGCTCGAAATCAAGACCCCCGTCAAGCTCTCCGGCCCCAAGATCATCCGTGTGGAAGCGCCGGAAGTGGTGAGCGCCCCGCGTCCGCGTCGTGTCGGGCCGCCGATGGGTCCCTCCGGCCCGCGCCCGCCGGGTGCGCCCGGCGCGCCCGCTGGCGAAGATGACCGTGGTCGCAGCCCGCGCCGCAAGGAAGCTGGCGGCGGCGGAGCAGCCGCGGCAGCCGCCAAGCGTTCCAGCGGTCAGGGCGTGCCCGACCGTCGGCGTGGTCGCAGCGGCGAGTGGGGCGCCAGCCCGCAGGGCGTGTTCAGCGAACAGGATCTCATCGAACGCGAGGCGCGCCTCGCCCGCTCTGGGGGCTTCCTCAAGAAGCGCAAGCAAGAGCTCAACAAGCCCGGCCAGCCCGGCGCGGGTGCTTCGCAGGAGCAGGATTCCGGCCGCGTCCGCATCGTCGCGCCCTTCACCATGAAGGACCTCTCGGCGGCCACCGGCGTGAAGGCCTCGGAAATCTCCAAGAAGCTCTTCACCCAGGGCATCATGCTCAAGATCAACGACCCGATGCCCGCCGAGAAGGCCATCGAGATCATGATGGAGTTCGAGATCGATCTTGACGTCGCCGAAGCCAAGACCGCCGAAGAAACGGTGAGCGAGCAGTTCGTAAGCCGCGAGGAGCGCGACGTGCGCTCGCGTGGACCGGTCGTCACCATTCTCGGCCACGTCGACCATGGCAAAACCAGCCTGCTGGACAAGATCCGCAACGCCAACGTGGCGGCGGGCGAAGCCGGCGGCATCACGCAGAAGACCAGCGCCTTCGTCGCCGAAGTCGAGGTCGAAGGCGTCAAGAAGCAAATCGTCTTCCTCGACACCCCCGGCCACGAGGCTTTCACGAGCATGCGTGCTCGCGGCGCCAAGATGACCGACGTGGTCGTGCTCGTCGTCTCCGCCCCCGAGGGCGTGATGCCCCAGACGGTCGAATCCATCAACCACGCCAAGGCCGCCAAGGTGCCCATCGTGGTCGCGCTCAATAAGATCGATCGCCCCGACGCCACCGAGCAGCAGATCCAGAAGACCCTGGGCGAACTGGCCAAGGCCGGGCTCAACCCCGTCGACTGGGGTGGCGACACCGAAGTCATCCGCACCAGCGCCACCACCGGGCAGGGCATTCAGCAGCTTCTCGAAGTGCTGGACTACCAGAGCCAGTTGCTCGAGCTCAAGGCCGGGTTCGACGGCCCCGCGCAGGGCACGGTCATCGAAGCCAAGACCGAGGAAGGCCGCGGCGCGGTTGCCAGCATGCTGGTGCAACGCGGCAAGCTCAAGGTGGGCGACTTCGTCGTCATGGGCCGGGCCTTCGGTCGAGTTCGCGACATCACCGACGACAAGGGCAAGCGCGTCCGCGAGGCCACGCCCCCGATGCCGATCCAGGTTTCGGGCATCGACGAGGTGTGCAACGCCGGCGACAAGTTCTACGTGGTGGATTCGCTGAAGCAGGCCGAAGAAGCCGCCCAGCAGCGCCGCCAGCGCGAACGCCACGCGGCCCTCGCCACGCCCAAGCTCACGCTCGACTCGCTCTTCTCCCAGATGCAGGCCCAGGAGACGGGCGCTGCCAAGGAAATCAAGATCGTTCTCAAGACCGACCAGCAGGGCACGGTGGACGTGCTTAAGGCCGAGTGCGAGAAGATCAACACCGCCGAGATCAAGGTCCGCGTCATCGATTCTGCCGTCGGCGGCATCACCGAGAGCAACGTCATCCTGGCCGACGCCAGCAAGGCGATCATCATCGGCTTCAACGTCATCCCCAGCGGCAAGGCCCGCCAGCTTGCCGAGCAAAAGGGCGTTGAAATCCGCACCTACCAGGTCATCTACGACATTACCGACGACCTCAAGAAGGCCGCCGAGGGCATGCTGGCCCCCGAGGTCCGCGAAGAGGTTTTGGGCCACGCCGAGGTCCGCCAGGTCTTCCGCATCACCAAGGTGGGCTCGGTCGCAGGCTGCTACATCACCGACGGTGTGGTGCAGCGCGACGCGCTCATCCGTGTCACCCGCGCGGGCGTCGTCGTCGAGCACGACCGCCGCCTGTCGCAGCTCAAGCGTGTCAAGGACGATGCCAAGGAAGTTCGCGCCGGCATGGAGTGCGGCATGAAGATCGACGGGTACGACGACATCAAGGACGGCGACGTGCTTGAGTGCTACAAGAAGATCGAGGTCAAGCGCACGCTGTGATGCTTGCCCCTGCCCTGGGTCAGTCTGGCTCCTTTTCCGCGGCGGCGCCCTCGCCGGCCCTTTCCGCACGCCCTCACGCTTCCCACGCCATGGTGATCGCCATCCTCCAGTTCGACCTCCACATCCGCGGCTCAGAATCCATCAAGGACAAGCGCCGCGTCGTCAACTCCATCAAAGACACCCTGCACCGCGAGCACCAGGTCTCCGTCGCCGAGGTCGGCATGCAGGACTCCATGCACGTCTCGCGCCTCGCCCTCGCGCTGGTCGCTACCGACGGCAAGTTCGCCGGCCAGGTGCTGGACAAAATCACAATCAAACTGCGAAAACGCGTGGACGCCGAGCTGGGCGAGTGCTCACGCAGCGTGCTCAACTCTCTCGAAGGCGCCGAGGAACTGCCCGAAGACCCCCGCGCCGGGCACGATCTCGACGCGGAGATGCTCGCCCGCGCCGCCGAACTTGAGGGTCTGGAACAGGACCCGGACGGGGAGAAACGCTCATGAGCACCCACAAGCTCGAACGCCTGGCGGCTTCCATCGAACGCGCCGTGCGCCAGGTCCTCGCCAAGGGCTTGGCCGACGATCGCATCCGGGGCCTCATCACCGTCACCGGTGTCAAGGTGCTGGGCGATCTCTCCGAAGCGGTCATCAGCATCTCGGTGATGCCCGAGGACAAGCAGGACCTCACGCTGCACGGCCTCAACAGCGCCGCCGCCCATGTGCGGCATGAAGTGGGCGAGCTCGTCGAAACCCGCTCCCTCCCCAAGTTCCGCTTCAAGCTGGATAAAAGCCTGAAACTGCAGGCCTCGGTGCTGGCAGCCCTCGAGGCCGCCCGTGACGACCTGGAAAAGCGAAAAGCCGCCGGGCTGGTGACAGAACCGGAAGCCGAGCCGGAAGAATCTGACGGCGAAGACGAAAAATCAGACGCGGGTTCGCCGCGGGGCGCCAACAGTTCTGACGGCAAGGACGATCCCGCCCCGGGCGAGGATTCGAACGAGGAGCCGCGCGAGTGACCACCGGCGAACCATCGCTGAAGAAACTTGGATCGCTGTTGAAGCGCGTCAAAAGCATGTACGCGCTGCCGGAGGCGGAAGCCCCCGTCACGGTGCTGGGGGCCGATCGCGTGCTGAATGAGCTGATGTGCAGCATGCTGATGTGGGACGCGACCACCTCGCAGGCCCGCCACGCCCTCCATCGCCTGCAGGAGCACCTGGTCGACCTCAACGAGCTCCGCGTGTGTGTCGCCGAGGAAATCGCCGAAATCCTCGGCGAAAAGTACCCATTCGCGATCGAGCGTTCGCTGCGTCTGCGCACCCTGCTGAGTGACATCTACCACCGCGAGCACTCCGTGCACCTCACGCACTTGGAAGGCATGGGCAAGCGCGAGGC
Organism: Phycisphaerales bacterium; assembly: GCA_041661205.1. Taxonomy (GTDB): domain Bacteria; phylum Planctomycetota; class Phycisphaerae; order Phycisphaerales; family UBA1924; genus RI-211. Next base: position 4,534 of record JBAZUW010000038.1, read on the forward strand.
GCGAAGCTATCTGGAATCGCTCGAAGGCGTGCCGCACTTTGTCGCCGCCCGCACATTCGCGTTCGCGCTGGGCGGGCACGCCGTACCGGTGGACGAGCGCCTGCGCTCTCTGCTGATTTCCGAGGAAGTCATCAACGAGGCCGCGACGTGCGCCTCCCTCTCCGGTTGGCTTGAGCGCAGCATCGGGGCGGATGACATCCGCGAGTGCCTGCACGCCCTGCAGGCGTGGTCCGACGACGAAGGGCACACCCCAAAGCGCGAAGCCCTCGACGTCGAACCCCCCGCACCACCTCGCCCGGCTGCCAAGACCCCGCCCCAGAAGGCCAGCCCCAAGGCAGACGCAAAGTCGCACGCGAAATCAGAAGCCAAGGCCAAGCCCGCCTCGAAAAAGGCCAAGAGCTCCCCAAAGCCCCGGGCGGCTGCCGCCAAACCAGCTAAGCCGGCCCGCAAGGCCTCCTCAAAGCCCACCCCAAGTAAGGATTCCAAGGCGTGACACAGACATCGCCCAGGTCGGCCGCGGTTTTCTGGACTTGCCGCTCCGCCGGGGCGATGGCGGTCGCTACTCTCCTTCTTTCCAGCGGGTGCGCCAGCACGTCGCATCAGAGCCCTGCTCCGCTCGATGCCGCGACTTCTCCCGCGGGCCAGTCACCCCGCGAGCAACTGGAAGCCATCGCGCTGCGCCAGCGCACCAGCCCCGACTCCAAAGCCCAGCACGCCCCCCCGCCCCCGGGCTTTGACGCCGCACAGCTTGCCCCGCTGAGCGACGCGGAGCTGGCACCGGGCGCGAAGGCGGTGCGGTTGCTCGCCGATGTGGTGGCGCATCTGGTTCCCAAGCCCGCGGCCGCCGACCCCGGTGCCGACCAGCCCGGCGATGCCGCCCAGACCGCCGACCCCGCCGCCCTCCGCGAGTACATCGCGGGCCGCACCGCGCTCCTCTCCGGCAAAGCCGCCGAGGCGATGAACCGGCTGGAAAACGCCTCGAAGCTGGACCCCGCGTCGGGGAGCATCTGGCGTGAACTGGCGGAAGCACAGTCACTGGCCGGCCGCCGCGCTTCGGCCGTCGCGAGCTATCAGCGTGCGCTGCGAACCGGCAACCGTGAACCCCGGGTTCTGCGGGCGCTGGGGCGCGACGCGTGGCGAGCAGAACGCGCCGACGAAGCCGCGGCACTGCTCGCCGAGAGCATCCAGCGCGACCTCGCCTCCGGCGAGTCCATCTGGCCCCCCGCTGGAGTCGATCTGGGCCAGGCATTGGCCAAGCTCGGCTACCTGCAGGCGAGCGCCGAAGTGCTGGAGGCCTCGCTGGCCGACGCCCCCACGCAGATCGCGCAATCGCGCGATCGCCTCGAACTTGGTGAGGTGTTGCGGCGGCGCTCTGAGCTCTGGACGGTCGTTGGCGACACCTGGGCACGCCTGAAACAACCGGAAAAAGCAACGCAGGCGTGGGAAGCGGCGTTCAACGCGCCCGGCTCGGATGCTCTCGGCCTGCTCTCCCGCCGCGTGTACACCGAAATGCTCGCGGGCCACTCCGCCAACGCCGCACTTTCCACGCTCGACCTGCTCGCCAGCGATGAAGGCGTGATCGACGAGCGTTTGCTCCCCCTCCTGCACGACATCGGCGAGCACGCGTCGCTGGGCGACACCTGGCCCAGGGCTGTGGCCGCACTCGGCGGCGCGCACGCGACCCCCAGCAATCGCTCGCGCCTTGCCCGCGCCGCGGCCGCCAGCACACCCGACGCCGAGGCTGCCCGCGCGGTTCTGCTCGACGCACTTCGCGCCGAGCCCTTCGACACCGCCCTGCTCGACGCGCTCATGCCGCTGCGCGACGCTTCCGATGTCGCCGGACGCATCAGCGATTTGGAACAGGTCGTCAACGCTTCCCCGCTCAGCGCCGACCTGTGCGCCCGCGCACTGATCTTCGATGGGCGGCGTGTGGACGCCGCCATCACGCGCCTCGCGGACTCGGATTCCGACGCTGGCCGCCTCATCCGGGCCGCCGCCCTCGACAAACTTGGCCGTCCCCAGGACGCGCTCGCCCTGCTTTCAAAGAGCAAGTTTGCCGGGGCGTTTGTGCCCGCCGTGATGGCCCTGCGAGCAAGCTTGGGCGCCGAGCTTGCCCGCCCTGAAGAGGTTTCTGGCGCGATCGCAACCCTGGAGCCCCTCGCGCCGGCCAACCCCGACGCGCGCCGCGCCCTGGCCATGGCCCTGGAGAGCGCCCAGCGCGCGGGCGATGCCCTGAACACCTTGGCCCCCGACACGGCCCCCGATTCTCACCCTTCATGCACGCTGCTGATTCAGGCGGCGGATCTGGCGAATCAGAACCAGGACCCCAAGCAGGCCCAGGAACTTCTGGAGCGTGCAATCGCCGCCGACAGGTTCGACGAGCGTGCCTATGCCCCCCTGCTTGGGCTGCTCACCGGACCGAACGCGTCGGATCAGCGGGCCGCCAGCCTCGTGCGCTCGCTCCGCGACGCCGTGCCCAACAGCCGCCTGATTCGCCTGCTGCAAGGCCGCGAGCTCGCCTCGCGCGGCCTCTGGCCCCAGGCCGAGACGCTCCTCCTGGGCCTCATGACCGAAGACTCCGAAGATGTCGACGCGCTGGGCCTGCTCGCCGGCGTGTGGGAGCGGGCGTACAGCGCCACCCCCGACACCTCGCGAAATGGTCTGGCGTGGTTGCAGGCACGCCTGGCCAAACGCCCGGATTCGCCACCCCTCATCGCGGCCACCGCCCGCGTGCTCGCCGCCACCGGCAAAGCCGCCGACGCCGAATCACTGCTCGCCGCCACGGTCACGAAATGGCCGATCACCGACATGGCGCGCTTGCGCGAGTCGATCGTGCGCGACTCGCTCAGCGAACCCGACAAGGCCGACGAACTCGCAAAGGCCCGGCTGGAGGCGGCTCCTCCCACCCCCGCCAACTCCTTTGAGCTCGCTCAGCTTCTGCTCCGCAAGGGCGAAACCGGTGGCGCGATTCAGGCGCTCCGGCGGGGCTTCCCGGGTGATGCGCCGCTCAGCATCGAAAACGGCCAGCGCATCGTCGCGATGCTCAGCGGCCTCAAGCCCGATGCGCTCGCCAAGGCCACCCCGGCCGACGCCGAAGCCGCCGTCGGTCTGTTTGATCTCGTCGTAAAGCACGGCGTGCCGATGTCGGCGCCCTTGCACGGCACGCGCCTCACGCTGCTCGCCGCCGCCGCGCCCAACGACGCTTCGCGCCTCGCCGATGCCGCCGATCAAGTGGCCAAGAGCCTGCCCGACGCCCGCACCGCGGCCTACTTGACCATGATCGGCCAGCTCCAGGCCCTGGACAACCCCGCCCCCGCGCTGGGCCTGCTCCGCGAAGCCGCCGCCCGCTTCGCCCCGCAGAACCAGCAGTTTCTCACGCAGTTGTTCGTCTTCACCTGTGTCAAGGGCAGCGCCGCCGACGGCATCGCCCTCGCCCGCGACACGAAAGACCCTAAGGCCCTGCTGGATGCACTGGCGAGCCTCAACGTCGGTGACTTCATCGAGCCCCAGGACGCCGAGCAGAACCCGCGCGCGGAAATCGCCTATCTCACCGGCACTCAGATGAGCAGCGTGGGTCACGAGGCCGACGCCGAAAAAGTCTACCGATACGCGCTGGAGCTTCAGCCCGATCACGCCTGGGCGTGCAACAACCTCGGGTACTTGCTTCTCGAGCAAGGCCGCGAACTCCCCGAAGCGGAGCGGCTCATCGAGCAAGCCTGGAAAAAGCTCCCCGACAGCGAAAGCGTGACCGATTCTCTCGCCTGGGTGCGCTACAAGCGAGGCCAGTTCAATGACGAAGTCGGGCCCGACGGCAGCGTCGTCAAGCAAGGCGCCCTGACCCTCCTCGACAACGCGGTGAACCAGCTCAATGGCAATACCGACTGGACCATTCTCGACCACTACGGCGATGTGCTCTTCCGCACCGGAAAAGCCACCGAGGCCCGCAAGGCCTGGACCCAAAGCCAGTCGCTGCTAAAGACTCTGCTGCAGCCCCCCCCGCGAATTGCAAACCTGCCGCCTCAGCCCGATACCCCCTTCGTCACGCGGCAACGCGAGCTGCTCAAGCTCATCACGCAGAAGCTGGAAGACGTGGACGCCGGGCGGCAACCCTCCGTGGCGCCCACCTGGAGCGACCAGCCCCCCGCCAAACCCTGACATCCCTCACCCGCGGAGACCTCTTACCTTGGCCGGCCACAACAAATGGAGCAAGATCAAGCACCGCAAGGCCGTCGTTGACAAACGCCGGGGCAAGGTGTGGACCAAGGTCAGCAAGGCGATCATCGTCGCCGCGAAAAACGGCGGCCCCGACCCCGATAGCAACCTCTCGCTGCGCTACGCCATCGACGAAGCCCGCTACGCGAACATGCCGCGCGACACCATCGAGCGGGCCATCAAAAAAGGCGCCGGCGGCGAAGACCAGAGCAACTACGAGACCGTGCGCTACGAGGGATACGGGCCCGGGGGCGTCGCCGTCATCATCGACACCCTCACCGACAATCGTGCCCGCACCGTGGGCGATCTTCGCCTGGCCTTCAGTGATCACTCCGGAAACCTGGGCACCACCGGCTGCGTGGGCTACCTCTTCCAGCCGCGCGGAGTCATCGTTGTCGAGACCCCCGGCAAGACCGAAGACCAGATGATGGAGCTCGCCCTCGAAATAAACGCCGCCGACGCTCAATCCAGCGGCGACGAAGACCACCCTCAGTGGACCATCATCACCTCGGTCGAGGATTTCAACGCCGCCAAAGCCGCGATCGACAAGTCCGACCTCAAAATCACCGAAGCCAACCTCGCGATGGTCCCGGACAGCACCGTCGAAATCCGCGGCGAAAACGCCCAAACCCTCATCAACCTCATCGACGCCATCGAAGACCTCGACGACGTGCAGAAGGTCTACTCCAACGCCTTCGTACCGGATGACGAGATCAGGGAATAGGAGTTCACCACAGAGGCGCAGAGGCACAGAGAAGAAGAGAGACAAGGCAGGCGGAAGTTATTGAAGAAAGAAGAAGAAGAAGAAGAAGAAGGAAGACCCAAGAGAGTTTAACGCAGATTCGCCTCTCCCCTTCTCCCACTCGATGCCTCGATGCCGCCTGCCTCATGCCTTCTTCCCATCTCATCGCAACGGTTTTCCCGCTCTCCTCTTTTCTCACTCCTCGCCCCTCTCCGCTCTTCTTTCCTGTCTTATCTTCTCTGTGCCTCTGTGCCTCTGTGGTGAATCCCCCGCCGCGCCCGTAGCATCCCGCATGGACCGCACCCGCATCGCCGTCGGCTGCATGACCGGCACCAGCCTGGATGGCCTCGACGCCGCGTGTGTCGCCATCGATGGCTCCGGCCTCTCCATGCACGCCCGCTTCCTGGCCGGCGTGTCGCGCCCCTTGGGCGACCTCGCCAAATCTCTCCGCCCCCTCGCCCAGCAGACCCCCACCACCGCCGGCGACATCGCCAAGATCGCCAGCGCCTTCACCACCATGCACGCGGCCGCCGTCCGCGACGTGCTCGTCAAGGCCTCCCTCTCCACCTGCGATCTCATCTGCGTGCACGGCCAGACCGTCTTCCACGCCCCGCCCCACAGCTGGCAGCTCTTCCAGCCCGCGCCCCTCGCGCTCGCCCTCAACGCGCCAGTCGTCTTTGATCTCCGCCAGGCCGATCTCGCCGCCGGAGGCCAGGGTGCCCCCATCACGCCCCTCGCCGACTGGGTCCTCTTCCGCGATCAATCCCTCTCGCGCGTCGTCATCAACCTGGGCGGCTTCTGCAACATCACCCGCCTCCCCGCCGCCTGCACTCCCGAGCAAGTCGCCGCGCGCGACGTCTGCGCCTGCAACCAAGTGCTCGACGCGGTGGCGAGGTTCGTGCTCGACCGCCCCTTTGACGAAGGCGGACGGGCGGCCAGCACCGGGCACGCGCACGCTGGCGCCACCGCCGACATCGCCGAATCGCTCGCTGGCCAGGCCCAGGCCGCCGGCCGGGCCCTCGGCACCGGCGACGAGTTGTACGACTTCGCCCAGCGCTGGCGGGGACGCCTCACGCCCGCCGACATCGCGGCCAGCGCCGCCAGCGCCGTCGCCAGCACCATCGCCAAAGCCTGCCAAAACGGCGACGAACTCATTCTCGCCGGCGGGGGCGTGAAAAACGCCGCCCTCGTCTCCGAACTCACCGGCGCCGCCCGCCGCCTCTCACCCAACGTTCAGGTCCGCCTGTGCAGCGACCTGGGCATCCCCTGCGAAATGCGCGAAGCCGCGTGCTTTGCCGTCCTCGGCGCGTTGTGCCAAGACCACGTGCCCATCACGCTGCCCCAGGTCACCGGGGTCGCTTCACCTGCCCCGATTGGCGGGTGCTGGTGCCCCGCTCCCTTTCCCAAAGCCAATCCATGAGCGACATCGCCGACCGTTCCCACATCGACACCGAAAAACGCAACCCCCGCTCCATGCGCCTGCACGCCATGAGCGTGGAAGAGTGCGTTGAAATCATCAATCGCGAAGATCGCGACGTGCAGCAGGCACTCAAGCGCGCCGCCCCGCGCATCACGCGTTTCATTCAGGCCGCCGAGCCGGGTTTCCTCGCCGGGGGGCGTCTGGTGTACGTCGGCGCGGGCACCTCAGGCCGCCTGGGCGTGCTCGACGCCAGCGAAGCCCCGCCCACCTTTCAGGTGCCGCCGGATCGCATCATCGGCATCATCGCCGGGGGCGATGGGTCGCTTCGAAAAAGTAGCGAAGGCGCCGAAGATGACCCCGCCGGTGCGCACGCCGCCCTCGATGCGCTCCATCTCACTTCGCACGACACCGTCATCGCCATCGCCGCCGGCGGCACCACCCCCTACGCCCTGGGCGCGCTGGACTTCTGCAAGTCTGAATTCCGGGCCGTCGACGCCCGCCCTCTCACCGCCCTCCTCTGCTGCACCACCGTCTCGCAGCCACCAGCCTGCGACCATCTCATCGTCCTCAAGACCGGCCCGGAAGTCCTCACCGGCTCCACCCGGATGAAGGCCGGCAGCGCCACCAAGATGGCCCTCAACACCATCTCCACCACGCTCATGGTCCGCTCGGGGCGCGTCTATCAGAACCTGATGGTCGATCTCCGCGCCACCAACAGCAAACTCCGCGACCGGGCGGCCCGCATCATCGCCAGCATCACCGGCCTCCCTCGCGACGCCGCGTTCGAGTTGCTCGACGCCGCCGAGGGCGAAGTAAAAACCGCCGCCGTGATGCACGCCAGATCTCTCGACGCACCCGCGGCCCGGGCCAAACTCGCCGCCGCTCAAGGCCGCCTCGAACGCGTTCTGGAGTAACGTCGCTGGCATTCGTCTCAGGAATCGTTCACATCGCCGGGGAGATCCCATGTGCACGTTCGTCTATCTCGCTTCGACCATCCCGGCGCCGCTCATCCCGCCCGAATCGTCCACGCATCTCTCAGTCACACCGGTTGATCCGGCTGACTCCGAACATCGGTCGTTGCTCCGAATCCTCTCCCATCACCATCTCTATTTCGTCAGCGCCCACACCGGGTGTGGTTGTGGCTTCCAACTCGAACACCCGGAGTACGCGGAAGACCCCGACGACATCCAGACCTCACGACTCCTGCTCTCCCGCTACCTCGCCAACCTGCTCAAGGCCGGTGCCCATCTCCAGATCTACTCCTGCTGGGCGGGTGACGAGCACCATCCCGCCCGCACCCACGGGTCCATCACCTCCGAAGCCATCGCCCAGCACTCTTTCGTCGAGCGAGAACTGCTCGATCTGGGCTGATCATTCCCGCAAGTCCCCTTTCCCCTGCCCCCCTACCGTCCAGCCCATGAAGCGAGTTCTCCACGTCGGCGTCGGCCCCCTGGGTCAGCGAATCATTTCCGAACTCCACGAACGCTCTCTCGGCCACGTCATCGCGGCCGTCGACACTTCCCCCCACCTCGCTGGCAAACAACTCACCGAGTTTGTCCCACACGCCGACCCCAAGGTCCGCATCGTCCCAAGCCTCGACGCTGTCCACGACTGGGACCACATCGACATCGCCATCGTCACCACCTCCTCCGGCCTGCCCGCCTGCACCAGCACCTTCGAGGCCCTGCTCCGTCGGGGCAAGGCCGTCGTCAGCACCTGCGAGGAGCTCGTCTACCCCTGGCTGCGCCACGTCGCCATCGCCGAAGAGCTCGACGACCTCGCCAAGCGCCACGGCGGGCGTCTCCTCGGCACCGGCGTCAACCCCGGCTTCCTGATGGACGCCCTGCCCGCCATGCTCACCTGCGTCTGCCGCCATGTGAGGGCCATCTCGTGCCATCGCATCCAGGACGCCTCCTCGCGCCGCATCCCCTTCCAAAAGAAAATCGGCGCCGGGCTCGATGACGCCCAGTTCGCCGCCCGCGTCGCCGAGGGCTCGCTCCGCCACGTCGGCCTGGGTGAGAGCCTCCACTTCATCGCCCACTACGTCGGCCTCCCGATCGAGCGCTGGGAAGAGAACATCGAGCCCGTCAAGGCCGACCACGACCTCGTCTGCGGCCTCGGCCCCATCCCCAAGGGCAAGTGCGCGGGTGTTCGCCAGGTCGCCCGCGGCTACTTCGACGAACGCATCGTCGTCAACCTCGAGTTCCAAGCCGCCATCGGCCAACGCGACCCGCACGACCGCGTGACCATCCACGGCGAGCCCGACATCGACGTCGTCATCCCCGGCGGCGTCCACGGCGACATCGCCACCAGCGCCATCGTCGCCAACAGCCTCGCACGCCTCCTCCAAGCCCCCCCGGGCCTGCACACCATGGCAACCATCGCCCCGCCCATCCACATGCGCGCCGGCATCGAACGCCGCTAGTGGGCAGGAAGTGGTCAAGAAGCGAAGTTGTCGAGTGGTCGAGTGGTCGAGTGGTCGAGTGATCAAGTGGTCGGGTGATCAAGTGGGCGGGTGACAAAGTGCGCCAAGCCGCGCCATGCCCGAATTTAGCCATTTAGCAATTTAGCATTTAGCAATTTGTCCCCCCACGCTCCGAGCGGTCGATAATTCCCGTTCACCCCCCGGAGCCCCACCTTGTCCCGCCTCAACGTCACCGCCTCCACCCCCACCACCATCACCGTTGGCACCAAAGAACTCCTCGCCTTCGGTGGCTGCAACTACCTCGGCCTCGCCCACCACCCAGACGTGCTGGCCGCCATGCGCGAGGGCCTCGCCCGCTTTGGCATCAGCACCACCGCCAGCCGCGAAACCACCGGCAACACCAGCGTGCACGACGAGCTTGAGCGCGACCTCGCCAATCTCTGCCGTCAGGAAAGCGCCATTCTGCTCGCCGAGGGATACACCGCCAACATCGCCGCGGCTCAGGCCCTCACCCGCGACCACGGCGTCGCCCTGATCGACGCGAAGGCCCATCGCAGCCTGCGTTCTGCCGCCGCAGCCGCCGGCATGCAGATTTTTGACTACGAGCACCTGAACCCCGACAGCGCCGCCTGGCTGGCCCGCCAATACGCCGATTCGGGCGTAGCGATCTTCACCGACGGGGTTTTCGCCGCTGACGGTGCCCTGGCCCCGCTCCCCGGCTTGCTCGCCGCCCTGCCCAAACACCGCGCCACCCTGCTGGTGGACGACTGCCACGGCTTCTGCGTGCTCGGCACCCGCGGCTCCGGATCCGTGGAGCACTTCAATCTCGAAGACCCGCGCCTCTGCATCACCACCACCCTCGCCAAGGGCCTGGGCTGCTACGGCGGGGCGGTCATCGGTCGCCGCGCGTTCGTGAGCAGCGTGCGCGAACATGCCGATGTGTACCGGCGCTCAACCCCGGTGCCCACGCCCCTCGCGATGGCCGCGAAGGCCGCCGTCGCGACGCTCGCTCGCGATACCGGCCTGCTTGCCAACCTTCGCCGCAACATCGGCCTCATGCGCGACGGCCTGCGTGAGCTCGGCCTGAACCCCCACAACGCACCCATCCCGATCTTCACGTTCGCGCTCGCCGAGTCCGACCGCATGCAGCAGGTGCATCAGGCGATGCTGGAAGCGGGCATCTACGCCCCTTTCATCGAGTACCCCGGAGGCCCCACCCCCCGCTTCTTCCGCCTCACCGTGTGCGCCAGCCACACCCCCGAGCACATCGACACGCTCATGGCCTCGCTGCGCAAACTCCTGACTTGATGCCTTGATGCCGCATGCCTCGCTGCCTTCTTGAGCATCAACCAAACGCCGGGTCCCCCTCCGCACCCTCAACGCCGAGATACATCAGCGTGAAGCTGTGCAGGATGGGGTATCTCACCACGCAGCGGTAGATGTCAAACACCGTCTGCTGCCACCCACGGGCGGCGATCTCCTTCTCCACCAGCGCCGCGTATTCCGGTGCCGCTGGCGTGTACATCGATTGAAGGCGCGTGCCCAGGTGTGACGCGTTGCCCTCAAAGGGCAGATCCGTCGGCCGCCGCTGCGGCACAAACTTCGAGTCCGGCCCCAGAATCCTGAGCCCCAGCGTCTTGGGGTCCGACCACCCCTTAGGCAGAAGCAAGTCGATCAGCAACGTCTCAGTCGGGTCCGAACATCGGCACGAGCACCCATGAGGGGGCTTACGCGATCCCCCCGGGAAGTTGCCGTTGAACGACCGCCACCACACCGTCGCTTCGCTCTCGCGCCCAAGCCCTTCAATCACCAAATAGTCGCGCGTGGACCCATCGGGGAGCGTCCGCCGCTCAAAGCTCGGCAGTGGCTTGCTGCACACTTCCGGCAGCAGCTCGGCGCCGTCGATCATCACATTGGCCGAGGGCGTCTCCGGGGGCGGCTCGCTTCCCCCCCATGTCCGCAACATCGCCGACATCGACACACCCACCCCCGCGCGATACCCGCGCACCCCGATCTGCGCCCGCAGGCTCAGGCTGTCGAGTTCTCCCGTCGGTCGCTCATGGAAGACGGCGCAGTGCACGCTCGTCTGGACCGAAACCCCCCACACACCACAGTTGGCCCGGAAGGCGGTGCGCCGCAGTTTGGTCCAGGGAGCAGTCTCCGGCGGGCGAAGGGCGGACAAAATGGCCGCGAACGTCTCACGCGTCTCCGCATGCTCCCGGACCCACACGTCGAACTCGAGGTACGACTTCTCGACGTCGGCCATGATCTGTTCGTCAACATGCGCGTCGCGTGCGGCTCGAATGAATCGCTCCATCGCCTTGGCCTTGGGAACCAGCCGCCCCACCGCGATGACATCCTCCGCATTGCCGATTGAAAAAATCTGCCAGGCCAAGGCCGCGTCGAGTCCGAGAACACGGCGAAGGTCCGCCGCGCGCGGCGCCCCGGGAATCGCGTTGACGGCGCGACCCAGCGTTTTCCGCAGCGCCGACAGAACCTCAACCGCGCCGTCTTCAAACTTCTTGCCCCCCAAAACCGGCTCAGAATCTTTACCCGAGGGAGTGTCAAGTGTTGTTGAAGGGACTTGGTGCATTGGTGAACGGTACGCGGAAAGGCTTGTTTCTGCAACCAAACAAACTCTGTACGCAAATATTTTTGCAAATCTTCGTAAAACCGCTTGCATGGATATGACGAACCACTAGCATTGAAGGCGGATCGCCACCTCGGGGTGGTTGGTTGGCCGAACCTGCCGAGAGTTCGTCCTCGACCTGCCTTTCGGCATCCCATCGGGCGGGGTCGGTGACAGCGTTTGACGGTGATGCAATCGACCTCGTGCAGGTCCTTGGTCGGGATCGCGGTTGGGAACCAGATTTCGTGCTGGCGAATGGGGAAATGAAATACCGGCGGCAACCTCCTGCCGCCCCTTTGTATGGGGAGAAGTGCACCGTGAAGAACACATCCAGTTGGAACACCATCGCGGGGTTGCTTGGCTTGAGCGTTGGCTTTGCCCTTGTGCCTGCGGCGTTGGCACAGCCTTGCGCACCTTCAGGCTGGACCCAGACCTTGGCGGAAGCGGGAGTGCCCGCCCGCAGCACGACGGCGATCGCCCAAGCCGCGGGGAATACGCTGGTGCTGTTTGGGGGCTATGGCTCCGGCACGGAATACGGCGACACCTGGGTCTTTGATGGTGCGGCGTGGTCAAAGCGCAATGTGGCGGGGCCTTCGGCCCGCAGTCAGCATGTGATGACCTACGACGCCAGCCGCCAGCGGACGGTTCTCTTTGGCGGCCAGGGCTTTGGCGAAGCGACCGAAACCTGGGAGTGGGACGGGGCCGCCTGGACGCAGGATTCACCCGCCAACAGCCCCCCGGCAATCTTGGGCGCGGCCCTTGGCTATGACGGCGTCAACGGGCGGGTGATTCTGGTGGGCGGCACCTTCGCCGAGAATGGTCAACCCAACCCGGATTGCTGGTCCTTCAATGGCACCACCTGGACCAACCTCGGCTCGCTGAACGGACCGGCACTGCGCAGCTACGCGGCCACTACCTACGACAGCGCGCGGGGCCGCCTGGTCCTGTTCGGTGGCGTCAGCACCAGCACCTTTGAAGACCTTTCCGAGACCTGGGAGTTTGACGGCACGCAGTGGGAACCGGTCGCCTTCGGACCCGTGTCTTTCAGCGGCCTGCGTCCTTCGCTCGCCTTCGATTCCGTCCGGGCGCGGCTGGTCCTCTCAGGCGCGTTCAACAACCCCAGCGGCACGTACGAGTTTGATGGCCTGGACTGGGTGGAGGTCGCCAGCACGACGCCCGGGGCGGGCCTGCCCGTGGCCTACAGCGCGGCCGCCGGGCACGTGGTGCAGTTGCAAGCCGCCCCCTCGCAGACCTGGTCGTGGGATGGTGCGGCGTGGACGCGCCTCGGACCGATCAGCATTCCGGCGCTCAATGGCCACAGCTTGACGTACAACGCCGCCACCGGCAAGGCGATGCTCTTTGGCGGAACGACCTTCCTCGGCAACACCTCCGGCGACCTCTGGTCGTTCGAGGGCACCCACTGGGCGCTCGTCTCCTCCGACGGCCCTTCACCCCGCGATCGCGCGGGGCTGGTGTACGACTCGCAGCGCGGCGGCCTGGTGCTCTTTGGCGGCTACGACAACAACTTTGGTGGCCAAGGGGACACCTGGACCTGGACCGGCGCTTGGACTCAGCTGGATATCCCCGGCCCTCCGGGTCGTTCCGGTGGAGCAATGGCCTACGACGCGGCCCGCAACCAGACTGTGCTCTTTGGCGGGCTCGACGCGGATTTCAACCGCATTGGCGATACCTGGGTGCTTCAGGGCTCCACATGGAGCCAGGTGGCGACTGCGACCGGCCCGGCCGGGCGCGATCGCGCGAGCATGGCCTATGACCCCAGCCGCGGCAAGGTCGTGCTCTTCGGCGGGCGCGATGAGAACTTCAGCATCGGGAACGACACCTGGGAGTTCGACGGAACGACGTGGAACCAGGTGGCGTCGGCCGGGCGCCCGCCAGCGCGGTATGCCGCATCGCTGAGCTACGACGCATCGGTGGGCAAGCTGGTGCTCATTGGTGGGCTGGACGAGAACTTTGTCTCCCTTGATGACGCGTGGGTGCTGGACCAGGTCAACGGCTGGCAGCGGATTGTGAGCCCCAACGGGCTGGGCCCGCGAACCGACCATGCCGCGACGTATGTGCCCAGCCTGGGTCGCACGCTGCTGTACGGCGGGGCTACGACGACGCCAACACCCGGGGCGACACGTGGCAGTTTGCGGCGGGTGTCGTGGCCAACGTGACGCAGCAGCCGCAGAGCGGCAGCGTGATCGCTGGCCAGACCGTGGTCTTGAGCACCGCGGCCAGCGCCGATCGCGCGATCTCGTACCTGTGGACCTTCGCGGGCTCACCCCTCGCCGACGGCCCCAGTGGCAACGGCTCCAACATCTCCGGCGCCACGACCCCCACGCTGACGCTCACCAACGCACAGTTGAACGACTCCGGCCGATACGCCTGCACGATTTCGACCGCGTGCGGCGCGACGCTGACCAACGACGCGGCGCTCACCGTGTGCGAGGCCGCGGCTCCGGTCCTCTCGTTGCAACCCTTCAGCCAGAGCGTGTGCCCCGCGGGAAGCACGACGTTCAGTGTCGATGCGACGGGCAGCGGGCCCACCGGCTTGCGATTCCAGTGGCAGTTCAGCGACATCGCGGCACAGCCCCCCGAGTGGTTCGACCTGTTCGACGGCGGCATTTATTCCCAGTCCGGCGACATCCTTGCGGTCATCGCGGATACCTACCTCCCCACCACCTCCTTCTTCCCCCCCGACGGCACCACCTACCCCGTGAGCGGCGACCTGCTGCGGCTTCGCTGCGTCGTGTCCAGCGACTGCGGCTCCACGGCCTCCAACGCTGTGGTGTTCACCATTCTGGATCCTTCCGACCCGTCCTGCGGCGGCCTCGCCTGCGACCCTGACGTGAACCAGGACGGCAACTCGGATCAGGGAGACATCGACTACCTGATCAACGTCGTCGCGGGTGGGGAAAACACCACCAATATCGACCCGGATTTCAATCGTGACGGCAACGTCGACCAGGGAGACGTCGATGCGCTGATCAACGTGGTCGCCGGCGGGGCGTGCCCGTAAGCGGCGGCCCGGTTGGCACGGCACAGCTCTTGAACGTGCGGGCCGAACGCCGCGTGAAACAAGGAAACTTGAGCAGCTCGGGCCGTCAACAGAGCTAGGTCACGCATCACCCGGGCTGCCCAAAGGGCGGCCCGGGGGGCTTTTGAAAGGCGGCGGCCCCCTTCCGAGGCGAGTCGTCACAGGGAAAAACCGGAGCTATCATGTCGCCCGCGGCTTTGGGCACAGGCCTGGGCCGCGGGTTGTGCGGGCGATTAGCGCAGTTGGCGAATCGCACCCCGACGCAAACCCCTTAGAAATCAAGCACTTAGAGACTCGTGAACCCGTTCGGGTAGCGCCAGTGGTAGCGCAAACTGTCCAAAACTGCCCCGACGGTGCCGATCGGGGTCTCTCCGATGTGATCTCCGCGTGGCCGTCGCTCTCCTCGGCGGCACGGGCGGCTATACAAGCACTGCTACAAGCCTTTCGGTAGCGGCAAAAACTACGCGCCGTGAGCAGCAAGTGATCGGGAGAGTCGCTCCTGCATGTCATCGCGGCCGACGAGCTCGAAGAGGCAGCGTCCGCCGCTGCGGGCCGCCCAGAGTTTTCCGATGAGATCCTTCTCTTTCGAGTCGTCGTTGCTGCGATATACCTCGCCCTTGTACTCCACCACCGCAACGCGGCCGTCCTTCAGTTTGGCCACAAAGTCGGGGTAAAACCCACGATCGGCCAGAGGCATCCGGAATGCGTACAAGCCGGACGTCAGGTTTCGCACCCAATACGCGACGTTGGGATGATCGTCAATCAGGGCCGCACATCGGGCTTCTTCCGGCTCCATCGCTCCGATGTTCGCATAGAAGTGTCGCCGGAGCACCAGTGGCCCGTCGTAAGTGCTCGGTGCCGGGTAAATCCCGACCTTCCTCGGAAACTCGAAAACCACTTCGGGCCGACTCTCGACCCGCGGCCCCTTGTTCTCGAAGAGCACGGATTGGTAGGTCGCGTGTTGCGCCTTGATCCGATGGCTATCAATCCGATGCTCAATCGCGGCCACAAGCCTCCATCGGAGTGGCAGCAGAGTCTCGAAGGAGAGACCCCGCTTCGCATACAGGTGGGCGAAGACTCGATCAAGAAACGCCCGCTTTTGAGGCTGGGTCGCCTCAGGAACGGCCAACTCCCCGTCGAGCCAGTCGATGAAAGTCTCGGGCGTCTTTGGCCCGCGAAGGTCGCGAAGTTGCATCTGCTCCGCGAGCTGAGCGATCAACTGAACGGCGACCCGCCCCTCGGCCTTGACGTCGATGGTTGCTCCGGTGACGGTCCGCAGAGCCGCGTCGAGCACGTCCTCGCCAATCGCCGCGTCGCACTCATCCAGCGTCCACTCGATCTCCGCGTCCGTTGGGTCAAAGAGAGTCCACCCGGACGGGGCATTCGAGTCGGCGACTGCGAGCCGGGGTACCGCCAACTCATCGCCGAACGCGGCGGGATTGGTGTGCTTGCCCTCCGTTCGCCTTTGCACTTTCGCGACGGCCCGGCGGTCCTCGGGGTTCTCGAACACGGTCGCGAGCGTCTCCGCCTGCTTCGGGCTGAGTGTCCCGCCTGTCCAGACAATCTCAACCTCCTTGGTGTCGGCTCGCGTCTGGAACGCAACCGACTCGCGGACGTCCCTGGGCAGGGCCGCAATCGCTGCCGCATCCGGCTTGGTCGTCACAACCTCGGCGAAGGGCTCCGACGTATTGAACAGTCCGACCCCGCCGGGATCTCGCACGCTCTCATCTACCACCCCCGCATGGGCCTCGAAGCGCTCGAAGCCGCTCTCAACTAAGGCGTCCTTGATCTGCGTTGCTGCTATGCCGAAGTCCCGGCTAGTCACATAGGCGTACGCCTCATTCAGCGCATCGGTCTGCTTCGCCTTGGCGTACGGCAGCCGGAGCACTCGCCCGAGCAACTGCTCTACGGCAGTCTTCGCGGAAAGATTCGCCACGCTACAGAGCACGTATGCGAAGGGGCAATCCCACCCCTCTCGTAGCGCGCTCACCGTGATCACAAAACGTACCGGGCAATCGCGGGCCGAAGGGTCGTCCGGCAGTTCGTCTTTCTCCCCGGTGCGAACGGCGATCTGCGCCTGATCGATGCCAAAGTCCTTGATGAGCATCTCTTTGAGCACATCCGGCGTTATCCGAGTTTCCCCTTCTCTCTTGCTCTCCGCTTGAAAGAGCACGATGGGGCGAATGTACTCGCCGCTGGTCTTCTCTTCTTCCGCCGCCAGCCGTTCGAGTTCCTCCCGCTTGGTGATGGCCGATGAGATCGCCTCGTGCGGGTTGCCCCGCTCGACCAGACGGATCGGCATCTTGATCATCTGCGCCGCTTTCAGTTCAGAGGCGGAGACGCTGAAGAGGATGTTGCTCCCGACCTTGGTCCGCGTGTGCGCCGCGGGTGTCGCGGTAAACTCGATGATCCCCGACGGGTTGAACCTTCGGAGCGTTTCGTACGACAGATCGCTCCGGGCATTGTGCGCTTCGTCCACAATGACCAGCGGCATCCGCAAGCGAAAGACGTTGGCGAGGCTCTTGGCGTATGTGCCGCCCTCCGCCACCGGGTTCCCGTCCGCGTCCGTTTGTTCCAGCAAAGCCAGTTGCGAAGGCGTGAGGTTGGCGAAGTGGTCCATCAGTTCGCCGTTGCCGCGATAGACCAACCGGCCTTCCTCTTTGGTCACGCGGAACGTCTGCATAGTCGCCACGACAATGGTCGTGTCGGCGTCGAGCGTGCCGGGCTTGACGGACAATGCCTCTTCGGTGGACAGCACCGTCACGCACCCCTTGAACGCCTCATCCAGCCCGGCCCGGTACGGGTGCCGCCGGTCGCGGAGGGCCTTCAAGGTCTGTTCCACGATCGTGTTGCCGGGGGCCAGCCACAACACCATCGCTCGCTCGGTTTGCAGATACGCCTTGGTCGCCACACCCACGGCGTGCGCCGCGATGATGGTCTTGCCCCCGCCGGTGGGCACGCGCAGGCAAACGTATGCGAACGCTTCACTCTCGGGCCAACTCGGGATCACCGCATACTCGCTGCGGCGTTTGAGCGCATCCAGCGGCCGCGAATCGCTCTCGTTGAACGCGGCTTTCGCCCCCTTCTCTCTCGTGCGTCGGAGAAAGTCGCCCAAGACCTTCAGGCAATCGGTTTGATACCCCTTCAGGGCGTAGGTCGGCATGGCTCACTCGCCCTTCTTCTTGCGTTTCTTAGCCGGTGCCGCTCCCGGTTCGAGCTTCTTGGTCTGCTCGACGATCTTGTCGAAGTCGCTCGATGGCTCGGCCGCTTCTTTCTCCAGCCTGGCCCGGTTGTACTTCTCAAACTCGCCCCGGGCGTGCTCCTCCGCCAGAGCCGCCGACACCTTCCCTGCGTTCTTCAGCACGTTCCGCTCGTTGAACGTCAGGAACGCATCGAGTTTCTTCACCCAGTCGGCCATGTGCATGGGTGCCTTGCGGGCCGCCTGATCCTCGGCGTAGTCAAGGTACATCGTCACGATGCGGTTGAGTTCGCCGATCTCCCGCTCCGTCAGATAGTTCTTCGCCGTGAACACGTCCTCCTTGCGGATCGGTCCGGCCGGGGCGTTCTTCCATGTCGTCAGCCCCATTTTTGGCTTCGCGGCGTCCGCCCGCTC
>JBAZUW010000039.1:0-22580 GCA_041661205.1 Phycisphaerales bacterium
ACTTTGTAGGTCCGCTGAAGGGGGAGCATCAGGCGGTGAACTGCGGGCTGGCGCTGATTATTCTGGACAAGCTTCGCGAGCGCGGCTTTGACACACCGGAAGTGAAGGTGGCGCTGGGGCTGGAGCGCACGCCGAGTCACGGGCGGATGGAAGTGGTGATGGATCGGCCCCGGGTGATTGTGGATGGCGCCCACACGCCTGAGAGTGTGGCGGGGGTGATGAAGACTCTGGGGGGCATGGGGCGGTACGACTCGACGGTGGCGGTGTTCGGGTGTGCCGCGGACAAGGATGTGCCGGGAATGCTCAAGGCGCTGGCGCAGGGGGCGGACAAAGTGATCTTCACGCGGGCGGCGAACAACACGCGAGCCGCGGACCCGCGCGACTTGCATCGCAAGTTTGCGGAGATTTCGCCAAAGATGTCGCAGACGGCTCCGTGCGTGAAGGACGCGATCAACATCGCGCATCAGGCGATCAATCGGGATGACTTGATCGTGGTGCTGGGGTCGTTTGCGATCGCGGGTGAGGCCAAGCGGCTGATCATGGAGCGGGACAAGAAGCCCAAGGCGGATGACGCGACGATTCGCGAGGTCAAGCCGGGGGGGATGTCGCCGGACCGGCGCGGGAAGCGGCCCAAGGGGCCGCGGCCGTAAGGGACCTCATGCAGTTTTTTCGCCCGATGGACCCCATGGCCAGAGGCCCTAAGAATCGCCCTCAGCCATGACGCAGCCCCCCCCATCGCACTCGCCCGAGCCCCAACACCGGTTTCGCTACACGGCGACGCTTGCCGACGAGATCGAACGGCGTTGGCAGCAGGCGTGGGATGGGGCCAAGGCCTATGTGGCGCCCAACCCGGGCGAGGCAGGGTTTGACGGGGCGGCACCCAAGTTCTACTGCCTGGACATGTTTCCGTACCCCAGCGGGGCGGGGCTGCACGTGGGGCACCCGGAGGGGTACACGGCGACGGACATCGTGTGCCGCTATAAGAAGATGAAGGGCTTTCGCGTGCTGCACCCGATGGGGTGGGACGCCTTTGGCCTGCCGGCCGAGCAGTACGCAATTCAGACGGGCGTGCACCCGGCGATCACGACTCGCAAGGCGATCGACAACTTTCGGCGGCAGTTGCAACGGTTTGGTTTTTCGTACGACTGGTCGCGCGAGTTCGGCACCATCGACGAGGAGTACTACCGCTGGACGCAGTGGATTTTTCTGAAGCTGTACGACGCGTGGTTTGACGAGAAGGCCGTGCCGGCGGGGGAGCACGCGCTGGTGCAGGGGACGCACGGGCGGGCGCGGCCGATTGGCGAGCTGGTGACGAAGCTGGAGCGGGGCGAGCTGCCCCTGCAGGTGAACAGCAAGGCCGATGAGGCGGCGCCCCTGGAGCGGGTGCCGCGGTCGTGGGCGGATTGCACGGCGGAAGAGAAGCGGCGGATCATCGACAGCTACCGGCTGGCGTATCTCTCGACGACGACGGTGAACTGGTGCCCGAAGCTGGGCACGGTGCTGGCGAACGACGAGGTTATTGACGGGCGCAGCGAGCGGGGCGGGTTTCCGGTGCTGCGCAAGCCCCTGAAGCAGTGGATGTTCCGGATCACGGCGTACGCCGACCGGCTGCTGCGGCAGATTGAGGGGTTGGAATGGCCCGAGAGCACACGGACGATGCAGCGGGAGTGGATCGGGAGGAGTGAGGGCGCGGAGGTGGAGTTTGAGGTCTTGGGTACCCCCTCTCTCCGAGAGGGGCGAACCGAAACCAACGAAGATACTCGAGCGTTGGGTGCCGCGAAGTCGGGGGGACTTTCTCGGGAGGAGATCGCGAACCTATTCAAGAATCCCGCACTGGCGATGAGGCCTCGCGACTTTGTCGGACGCGATCCGTTCCCGGAAGGGGTGCGGGGAGCGGTTGGTGACTTGGTGCGAACCGAGCGCAACTTGCCGCATTTGCGACTTGCGGGAGCAACCTATTTCGTCACATGGCGCTGCCAGGAGGGAGTCGCGCTTGTCCCGGCTGAACGGGAGGCGGTGCTTGAGTCACTCCGGCATTTCGACGGGGAGGAATGCCGCGTGTTTGCGGCGTGCGTGATGCCGGACCATGTTCACTGGTTGATGAGGCCGCTTGAGGATTCAGAGCTTTCGAACTTGTGCGAGCGGGTGAAACGGTTCTCGGCGAGGAAGATCAATGAAGGCCGTGGCTCGGCTGGCAGAATTTGGGATCCGGAGTGCTTTGACCACATTGTGCGCGATGGACAATACTTCGCTGAGTTCACTAAATACATGCTGGAGAACCCGGTGGCCGCCGGGCTTTCGAGCGCCGCACATGAGTACCCGTTCTTGTTTATCCATGAGGCCACTGTGGGGAGGGGCGGGGGTGATGATGGTTCAGGACCCCTCTCGGAGAGAGGGGGTACCCAGAGCAATATACCCCTCTCGGAGAGAGGGGGTACCCGGGATCGACTCAAAGTCTTCACCACCCGCCCCGACACGCTCTTTGGTGCAACGTACATGGTTGTTGCGCCAGAGCACCCGTTGTGCGCCAAGGCGTTGCAGGATGACGGCATTTCGCACACCATTCGCGACGTGCTGAACGAGTATGTGCACTCGGCGCGGCATCGCAGCGACACCGAGCGCCAGGAGAACAAGGTCAAGACCGGCGTCTTCACCGGGTACATGGCGATGAATCCGGCCACGGGCGAGGCGATCCCGGTGTGGGCGAGTGATTACGTGCTGATGGGTTACGGCACCGGGGCGATCATGGCGGTGCCGGCGCACGACCAGCGCGACTTTGAGTTTGCCAAGGCGTTCAAGCTCCCGATCAAGGACGTGGTGTACCCCCGCGCGGTGCTGGCGATGCGGTACTTCACGGAGCACGCGTATCCGGATGGGAACATCGACGGCAACTGGCGCGAGGAGCTGGCGGACTTTCTGGGCCTGGTGACCAGCAGCACGCGCGAGCTGGAGCCGCTGGACGTGGTGCTGACGGTGGTGCGCGAGCGGCGCCTCCAGCCGGAAGTGGAGGTGGACCCGCCGGAGGTTGGCGCTCGGCGTGGCGGCACCCGGGCGGTGTGGCTGGAGTTGATCGATGACCTCAAGATCACCGGCTTTGGAGACCTGCGCGACCGGTTCGAGCGGCGCGAGTATTACGCCAGCTTCGGGCAGGCCTTTGGCGAGCCGGGGATCGCGGCCAACTCCGCCAACAGCGTGTTGAGCCTCAACGGGCACACCACGCCTCACGCGCGCGAGCGGATGATGGATTGGCTGGAATCGATTGGGGCGGGATCGCGGCGTGTGAACTTCCGGCTGCGGGATTGGACGTTCAGCCGCCAGAGGTACTGGGGTGAGCCCTTCCCGATCGTGTACGACCAGAGCGGCCACCCCTACCCGGTACGTGAAGACGCCCTGCCGGTGAAGCTGCCGGCGCTGGCGGACTATGCGCCGGTGGACAGCGAGGAGCCCAAGCCCCTCTTGGCGAAGGCGACGCAGTGGGTGAACACCACCGCAGGCGAGGCCGGCGTGGACCCTTTGCTGCTGGACCCTTCGACACCGGTGAAGCGCGAGACCAACACCATGCCCGGCAGCGCGGGGAGCAGTTGGTACGCCATCCGCTACTGCGATGCCAAGAACAATGAGCGGATTGTGGGCGAGGAAGCCGAGAAGGCGTGGATGGGGCCGGGGACGGACGGGGGCGGCTGGGGCGTGGACCTGTACTTGGGGGGCAGCGAGCACGCCGTGGGGCATTTGCTGTATTCGCGATTCTGGCAGAACGTGCTGTATGACCTGGGGTTTGTGACGACGCCCGAGCCCTTCCGCAAGCTCTTTCACCAGGGGCTGATCACCAGCTTCTCGTTTCAGCGGCCGGACAAGACGCTGGTCGCGGCCGACCAGGTGGAGGAACCGAGCGAGGGCGTGTTTGTCGAACGCGGCACCGGCACGGCGCTCAAGCAGATCGTCGCCAAGATGTCCAAGAGCCTGAAGAACGTCGTGAACCCGGACGACGTGATCGGCGAGTTCGGGGCCGACACGTTCCGGCTTTACGAGATGTACATGGGGCCCCTGGAGGCGAGCAAGCCCTGGAACCCGCGCGACATCACCGGCTTGTTCCGGTTTTTGCAGCGGCTTTGGCGCCTAGTGACCGACGAGCAGACCGGGGCGCTGCGAGAATCCGCGGCTCCCGACGCGGCGATCGAAAAGCAGCTGCACCGGACGATCGCCAAGGTGGGGACGGACATCGAGGCGATGAGTTTCAACACCGCGATCGCGGCGATGATCGAGCTGGTGAACCTCGCCAGCGGGCTGGACAAGCCGGGGGCCGACAAATCCGCGGGCGTGCTGACGCGCGATCAACTGGCGCGGGTCTCGTTGGTGCTTTCACCATTCGCCCCGCACCTGGCCGAGGAGATTTGGACCAAGGCGGGCAAGCGCGGTTTCGCGGCGTTGCAGGCGTGGCCAGCGCACGACCCGGCGCTGCTGGTGGATAGTGAAATTGAGGTGCCGGTGAGCGTGATGGGGAAGATGCGGAGCAAGGTGATGGTGCCGGCGGGGGCGAGCGCGAAGGTGCTGGAAGCCGCGGCGTTGGCGGATGCGAAGATTCAGGAGCTCATCGCGGGCAAGACGGTGAAGAAGATCATCGTGGTGCCGGGGAAGATGGTGAACCTGGTGCTGGGGTGAAAAGCGTGCCGCGATGATGCGCCTCGCATCGTCGTGCGATGGGACCCGAACCATGACGAAGCGAGGCGCATCGTCGTGGCACAGACAGGTTGGCACGAGCTATGTCGGTGGCATGGCCGCGAACTCCTGGGGCGGATGGGCGCGGCGGGTGGGGTGGCGCAGCACATCGTGACTGATCGCGGCGCGTTCGATCGCTTCTGCGGCGACGGCGGCTCCGTCGGCTTCGCCGACCTTGGGCCCCAGTTCTCCGGCGCGGGCGGCGAAGGCGGGTTCGTTCAGCACGCGGCTGAGGGCCCCCACCAGGCGTGACACGCCAAGACGCGAGCGACGCACCGTGAGGGACACGCCGAGCCTGAAGGCGCGGGCGGCGTTGTCGAACTGGTCGTGGCTGTGGGGCACGATGACGGTCGGTCGCCCGGAGCGCAGGCCCTGAGCCGTGGTGCCTATCCCGCCGTGGTGCACGCTGGCGGCACAACGGGGCATGATGGTCGAGAAGGGGACGTAGTCGAAGGCGCGGATCGTGCCGGAGAGGCCCCTGGGCTGACACCCGGAGTTGCCCACCAGCAGCACGCCGGGGCGGCCGAGCTTCTGGCAGGTTTCGGCGGCGATGTCGTAGAACTTCCCGGCAACATGAACCGCGGCGGTGCCCAGGGAAAAGAGCACGGGGGGCGTGCCTTTCGCTTCGCACGAGGCGAGAAACGCGTCGAGATCGGTCTGGCCGGTGTGCTGGGCGGGGTTGGCATCGAACCACGGAAAGCCGCAGATGAGGCTGGGCTTGGGGTCGGTCTCGAAGGCGGGGCGGAAGGCGGGGGACCAGAGGCCGAGGTTGAGGGCGGACTCTCGGGTTGAGTAGAGGTAGACATCGCGCTCGTCGGCGAGGCCTCGCTCACGGCGCATGCGGTTGATGGGGAGATCGAACATGAAGCGGAGCATGCCGCCCCGCCCGCTGCGCTGGGCCCAGCGCCGGAGCCCGCGCACCCAGGGGTGCGGGGCTTCGCCTCCCCAGCCGGGCCCTACAAAGTCGTCGCCTCGGCTGAACCACAGCATGGGGGCGAGCACGACCGAGGCGCGGGGGATGCGGAGCTCGTCGGTGACCCAGGGCACGCCGACGCAGATGTGGTGGTGCACCACCATGTCCGGGGCGAAAGCTTCGAGCTTGGGGCCAAGTTCGTCGAGGCTGGCGTGGATGTTGGGAATGAGCAGCTCGTTGACGACGACGCTGGGGCCCAGGAAGGGGTGCATGAGCTTGGGGAAGGTTTTGATGTCGCGCAGGTCGAGCATCGCGCCCATGGGTTCGAAGGTGACGCCCGCGCGGGTGGTGACGTTCTCGAAGTAGGGATTGGAGAAGAGAATAACCTCGTGCCCACGGAACTTGAGCGCGAGGGCCAGGGCGATGAAGGGGTGCACGTCGCCGTGGGAACCGGTGGTGACGATGGCAAAACGCATCTGGGGTACAGGGTAGCCCGTCCTAGCATTAATCATGCCCATGCTCTCGGTCAATATCGATCACGTGGCGACGCTGCGACAGGCGCGGTATCGGGGCGGGCCGCACTACGGCGAACCCGACATTGTGCAGGCGTCGTTCGAGGCGGCGCTGGGCGGGGCTGATGGTGTGACGGTGCACCTGCGTGAAGATCGGCGGCACGTGACGGACCGCGATGCACGGCTGATTCGGCAGGTGTCGCCGGTGCGATTTAACTTTGAGATGGCCGCGACGGAGGAGATGGTGAAGCTCGCCGCCGAGCTGCGGCCGCACAGCGCGATGCTGGTGCCGGAGGGGCGGAATGAAGTGACGACCGAAGGGGGGTTGGACGTCGCGGGGAAGCTGGCGATGCTGACCGGCGTTGTGTCGAGGCTGCGGCAGGCGGGGTGTCTGGTGTCGGCGTTTATTGATGCGGACCTGCGCCAGGTGGAGGCGGCCCATGCCGCGGGGTTTGATGTGTGCGAGCTGCACACCGGGCCCTATGCGCACGCGTTTTACGAGGCGGGCGGGGATTACCGCAACAAAGCGCTGGTCGCGGAGCTGGAGCAACTGGCGATCGCCGGGGGCGAGGTGCGGGCGGCGGGCATGCGGTGCAACGCCGGGCACGCGCTGAACTACCTGAATGTGCGGGCGGTGGCCGTGCTGCCGGGGATCAACGAGCTGCATATTGGGCACGCGATTGTGAGCCGCAGCGTGTTTGTGGGGCTGCGCGAGGCGGTGGCGGAGATGGCGCGGTTGTGCCGCCCCGCGGCGGGGACGCGAGCGCCCGGGGATGAGGCATAAGCCGGTGACGGGATGAGGCGGGAGCCAGCGGCAGGAAACAAAAGGGAACAGCACAGATGAACGTGATCGACCACTATCGCGAGATGTTGCGCTACGAGACCTGGGCGAATGCCCGCGTGATGGAGTCGCTGGAGTCGATCCCGCAGGAGGAGCGGCACGGGCGGGTGTATGACCGGGCCATGTCGCTGCTTGCACACAACGCGCTGGCGCGCCAGGTGTGGCTGTGGCGGATTCACGGCACGGCGTACGAGAATCCGTCGGACTGGTTTCCGGTGAGCAGCCTGGAGACGCAACGCAAGATGTGCGAGGAGGCGGACAAGGCGTGGGGCAGGTTCATTGACTCGCTGGATGACGCGGCCCTGGACCGCGAGGTGCGGTATGCCGCCAGCAGCGGGGACAAGTTCGGCTCGACTCTGCGCGACATTCTGGTGCACGTCTTCAATCACTCGACGTATCACCGGGGGCAGCTGGCGCGGCTCATCACCGAGTGCGGCGGGCAGCGGGTGCCGACGGATTTCATTGCGATCAATCGCGTGACGCTGTAGGGCGAACCACGAAGCCCACGCGCCAGCGTGAGGCCGTGAGACCACGCGTGGCCAAAACGATCGAGCTGCTTGCGACTTCCTGAGGTAGAACCGGTGTGGATGCGAGGGCGGCCCCACGCTGGCGCGGGGGGTTCGTTTAGTGCTTGACGAGGACGCAGGAGTTTGGGGGCCTGCCCTCGGCGCGGGTCTTCTTTTCGTAGTTGGTGCCGATGAGTTCGTCATCGTCGGCCCAGGTGGGGGCGATGAAGTCGCGGCGGACAAACGGCGGACCGGACCCGGCGGGGACCGCCGGGCCACCCAAAGTACCCGATGCAGCCGCTGACGTCCACCTCGTGAAGTGCTCTTCACACCATGCCCACAACTCGACGTGATCGGTCACGACGCGCAGTTCGCCCCCGGGGATGAGCACGCGGTGGGCCTCGGCGAGGAAACGGTCTTGAATCACGCGATTCTTGTGGTGGCGGCTCTTGGGCCAGGGGTCGCTGTAGTACAAGTGGATCACGCGGACGATCGCCGCGGGGCAGCGCCAGCGGAGGAATTCAGACGCGTCGGTGTGCAGCATGCGGACGTTCGGCAGCACGCGGCGGCGGATGCGATCCGCGGCGTAGAGGTAAAACTCGCGGGCCCACTCGATGCCGAGGTAGTTGGTGTTCGGGTTGGCCGCGGCCTCCTGGAGCAGGAAGGAGCCCTTGCCGCTGCCGATTTCGATTTCGAAGGGCGCGGCCGGGTCTTTGAACCAGGCACGCGGGTCGATGCGTGCGAGCTCGGGGTTGGAGATCGCCTCGTCGGGCAGGGGCGGGAGGTCTTGCGCGGAGACGCCCACGACGCCGGGGGCGTCGTCGAGCTGGCGGCCATGTCCGAGTCCGAATGACATCGGGCGAGGGTAGACGGTCTCTGCTGGCTGCCGGTGGGACAGGCGTCCCGCCTGTCCGAATTGAAGGCGTCTGACGCCGTTGCGAGTCTTCGCCATCACGTGGACAGGCGTCCCGCCTGTCCCACCGGCAGCCATGAGAATCACCTCGCGCACGTACGCTTCTGCATGCCCGACCTGCCCATGCCGTCACCCCTCGCGAAGCACTGGACGCTCGACCCTTCGTGGGTGTTTCTGAATCACGGGAGCTTTGGGGCGACGCCGCGCGCGGTGCTGGAGGAGCAGACCCGCTGGCGGGGGTTGCTGGAGGCCGAGCCGGTGGCGTTTTTCGTGGAACATCACGAGGGCGTGATGGACGAGGTGCGGGCGGCTCTCGCGGGGTTCGTGGGGTGCGACGCGGCGGACTTGGCGCTGATTCCCAACGCTTCGACGGGTGTGGCGACGGTCGCGGCCAATCTCAGGCTGAATCCCGGCGACGAGATTCTGATCTCGGCCCACGAATACCCGGCGTGCCAGAACTCGCTGCGGCAGGCGGCCGCCCGGCATGGGGCGAAGGTGACGTACGCGAACATTCCCTTCCCGTGCCCATCGCCCGACGCCGTGGTGCAGGCGTACTTGGACCAAGTCACGCCCCGCACGCGCCTCGCGCTCGTGAGCCACGTGACGAGCCCCACGGGCCTGGTGCTGCCGGTGGAGACGCTCGTCAAGGAACTCGCGGCCTTTGGCGTCGACACGCTGGTCGACGGCGCCCACGCGCCGGGCATGGTGCCGACGGTGAACTTGCGCGAACTGGGCGCGGCCTACTACACCGCCAACTGCCACAAGTGGATTTGTTCGCCGAAAGGATCGGCGTTTCTGTGGGTGAGGCCCGACAAGCAGGCGGGCTTCCGGCCTCTGGTGCTCTCGAACAACGCCGAAAAGCCCAGGCCCGGGCGCAGCCAGTTTCTCACCGAGTTTGATTACCAGGGCACCAGCGATTACACGCAGGCGTACAGCATCCCCAAGGCGATTGAGTTCATGGGGCGCGAGATCGGGGCGGCGCTCGGCGGAGGCGGCGATGTGCTGGCTGGCTGGCAGGCCGTGATGCGGCACAACCGCGAGTTGTGCCTGCGCGGGCGCGATGTCATCTGCAAAAGGCTGGGCATCGCCCCACCCGTGCCGGACAGCATGATCGGCTCGATTTGCACCATGGCGCTCCCCTCGCACGACGAAGCCCGCCAGGCAAAGCTCGCGGCCCGGCCCAGCAAATATCACGATGCCCTGCAAGACGCACTGCTTGCGAAGCACAAGATTCAGGTGCCGGTGTGGGGGCTGGCCGGGCGGCCCGAGCGGTTCGTGCGGATCAGTGCGCAGGTGTACAACGCGATGGCGCAGTATGAGTACTTGGCCGAGGCGCTGGCGCAGGAGTTGAAGGCTGAGCGGGGGATGTGAAGTGCCACTGACCCCGTCTGCGGGGTCAGTGTTCGGTGGCGACAGGTATGGGTAGTTCGGCACTGACTTCTTCACCAGAGCGTGAAGAAGTCAGTGGCACGGGAGGTCAGTGGCACGTTGCAACTTTGCTTAGAGCTTTTCCCCGCACGTGCCGCAGAACTTAGCCGTCGCGCTCGCCTCGTTGCCGCAGCTCGTGCAGTGCTTCTTGCCCGCGGGGGCGGCGGCCCCGCACTCGCCGCAGAACTTGCCCACGACATCCGCGCCGCAGGCGGTGCATTTGAGGGCGGCCTCCTTGGGCTTGCCATCGCTCTGGCGCACATCGATCTCGCCGTCGAGCATGTCGGTCTGGCGGGTCTTGCGCCAGATCTGCTCCATCTTGGCGGTGTTCTGGGCGGCGGCGAGTTCTTCATCCAGGTCTGGGGCACAGGTTTCGCAGAGGTTGCGTTTTTCGTTCCAGCAGGCTTCTTCGCATACCCACTTGCCGCAGCGCCCGCAGAGCTTGAAGTTCTTCTTGGCTTCTTCGACGGCTTCGCGCAGAGCTTCGTCGCGTTCTTTGCCGCGCATCAGTTCGCGGGCGTCGTCGGTGGCGCCGCTGGCCCCGCCCAGGCCACCGAAGAAGTTGCTGGCGACCTTGAAGACGGTGCCGGCGGCCCCCATCTTGGAGTGCTTGAACTGCGACATGCAGCCGGTGCCGCAGGTATCGCAGTAGAACTCAAACTGGAAGCCCGAGTCGGTGGAGCAGTCCTTCAGGTTGTTGGTGAACTTGATCATGCTGGCCATGGCAAACTCCTTGGTGCGTTCAGCCTATCGCGTTTGGCGGTGCGTGACTAGGGCAACCGGGCGGGTTTTACGTGCTACCCAGGGCCCTGTTCGTAACGCGTGAGGCCCACGCCGGCAGGGTGGCGTGCTGGGTGAGGTCGAATTTGAGCGGGGTGACGGTGATGTGGCGCTTGAGAAGATGGTCCACGTCGGTGCCCGGCTCGGTGCCGCGAAAGTCCAGCCCGTACCCCGCGGCCCAGTAATAGGTTTCGCCGGCGGGGCTGACGCGGCGCTCGTACTTGTCCACCAGCCCGTGGGTGTTCATGGCACACACGTGGACCGGGGGCAAAGGGGCATCCAGCGAGAGGTCGTCGGTGGGCGGGATGTTGACGCTGAGGCACTCGTGGGCTTTGGGCAGCCCGCCCGCCACAAGCAAGTCGATGGTCTGGCGAGCCCACTGGGCTCCTAAGGCGAAGTTGGGCGTGCCTTTGGCCAGCATCATGCTGACGGCGATGGAGGGAACGCCGAGGAACGCAGCTTCGAGGGCGGCGGCGACGGTGCCGGAATAAATGACGTTGATGCCGCAGTTGGCCCCCGCGTTCATGCCGCTGACGACGAGATCGGGCAGCGAACCTTCGCCAAACACCTCGGGCCAGAGCGTGGTAAGGGCGAGCTTGACGCAGTCAGCGGGCCTCCCTCCCACTGCGATGCCGGTGGTGCCGGCTTCGAGGGGCTCATCGCGGATCATGAGGGGCTCATGGAACGTCACGCCATGGCTGGTGGCGCTCTGCACAGTCATGGGGGCAACGACGAGCACCGCGTGGCGGGGCGCGCGGGTGACTGCGGAGGGTGAACGGTTCGAGAGGGGACCGCCGTGGCGGGGGCGGCCGTCAACCGGAGCGTCGAGCAAGGCCGTCAGCATGGCCCGGATGCCTGGGGCGTGGATTCCGTCGTCGTTGGTCAGCAGCACTCGCATGGGGTGAGGGTACGGAGGCGGGGGCGGGCTTTCCGGGCTGGCCGCAGCGACCGTCACTGTCAAAAACGAAAAAACCCCGGCGAGCGATCGCCGGGGTTCGAGAAGTCGGTCGAGGGTCGTTGCGTGCGCCTTAGGAGGGGCAGGCTTCACCCGCGACGACACCGATCACCGCGTCAACGTCGGCCTGGTCGGCGTTGCCGTCTTTGTTGAAGTCGGCATCGATGTTGGTGGGGTTGGCACCGCCGGCGACGACATTGTCGATGTAGTCGATGTCGCCCTGATCGATGTTGCCGTCGGCGTTGAGATCCGGGTTGCAGGCGGGGCCGGTGGGAACCTGCACCGGGATGGTCAGGCTGGTTACCGCGCCGGGCTTGAAGAGCCCGAGGGTGGCGTTGCTGGTGGCCGCGGCGGGGCCGGAGTCGGCGGTGAACCAGAAGTTGTACATGGTGCCCCAGCGCAGCGCGTTGCTGTTGGGGTTCTGGGCAAAGGTCTGGGGGCTGGACCAGGTGACGCTGCCGCTGGTGCTGGTCATGGTCCAGGGGGTGTTGCTGTAGGGTTCGCCGGAGTGGTAGAGCGGGGCATGGAAGCCCATGTCGGTGACGTTGGTGCCGGGGGGAACGGGCACGCTGAAGGAACCACCCGAGCGGTCGGAGTTGAGGTTGTAGACGGCGTAGTCGTAGCGCCAGCTGGTGGGCGTGAGCTGCCTGACCTTGTAGGCGGTGTGGAAGGTGCCTTCGGTGGGGACGGTCACGGTGCCGACGATCACCGAGGTATCGGGCTGGTTGACGCCAAGCCCCTGCTCGCGCCAGAGGCGGATCGCGGGCTTGCCGACGAACGCCGCCCCGGTGGGCGTGAGGTTGAACGATCCGTCGACATTGACCTGCTTGCTGGTGGCGTTGTTGAGGCCCGCGCCGGCGGGGGCGTCGTCCTGGGCGACGTACACGCCTTCGATGAAGTATCGCGCGCCGGGGAAGTTGGCGGCGGTCAGGTCGCTCTGGGGGATCTGCACGCGGCGAAAGATGGCGTCGCCGCTGGTGCCGGGGAAGCTGCTGAACGCGCCGGTGAAGCCGTTCATAGTCGAGCGCGGGGCGAGGCGGCTTTGCCCGCCGTTGAAACCTGCGGAGTAGATGTCAAGGCAACCGGCGCCGAGCTGGCTCCCGCCCGCACCGTTGCAGGGCCCGCCACCGAAGGACTGGCAGCCGCTGCCGGCCGCGGCACAGCAGGCGGTCTTGGCAAAGCCGAGCCCGAGCTGGATCATGCGACCGTCATGGATGCGGAAGGCGTTCATGGCCAAACCCGGCGAGCCGGAGTTGACCCAGGCGAGGTTGGCGGTGCCGATGTTGCAGGTGTTGGACCCGATGGCGTAGCCACGGATGCCGCCGACCGCGCCGTAGTTCTGGGTGTTGGTGATGTCCGCGAGGATGACGTCAGGGAAGACGGCTTGGGCCTGTGCGAAGCCGCACGCCGTCGCCACCGCCGCCAGACCTGCCAGCAGGTTTTTTGCACGCATGAGATTGTCCCCTAAAAAAAGAAGATCGAATGACCCCGCGGCGAACGCTCGCCGCCCCCCAATGGCTCACACCACGCGCCACGACGCCCCACCCCGCAGCGCACGCCCGAGAACTTTCCCGCACGTGATGCGGAGATTACCCGCGGCTTGGGATTGCGCCAAGACCAACCATCCTGCGAAAATGGAACTTTGTTGCGTCCTGTGGTGCAACGCGACGGCCGCCTCACGGCGCGTCACCGCCCTATCAGCGGCGCATCTCTCGCTTCTTGATGGGCTTGGCGGAGTTGCCCCCGTAGATGGTCCAGGGCTCGAGGTCTTTGGTGGCGACGGCCCCGGCCCCCAGCACGGCGCCCTCGCCGATTTCAACCCCGGGCAGGATGAGCGCCTTGGCCCCGATGAACGCTTCGACGCCGATCACGATGTCGCCCACCTGGAGAGGGAGCATGGGGTCGAGCAGGTCGTGGGTGCCGCCACAGACATAGGTGTATTGCCCGACGGTGCAGCGGGCCTTGAGGGTCACATGGCCGAGGTTGTAGATCTCCGCGTGCGGGGCCAGGGCGCAGCGGTCTTCAAGGGTGAGCTGCCAGGGGATCTTGATGATGGACTTTGGGTGCACAAAGGGGTTGCCGGAGATTTTGCATCCGAAAAGGCGCAACCAGAAGAGACGCCAGCCGTTAAAAAACTTGGGCGAGGGGCGGCACAGCAGTGTGTCCACGATGATCCACGCCAGCATGCCCAGTCGCTCGTTGAGCGACCAGGGGGAGATGTGGCGCCCGGCCTGGTTGGGATTCTTGAGACGGATGCGCGAGGCGGGCCCGGGCTTGGCGGGAGCGGGCGTGAGGGGCGGGGCGTCGGGCATGTTCAGTCAGGATATCGGGGTAGGAGGAAGAGGTTCACCACAGAGGCACAGAGGCGCAGAGAGTGCAGGAGAGAAAAGAAGATCAGAAGTAGGAGAGAGAGAGAGTAGAGGAGAAGCAGGAAGCGATTGCACGCGTCGTGACTTCACTACTTCACCACTCGACCACTTGACCACTTGACCACTTGACCACTTTGCCACTCCGCCACTCCGCCACTTTAAACAAAAAGAGCGGCCGATTGTGTCCAATCGTCCGCCCGGAGGGAGAAAGAGAGTTCGTTTCAGGCCGCGAGCAGCCCGGCAAGGTCGCCCGCCTGCTGCTGAACGAGGGCCTTGAGTTCCGCCAGCTTTTCGGCGGTCATCTTCAGGTGGTCAAGCACGGCGGGGTCGACCGCGGTGTTCATGATGTCCTGGCGGAAGCCCATGCCGGTGTCCGCGGCCAGGCGGTCGGCGACGTGGACGATGGCGGTTAGCGTGCGGGTTTCGGCCGCCAGCTTCATGGGCTGGTGGTGGAAGCCGGTGACGAGGGCGAAGTTCTTGGGGAACTTCCACTTCTCGCAGAGCCCGGCACCGAAGTCTTCGTGGGTGGCCTGGTAGACGGCCGCCTCGTTGGCGAGCATGTCGCTGGCGGGGATGCCCTTGGTGTCGGCGCCGGTGCGGCGGAGGACGTCGAGCAGCTTGGGGCGGTCGTACTGCATCTCGACCATGATGCCGATGTCGTGGATGAGGCCGGCCAGGAACGCCTCGTCGGCCAGGCCGAGCTTGAGGGCGTTGGCGATCATCTTGCTGGCACCTGCGGTGATGTTGCAGTGCGTCCAGAGGTCTTTGGCAGAGAAGTTGGGCGTGAGGTCGCCGCCCCGGAAGAGCTTGGCCAAGCTGGCGGCAATCGCGATGTTCTTCACGGCGTTGAGGCCGAGCATCACGATGGCGCGGTTGATCGAGGCAATTTGCCCCGGCAGGCCATAGAAGGAGCTATTGACCACCTTCAAGATGCGGCTGCAGAGCGCCGGGTCGGCCGAGATAACCTTGTGCAGGTCCTGGGCCGTGCTCTTGGGGTCTTCGACGAGCTCGACGATTTTGACGGTGATTTCCGGCAGCGTTGCGATATGGCTGATCTCACGGATCGCGCCGGCAACTACCTGCTAACGCTCTTGTGCAACGACGGTCATGGTGGGCTCCCTCCGGGGGTCCGTCCCCGGCTTCATCCACCATCGGCACCCGCATAACGCGACTTTGGTCCACTTTTCCGGGATGCGCGCTAATACGCGCAGCGTTTGCGGCTGAAGCCCTGGGCTTTTGCGTCGACCTTCGCGAGAAATGCCGCGATTTTCTCCCCGGCGTGCCCGTCGCCGTAGCCGTGCTCCACCGATCCGGGGGGGATTGGTGTGGCTTTTTCGAGGGCTTCGCCCAGCTCCAGCGCCCCGGCAATACTAATGACGTTGCCAAACCGCTCGCGACCCGCCTGGCGCGGGCCGATATCGACCGCCGCGAGCCCGAGGGCGGCCGCCTCAATGAGTGCCGCCGAGCTGTTGCCCACCAGAACGCCCCGCTCCGCGCATAACCGCTTCAGGACTCCCACGAACAGGGCTCGGGTAAGGTGCCCCCGCGCCACAAACCCCTCAGGGCGGCGGGCCTGCTCCTGCGTGATCGCCTCGATGATCCCCTCGCGCCCCGAATCCAGATTCGGATGCATGGCCAGTACACGCTTGGAACTCAGCCTCGCGAGCAGCGCCTCGGCGAGGCTGCGTTCGGCGGCGGCATCCCCCCGCGAGGGGTGCATCAGGAAGACCACCTCGGGCTTGCCAAGCTCGGCCCATGTCTCGTCGCTGGCGGCGGGCATCGAGGCCAGCTCGTCCAGCGCGGGCGACCCGACCATGTGGACGCGGGCGGCATCCTCACCCATGCGGATCAGCCGGTCGGCGCTTTCGCGCGTCGCGGGAAAATGTATGTGAGCCAACTTGGTGATCGCGTGGCGCATCGCTTCGTCGGCGATTCCCTCCGCACGGTCGCCCCCGTGTATGTGCGCGAGGGGCAGGCCCCCCAGGCTGGCGGCGGTGGCGGCCGCGAACGCCTCGATGCGGTCCCCCAGCACCACCACAAGATCCGGTGTGATCTCGCCAAAGACACGCCCGAAGCGGCCTACGCCGCGCCCGACGGATTGCACGTCTTCATCGCGCCCGGTGCGCCCCGCCACCTGCATGGGAACGATGCCGGCGATGGGGAAGTCGGCCTTCACATCGCGAAAGGTCTCGCCGGGCAGCACCAGGTGAGAGCCCGCGGTCACCACGAGCAATGAAAGCTCGGGGCGCGCGGCGATGGCCCGCATGACGGGACGCAGCAGGCCATATTCAGCGCGCGAGCCCGTGACGACGGCGACACGAAGGGGATGAGAGGCGGTGTCGGGCATGGGTGAGATTCTTACCTTCCCTAACTAGTGGCACGGGCCTCCGGCCCATGTCCTACCAACCTTCGACCGGCGTTGTTTGGAGCAGGCTGACGATGTCACAGAGAAAAAGAAGGCACAGGCCGGAGGCCTGTGCCACAAGATTCAGTAGGTACCTTTCGTGGCTTACTTCGATCCCTTCACCGGCTCCCCTTCCACGGTGTATTCCACCGGCTCGGGCAGGCCCAGGCCCTCGATCTGCTTCTTGATGAGGTCTTTGTCGCCCATGAGCACGAGCACACCCTGGTCGATGGGCAGGGCGGCCGCGGCCATCGCGTTGAGTTCGCCCGCGCCCACCTTCTGCATGGCCGCTACGTCCTGGCCGAGGGATTCAAACGGCAGGCCGTCGATCACCAACCCCGCGGCGGTGCCCACCGTGCCGCCCACGCCCTCGAAGCTCTGAATGGTGTCGGTGCGCAGCGTCTCGCGAGCCTTGGTGACTTCGCTCTCGGAGATGTCGCCTTTGCGGATGCGGCTGAACTCAGCCGCGAACTCCTTGAGCGACTCGCCGGTCACGTCGGCCTTCACGGACGCACGCGCCAGGAAGTAGCCGGTGCTGGCGCTCATGATGAACCGCGAGCCGGCGCCGTAGGTGTAGCCGTGGGCTTCGCGCAGGTTGGCATTCAGGCGGCTGGTGAAGCTGCCGCCCAGGATGGTGTTGAGCAGGCGGTAGGCGACTCGCTTGTCGTCGGCCGCGCGGGGGCCGGGGGTGACGTAGCGGATGACGGTCTGCACGGCACCGGGCTTGTCGACCAGCACCACGCGAAGGTCTTTGGAGGCAATCGGGGCGATGGCGGATGCGGGCTTGCGGGCGTCGCCCCCGTTCCAACCGTCGAAGAGCTTGGCCATGGCCTTGGAGACTTCGTCCTTGGTGACGTCGCCGGCGACGACCACCGTGAGGTGGCCGGGGCTGAAGAGATGCTGCTGGGCGTGCTTGATGTCGTCGAGCGAAAGCTTGGCGACGGTG
The DNA here is from genome assembly GCA_041661205.1 of Phycisphaerales bacterium. Lineage (GTDB taxonomy): Bacteria > Planctomycetota > Phycisphaerae > Phycisphaerales > UBA1924 > RI-211. The sequence continues at coordinate 17,284 of JBAZUW010000039.1, forward strand.
GCCTCGGTGCCGTCGCTCGGCCAGGCGTAGGGGCTGGCATCGCCAAAGAGCACGCGCTGACCGACGCGACCTGCGACGACCATGGGGTTGTCGGAGGCCTGCTTGAGGTCGTCGATGTGGAGGCGCTGCACGCGTTCCCAGTCGTCGGCCTTCATGGTCGGCTCGCGCAGGGCTAAGCGGGCCAGGTCCATGGCCTTATCGAAGTTGCGTTTGACGACGGTCATGGAGACGCTGCCGCTCTCGGTGCCCGCTCCGGCGTTGAAGGTGGCGCCGATGCCCTGCACGGCATCCGCAAACTGCGAGGCGGTGTATGGCCCCGCGCCTTCGCCCATCATCTGGGCGGCCAGGGTGTGCTCTCCGGCTTTGGCGGGGGTGTCGAGCGGACCGCCTGGGGTAAAGACGAAATCAACACTTACCAAGGGCAACTCCGGCTTGTGCCAGAGCATGACCTGAGTTCCGGAGCCGATGGTGAAGGTCTCCGGAGCGGGCGGCGCGAACGCTGAAGGAGCAAAGTCCTTGGGGCGCTGGTCGCGGGGGGTTTCGCCCCGGTCGGGCTGGTCCGGCAGCACGCGCATGATGAGGCGTGAGTCCTGCGTGATGATCTTGCGGGCCCAGTTGGTCACGGTCTCGGGGGTCGCGTTGCGATAGCGATCCAGGTCGCGCTTGAAGCCACCCGGGTCGCCCCAGAAGTACTCGTATTCGTTGAGCTTGTCGGCCACCGAGGCGGGGCTTTGCAACTGGCTGAGCTTGCCCAGCTCGATCGTCGCCTTGCGCTGCTCCAGCTCCTCGCTCGTGATCCCCTCCTTCAGCAGGCGATTGACCTCCTCGTCGGTGATCTGCTCGATCTTGTCGAGGTCCGCCCCTTCGACGGCGGTCACATCGATCCGGAAGACGCTCTGCAGCAGGCTCGACGCCTGATACGCGCTCACGTCGCTCGCGAGCTTTTCGTCCAGCACCAGGCGCTTGTACAGGCGGCTGCTCTTGCCCTGGCTCAGCACCGCGCCCAGCAGGTCCATCTCCGCATCACCCTCGGCCAACTGGCTGGGGCTGTGGTAGCACATCGCGATCTTGGGCAACTGCACCTGATCCAGCGCGACGGCGCGAACGACTCTGCCGAGTTTCTGGGCCGGGGCGGCTTTGTGCATCGGCTCGGCGCCCTTGGCGATCGTGCCGAAGAGCTTGGCCACCAGGGGCTTGATCTCGTCACTCTTGAAGTCGCCGCTGACGACGAGGCTGGCGTTGTTGGGCACATAAAAGGTGCCGAAGAAGTCCTTCACATCCTGCACGGTGGCGGCTTCAAGGTCTTCGTGGCGCCCGATCACCTCGTAGTGGTACGGATGCCCGGCGGGGAACATGATCTCGGTGATCGCGAGCTCGGCCTTGCCGTACGGCGCGTTCTCGATGCTCTGGCGGCGTTCGTTCCGCACCACATCCCGCTGCTTGTTGAGCTTCTCCAGATTCATGGTGCGGCCCAGGTCTTCAAGCCGGTCCGCGTCCAGCCACAAGAGCGTGGGCAACAGCGCCGAAGGGCCATTCGAGAAGTAGTTGGTGCGGTCGAAGCTGGTGCTGGCGTTGTTGGCCCCACCCCCGGTTTCCATAATGATGTCGAACTGGCTGCCCGGCACTCGCTCGGTGCCCATGAACATGAGGTGCTCGAAGAGGTGGGCAAAGCCGGAGCGCCCTGCGGGTTCGTCCTTGGCGCCGACGTGGAACCAGGTGTTGATACCCACGATCGGCAGGGTGTGATCCTCGTGCAGAATCACCGTCATTCCGTTGGGCAGCGTGTACTTCTCGAACTTCACATCCTGGGCCGGGGCGAGCCCGGCGAGGGCAACAACCACGAACGCGGCAACACCACGCGAAAGGCGGGAGAGATTCGACAGGTTCATCAGTGACTCCAGGGTGACCCCGTGCGCTGTACCCCGACGCACAGGGCGACCGAGCCGAAGGATATCGGGCGATCGCCGGTGGGGCGGGCTTGGGTGTGCCGAGCTACGTGCCAATTGAATAGACCACGGCGGCTTCTCCGGCCGCGCGCCGGGTTTGGGTGAACTACCGGGCGGGTGCCGCGTCCTACTATGGAGCCGGATTTTTCGGCGTTCTCCCCCATGCCGCGGTCGTCTCTCGCGGCTCTTTGAAAGGATCGTTCACGATGCGCACCTACCACCTGCGAAACCTCGGCGTCCTGCTTGGCGCGTTCGTGCTTGCTTCGGCCGCCGTCGCCCAGGCTACCCAGCCCGCCCACACCGAGCCGACCAAGGAAGAGCCGAAGAAAGAGCAACCCAAGACCGAGGCCCCGAAAGACCACGCCGGCGACGAGAAGCCGGCCAAGGAGCGTTTCGTGTACATCAATATGAAGACCAGCAAGGGTGACATCGTTCTGCAGCTCGACAAGGAAAAAGCCCCCATCAGCGTCGAGAACTTCACCAAGTACGTCGACAAGGGCTTCTACGACGGGACGATTTTCCATCGCGTCATCTCCAACTTCATGATCCAGGGTGGCGGCTTCACCCCGGACATGCAGCAGAAGAAGACCGACGCCCCCATCAAGAACGAGTGGAAGAACGGCCTGAAGAACACCAAGTACACCATCGCCATGGCCCGCACCAACGTGCCCGACTCGGCCACCAGCCAGTTCTTCATCAATGTTGCCGACAACGCCTTCCTCGACCAGTCCCGCGACGGGGCGGCCTACGCCGTCTTCGGCAAGGTCGTCGCCGGCACCGAAGTCGTCGATGCCATCAAGGCCGTCAAGACCGGTGCCAAGGGCCCCATGCCCAGCGACGTGCCCGTCGAGACCGTGACCATCGAGAAGGTCACCAAGATGACCGACGCGGAGGCGGCGAAGTACAAGGACAAGAAGTAAGCGAGCCGGACAAGTGAACCTTGAGTACCCCCTCTCTCCGAGAGGGGGTTTTCATTTCTGGTCAGCTCACGTCTGCAAGACGCCTGTCTTGAACTCGCGCGAGTAATCCCATCCCTGGTTCGCGGCGCTGAGTGCCGCGATGAGTTCGTCGCGGGTTTTGTGGGGTTCGATCATGCGATCGACCCAGCCCCGGGCCGCGGCGTGGGTGATGGCGGTTTGCTGGGTGTAAGCCGCGTGGATGGCGGCGTAGATCTTCTCGTGGGCTTCGGGGTCGATGGTTTCGCCCTTGCGTTTGCGGCTGGCTTCCTCGATGGTTGTCAGCACTCCGGTGGCCTGGTTGGCGCCCATCACGGCACACTTGGCGCTGGGCCAGGCGAAGGCCATGAACTGGTCGAAGGCGCGCCCGCACATCGCGTAGTTGCCGGCGCCGTAGCTGCCGCCGGTGATCACCACGATCTTGGGCACTACGCAGTTGCTCATGGCGTTGACCATTTTGGCGCCGGCGCGGATGATGCCCCCCTGCTCGCTGTCGCGCCCGACCATGAACCCGGTGGTGTCGTGCAGGAAGACGGTGGGGATCTTTCGCTGGTTGCAATCCATGATGAACCGGGCGGCTTTGTCGGCGCTGTCGTCGTAGATCACCCCGGGCATTTGCACGGCTTTGGTCGGGCCGGTCTTGCCGCCGGGCATGATGCGCTGGACGAGTTTTTTCTGGTTGGCGACGATGCCGCAGGCGTGCCCGCCGATGGTGGCGTAGCCGCAGACGAGGGATTGGCCGAAGTCGGCTTTGTATTCGTCGAAGTCGGGCTGCTGATGGAGCCCCCGGCGCGAGCCGGGGGGTTGCGTTGGTGCGGAGGCAGGTTCCGACCCCCCGGCTTGCGCCGGGGGCTCCATTCGAGCATCCACAAGGCACGCGATGACCTGCTTGACGTCGTACTGCGCGCCGGGTTTGTCGGTGAAGGCGTCGTAGATCTCGCTCGCATCCTTAGCCGCAAGACGGGTCGCCCTCACTCGATGTACCACGAAGTACTTGTCGTCAAGCTCACGGAGGCCATACTTGGCAAGTAGCCCCCGCAGCCGCTCAAGACAGCTCTCATCATCCTTTTCTTTGAAATCAATCGTGCCGCTGATGCTGGCGTGCATGCTCGCGCCGCCGAGCTCTTCATCCGTCACTTCCTGCCCGATGGCAGCCTTGACCAGCGCGGGGCCGGCAAGGTAGAGCCCGCTCCCCTCGGTCATGAGCAGCGTGTCGCAGAGCACGGGCAGGTAGCCGCCCCGGCGACGCAATACCCCATGATCGCGGCGATCTGCGGGATGCCTGCCGCGCTGATCACCGCGTTGTTGCGAAAGATTCGCCCGAAGTCGTCGGTGTCGGGGAAGACGTCTTCTTGGAGAGGCAGAAAGACGCCCGCCGAATCCACCAGATAGATCAAGGGCAGGCGCGCCTCCATCGCGATGGTCTGGGCGCGGATGATCTTCTTGCAGGTCATCGGAAAAAACGCGCCGGCCTTCACGGTGGCGTCGTTGGCGATGATCATGCAGTGGCGGCCATGGACCTGGCCGATACCTGTAACGACGCCCGCCGCGGGGGCGCCGCCGTATTCCTTGTACATCTCGAAGGCCGCCCACAGGCCGAGCTCCTGAAAGAATGAGCCGGGGTCGATGAGCTTGTCGACGCGCTCGCGGGCGGTGAGGCGGCCCTTCTCGTGCTGGCGCTCGATGGCGGTGGTGCCGCCGCCGAGCCGGATCTTGGCCTCGGTGGCGAGCATGGTGGACGTGAGATCACGCAGGGCGGGTGTGGACATGCGGGGGAAGAGTAACGTCGCGGCGGGCCGCGGGTCCTACCCAATCTTGTGGCACAGGCCCCCGGCCTCTGTCCTTCCTGCCCTTCATCGTGCCCGGCTTACGCTTGGCCACCTCAGCGGAGCGACTCATGCAGCAAGGCCCCCGACCGAACCGAGAACCAAACCGAGGACCGAATCGAGGCTCAAGCCGGGGCGGCCCTCCGTCTCGGGATGGGAGCCGCAAGGACACGGGCTGGAAGCCCGTGCCACGTGGCAAGGATGGCAAGCCCATGCCGCCGCGCGAGCTCAAGCGTGACGAGGAAGCCGCGATCAATGAGCTGCTCGGGCGGTTTGTCGAGCTGTGCGAGAGCACGGGGATCGCCGCGGACCAGGAAAAACACGACACGCCGGAGCTGGCCGATGCCATTTCCCAGTGGTGGCACGCGCTGCCCCCGCGCAAACGCCCGGCGGCGTATGACATTTTGATGCCCATCGCGGCTGCTGTGGGCGACTGGCTGCACGATGCCGCCCGGCTGGAGTGGCGGATGGTGGAGGTCGACGGGGCGACGGCGGCGTGCCTGACCGGGGCCGGGGGCATCCGCATTGACGTCTTCGATGACATTTCGGCGGAGTTCGAAGACTCGCCC